>JBKJZI010000131.1:0-8355 GCA_046715155.1 Chthonomonadales bacterium | reverse complement strand
CCCCGGCCCGCCCCCGAGCTCGTAATCGAACGCCGGGGCGGGGTGCCAGCTCTCATGGCCATGGCACATCATGAAGGCTGCCGCCCCGACCGGCTCGCCGATGACGCCGTCGCCGAGGAGCTTTCGGCACGTTTGCAGGCCGCCTCCCATGAACGTATCCGGAGCGCAGCCTACGCGCACATTCCCCTCCCTGGCCGCATCTAGAATCCGAAGGCCATCCTTCAGGTTCGTTGCCAGCGGCTTCTCGGAGTAGACGTGTTTTCCGGATTGCAGGGCGGCAATCGAAACGGAGGCGTGCGCCTTCGGAATCGTGAGATTCAGGACCGCATCAATACCGGAATCCGATATCAGCTCATCTACGCTGACGGCCGTTATGCCATGCTCTTTTGCTTTTGCGCTTGCGCGCTCCATGTCGAGGTCCGCGCAGGCTATGATGTCGGCGCCGCGGAATCGCCGGCTATTCTGCAGGTAGATTCCGCTAATGTTGCCACATCCGACAAGTCCAACTCTGGCCACGCTTACGCTCCGGTAGGTATTAAGGTCTCGCTCGGTGAAAATTACTCAGTGACCCGACGACCGATTACGAGGACGAGATCGAGGTCGATTTAAGCCCGCATGATACTACCTGATTGGCTTCGCCGAGATAACCGGGGGACCCGCGCGTCGTCTATTGTGGTGCAAGGAGGACCCGGGCCGCCCATGATTGCGACTCATGACGTAGCCGTCAACCAGCAGGAAGACAGCGTGCTGAAGCGCTGCCGGACCGGCGACCTGGATGCGTACGGACTGGTCTACGCGGAGCACGAACGGCATGTGTTCCGCTATGCCTATCACCTGCTCGGGAGCCCCGATGATGCCGATGACGTCAAGCAGGAGACATTCCTGCGGGCGTTCCAGGCGCTCGGCGGATTCCGGAGCGAGTGCAGCCTGCGGACCTGGCTGCTCAGAATCTGCGCCAACCTTTGCCGGGACCGTATGAAGTCCCGGGAGCGCAAGCCGGAGATCCTTTTCGATCACACGGCCAGCGCGGACATCCTGGAAGGCGAGCTTCTGGGCGAGGATCCGCATATGGTGCTGGAGCGGTCCGAAGACCGCGAGGTCCTACGCCGCGCTCTGCGCGGACTGCCGGTCGACCAGCGCGATATTATCGTGCTGCGCGACATGCAGGACCTCAGCTATGAAGAGATTGCCGAGGTTTTCGACTGCTCGCGAGCAAGCGTCAAGCTAAGGCTCTTTCGCGCGAGACGGCGGCTCAAGGAACGTGTCCAGTCGCTGATGACTTTGAGGTAATTGAAGATGATGATCAAGCGAGAATGCCGGGCAGTATCCCGGCAGCTCTGGGATTATGTAATAGGGCGGCTATCGGAATCGGAAACGGATAGAGTGGAGATGCACGTTGCCCGATGCGCGGCATGCCGACGCGAGCTGCAAAGCACAAAGATAACCGCCGGATTGGTTACGCGCTACAAGAAGGAGCCCGAGCCTGAGTCCCAGGCTACGTGGCACGCCCTCCGTGCGGAGATCGAGCATGCTAAGAAATCTGCGGCCGTGATTCCTTCCCAGCCAGTAAGACGCGGGTCGGTGCTTCCGGTGTGGGCGGGCACGCTAATGGCCAGCGCATTCCTGGCGACGGTATGGAGCGCCTTCCAGGCTGCGGACTCAAACGGGGTTTCCGATGCGCTCAGTCTAAAGAAGCGCATTAACTCTCCCGTAGTGTCCGAACCGCCGTGCATGTCAATTCAGCTAGTAGGCCCGGAGTCCGATCGGGCGCAAAGCCGAATCGCTTCGGAGGGTTCGAGAATTCAGACTGTGGGAATGCGTCCTGCGCAGTCGCCAACGCGAAGTCCGATGGGTGAGTCTCCTGCCGTGGAGACCGTTCGCGAACCGGAATCGAGAACGCAGCGGAACAACGCACGTAGATTGGCTGACAAACCGAGAGGCGACAAGCCGGCAGACGATAAGCGGGATGCAGTAATCAAAAAGAATCCCCCCTTTGCTGAGCCGCAGCGTGAGTTCGTGATGGGGAGTATTCCGGCTTCGGGATCGCGCATTGCTCCTGCCTCGTACGGATCGGACTCGGAGGAAGCTCCCGTATGGTGAGAGCTTTCCGATTCAGCCGATTAGTCCTGGTGATGGCGGCCGCGGGCTTAACATCGGGCGCCTTCGCTCTGGATCTGCTCGAAAAGATGCAGGCCGAGGTCGCCAACATCGTCAAGGCTTCCAAGGGCGCCGTCGTGACCATCGAAGACGACGTTTCCGAGAGGGGTTTCTTCCACGAGCACCTGATGAGGGCCGGGACTGTGAACACGGCGGAAATGAACAAGCATGTTGCCGAGGCTGTCCGCCAGGCCCGCGAGGAGCTGTCGAAGCTGGCTCAGCAGAAGGCCGAAAAGCGAGACCGCGTTGCAGAACGTGAAGTGCGCGCTAAGCTCCGGGCGCTTGAGGAAGGACAGGAAGACGTCCACAAGAAAGGTCTGGAAGTCGCACGCGAGATTCTCGAGCAGACCAAGGCCGTGGCGATACGTATCCGCGTACCGAAGTCGGGGACCGGGTTCTCGATCGGAGAAGGCTACATCGTCACCACGGCCGACGTCGTGGAGGGGATGGAGAAGCCGATCGTCATCACCGATGATGGGTGGCGAATCAAGGCTAAGGTCGCCGGAATCGATCCCGACTTGAACGTAGCCATCTTAACGGTCCCGAAGCGCGCTGAGCTTCCCGCCCTGAAATGGGGAGATTCCGCCGCCGCCGTTCCGGGTTACTTCGCCATCTCGATCGGCAATCAGAGCGGCCAGCTCAATTCGGCCGCGCTCAACCTGGTCGCCGGAATCCGCGCCGAAGGAACGCACGCAGGCAAGCGGTTCTATCCAAGGCTGCTGCAGATCGCCGGCACCGTGGGCGCGGGATCAAGTGGCGCTCCGCTGCTCAACACCAAAGGCGAGGTCATCGGCATGATGGCGGCTGTCCCGACCGTGGATTCTCCGCAGCCCAGCACTTTGCCATCGCCGCCACTCCCCGGACGCGCTCAGCCGCTCCGTCGACTTCAGGGCATCTCGTTCAAAATCGCGAAGGCGCAAGGCGATTCCGATGAACAGCCCGCGCCGGAGCCCGCGGAAGAACAAGGTCCCGCCCGACAAGGCGGCTATGCTCTGTTCCGTCCGCCGGTTACGAGCGCCGGCTTCGCCTTGCCCGCCAACGACGTCCGACCGGTAGTAGAAGCGCTTCGCGAAGGCCGCGAAATCGCGCAGGGTTTTATCGGCGTCGTTCCGATGGATGAGGAGAAGTTCGAGTCCGACGGCGAGATGGCGCGAGTGGTTCGCAAGGTGCGCGTATGTGAGGTGGTGGTCGATTCCCCGGCCTGCAAGGCGGGTATTGCAAAGAACGACATCCTTGTAAGCTTCAACGGCAAGACCATCACCGGCAGCGCCGAGGTTCGCGCGGTCGCCATCACCACGCCCCCCGGCCAGGTTCTGCACGTAGAAGTCCTCCGCGGCAAGCGGACGCTCAAATTCGAACTGAAAATCACCGAACGCCCCGCCGGCATCCGCAAACACAAAGACCTCAAGCCCATGAAGCGCACCGATTCCGATTCCGATTCCGATGAATCCGAAGGACCGCGGAATCCAGAGCGTAACGCGAGCTGACATTCCCCGAGCCCCATTCTTTTGTATGGATGGGCCTTCTTATGCCCCCTCCTCAATCAGTCCAGTTTGGACCGGAGCGCGAATTCGACTCGTTCCCTTAAAGGAGGGTGGGAGTAGAACCAGAGGACTATGAAGCGTGGAGGGTCGGGGTCGGCGTAGTTGCGGTCTACGAAGGCGATGAAGGCGCGGGCGGTGGCTTCGGGCATCCTTGTCAACTCCAGGCCGTAACGGTCGGCCTGGCGCTCCTGGTAGCGGGAGAAGGCGGCTTCCAGCGGGGTTTGGAGGAAGAGCAGCATTGTTAAGAGGAAGAGCGCGATGGGGAGCGCGGCGAGGTCGTGCGGTGAACGGATTCCGCGACCGTATCGTCGCACCGCCCACGGATAGAGCCGGCATAGGAGCCAGAGGATTCCGAACGCCGCGGCGACACCTCCCACGAAGCTCCACCAGACGTGATTCAGCTTGTAGTGTCCGATCTCGTGGCCCATGATGGCGACGATCTCATCCTCACTCATCGCAGACAGTGTGGTGTCCCAGATCACCATCCGCGCCGAGGGGCCGATTCCGGTGACGTAGGCGTTTACCTTGGTGGTCCGCTTAGAATAGTCCGCCACCAGGACGGTCGCATTAGGAATCCCCGCTTTCTGCGCTAGCTCCAGCAGATGTTTTTCGAGTCGCGGATTCTGCAGAGTTTGGAATCTATTGTACGCCGGGTCGAAGAGGATCGGATTCAGCACGGTCATGGCCAGCGTCCAGGGGATGGAGAACGCCCAGAGGATCAGCCACCAGGTCCGGGGCGCTCGTTCGAAGAGCATGAATCCCAACCAGACGACGGGAATCCGCACCAGGCCAAAAACGTATCCCAGCAGCCGGTCACTTAGCCAGAGCGCGGGCCCCAGCGTCGCGAATCCATACGCCCGCTCCACCTGGTAGCTCAGGAACTGGAGGGGAATCCGCCAGAGCAGCATCAGCGCCGAGAAACCCGCGAAGACGATTGCAGCCTGCACGAAGCGTGAGCGCAGAATCCGCCTGAGACGAATCCTACAAACGCGCCGATTCCGCGAAGCCCCTTCTTGCCGCCGCAACCTGGACAGCCGTTCCGCCCGCCTCCGCAGGAGTGCGCCGACTCCAAATCGTACAGCCAGCCCGAGACCGAGGAACTCCCATGCCGAGCCACCGAAGTAGAGACCGTATTGAATTCGGTTGTACCGTATGATCTCGGGGCGCGCCTTTGGGAGCTCGATCAGTCCGGAATCCGTCTGAGCGAGTGCGCCTGGGGAACTGAAGATCGAGAGGGCGAACAGGCAAAACGTAAAACGTAAAGCGTAAATGGCGAGCTTGCGGATCCGGCTCTGTCGGGGCACTTTCGCGCGACAATTCTTTATGCAGACGAAGCCGCCGGCCAGTTTACGTTTCACGTTTTACGTTTTGGCTTCCGTATTCCGCTTTCCGCATTACGCCGTTGAACCAAGCCTGTCCGGATTCAACGCCTGCAGCTCCGGCAGCACGAATAGGCCGTCTTTTCGCACGAGTACGTCGTCGAAGAAGATCTCGCCACCCCCAAACTCGGCGCGCTGGACCATTACCATGTCCCAGTGGACCTGTGAGCGATTGCCGTTATCCGCTTCCTCATACGCCTGGCCGGGAGTTAGGTGGAAGCTGCCAGCTATCTTCTCGTCGAAAAGGATGTCTTTCATCGGCTGGAGGATGTAGGGGTTGAAGGCAATGGACCATTCCCCTATGTACCGGGCGCCTTCGTCCGCGTCCAGAATCTCGTTGAGCGTGTCGGTCAGCGAGCCGCCCCACGCGTCGACGATCTTCCCGTCTTTGAATGTGAGCCGGATGTTGTTGAAGATTCGGCCGCGGTAAAGCGTTTCGGCATTGAAGGCGATGGTCCCATTGACGGAATCACGCACGGGACAGGTGAATATCTCTCCGTCCGGAATGTTCGCCTCGCCAGTACAGGGAATGGTCGGAATCCCTTTCTTCGAGAATGTGAGGTCGGTGCCCGGACCAGTGATCCGTACCCGGTCAGTGCGTTCCATGAGCTCGTGCAGGGGACGAATCGCGTCCGTCATTTTAGAGTAATCCACCTCCCCGCAGACTCGGAAGTAGAAGTCCTCGAACGATTCCGTGCTCATCCCTGCCGCCTGCGCCATGGACGGGTGAGCCACCGAAGCACGACCCACCTCGTCTTCGGCACCCGCACTTCCGAATGGACGTGATGCCACCAGTGCTTCTCGTACAGCGCGTACTTCTCCCCGGGGACGTCTGAGAGCTCCGATATGTTATGGTTGCCGCGCAGACCGACGTAGCACTGCACCCCTTCCATTCGCGCGCGCTCGATCTGGCCGATGAATTTCATCTGCTCCTCGGTGGCCACCTGATACAGCCGCCGCAGGACCTCCTGGTGGTAGGTGCTCACAACGGGCAGACCGCCGGCTTCAGCCACCACCCGAATCAATTCGGTGGTGAAATCGGGCGGAATGTCGATCGCCTCGATCAGCACTTTCTCGCCGGGCGAAAGCTTGAGAGAATGACGTACCAGAACGCGGGCAAGCTGTGTATAACGCGGGTCGCGCAATAATAACTCCTTATTTGGGGTATTTCAGATCGGACTGATCGGACAACAAGCGGTGGACGAGATCTTAGAAAACGCGGGAGGTGACCGGAACCGGGCGAACTGCATGGGCCGCTCGACGAATAGTGGATTCTTTCTTTACGCGCGCAAGGACCTCTTCAGCGAGGGATTCGTAATTCTCGGCGCCGCGCGCGTGGGGATCGAATAAGATGACGGGCTGGCCCTCCAGCTCGGATTCGCTTATCCGGACGTTCTTGGCGATGACCGTGTCGAACACCTTGTCGCCGAACCGCTCTCGAATCTCGTCCGCGATCATTCGATGGAGGCGCGTGCCTTTTTCGTACATCGTCAGGACCACTCCAAGGAGCTGGACTTCAAATCGTAAGTCTTTGGTCAGACCGACGATCATCTTATTAAGCGTATCCATCCCCGCGAAGGCGTAGAACTTAGGCTCGGTGGGAATGAGCAGGTGGGTGCTGGCGACGATGGCCATCTCCGTAAGGCGACCGAGCGATGGAGGGCAGTCGATCAGGACCCACTCAAAGCGCTGGGTGGCGCCGAGCCCCTCGAGAGCGTGCTTCATTCGGTAGGCCGAGCCGATCAGCGGAGTCAGGATAGATTCCGCGCGCGCGAGGTCCGGGCTCCCGGCGGCCAGGTAGAGGGGAATGTCGCCCACCTGGCGGATGACGCTTGCGAGAGGTGTGGCTTCCGGCTCGAGCAGGACGTCGTGGAGTCCACGGGTGGAATCTTCTCGTTTTGCTCCGAGGCCGAGAGTGAGATTCGCCTGGGCGTCGAAGTCGACGATCAACGTGCGAAGTCCTCGGCGCGCGAGGCTCGCGCCGAGGTTGGCGGTAGTCGTAGTCTTGGCCACACCGCCCTTCTGGTTTACGACGGAGACGACGTACATGAGGGTCTCGGGTCTCGGGTCTCGGGTTTCGGGTTTCGCATTTCGGGAATGTTACTTGCCCTATACCGTATACCCTAAACCCTATACCCTGTCTTCAAGGCGGGCCAGAATCTGTTCCAGGACCTGGTTATGGCGCTCCATTTCCGAAAGCAGGCGGCACTGGAAGTCGACGCGATCCTGTCGGTCCTGACGCCAGCGGCGCTCGTCGTCGTCCAGAATCTCATCCTCTACCTCGGCCTCTCGGACCGGTCGACTTAAGTAGATCTCTTCTAGGCGCGCTTTGTATTCCTGGTCGCGACTGCGCTCTTCTTCCTCTTGCTGCTGCCGTTTCCTCAGCGCCGAAAGACTATTCGGTCGGGTTACTTCTTCCTTCGGCATGATTGTTTCTTTCAGGGTATCGGGTATCGAGTATCGGGTCTAGGGGATAGACGTCCGACCGTTCATATGTCCAATGACTTATTGGAAGGTAAGAGCGCTTACCCGATACCCTAGACCCGATACCCTAAGTTCATTCCGCGGTCCACGACCCTCCGGCCAGGAATCCGCCGTCTACGGCGATGAGTTGTCCAGTTAAATAGTCGGATGCCGAGGACGAAAGTAAGAGGGCTAATCCGACCATATCTTCCGGCAATCCTGGCCGCCGAGCCGGCACACGCTGCAGTATCCAGTTCGTGATTTTCGGATCGCCGAACAAGCCCTTTTTTGTTAGCGGCGTCTTGATGAATCCAGGGGCGAGGCAGTTCACCTGAATGTTGTCGGCCGCCCATTCCACTGCGAGAGTCTTAGTGAGCTGAGCGAGCGCCGCCTTCGTCATCCCGTAGACCGCAACGTTGCCGATTCCGACATACGAGGTCATCGAACCGATATTGACGATCTTACCGCCTCCCTGGACCCGCATGATCGGATAGACCAACTGACAGAGGAAGAACGCCGCCCGCAAATTGACGGCAATGATCGTGTCGAAATCATCCTGGGTGAAATCGCCTGCCGGCTTTCGACGATTCATTCCCGCGCAGTTTATGAGGACGTCGATTCGGCCGAGCTTTCGGCGAGCCTCCTCAACGAGCTGTGTACAGGCGTCGACAGAGCTCAGCTCAACCTGCAGGGAGTCGGAAGCCCCACCCACTCCCGCAATCAGCCGTCGAGTTTCCTCAATTCCCTCTAGATTGGTGCCATGCACCCCAACACGCGCGCCCGCTCCGGCCAGGCCAACAGCAATAGCCCGC
>JBKJZI010000130.1:0-4851 GCA_046715155.1 Chthonomonadales bacterium | reverse complement strand
TGTGGAAGTGTGGAAGTGTGGAAGTATGGAAACGGCTTCCACACTTCCACACACGAACGGCCATGAAACTCAACGCCTTCTTTTTCCTCGCTCTTGCCGCTTGCTCCGCTCACGCTGGGGCCGCCGGGCGGCCGAACTTTGTCATTATGATGACGGACGACCAGAGGCATGACGCGTTGAGCATCGCCGGGAATCGGATGCTGAAGACGCCGAACCTGGATCGGATTGGGCGCGAGGGAATCCGGTTCCGGAACATGTTCGTCACCAATGCCCTTTGCGCCCCCAGCCGCGCTACCCTGCTGACGGGCCTCTACTCGCACGGCCACGGGGTTATCGATAACCGCAACCGCGCCCTCAAGCCGGAACAGCCGATACTAGCGGATTTGATGCGAGAAGCGGGGTACGAAGTCGCCTTCTGTGGCAAGTCGCACGTCAACGGCGCGCTGCGCGACCGGAAGTGGGACTACTACTTCGGCTACCGCGGCCAGGGACGGTATCTGAATCCGCTCATAGCGGAAGGCGTGGAGGGACCGGATAAGGCATATCCAGGCTACATGGATGACGTAGTGACGGATAAAGCGGTCGAGTGGCTGAAGCGGAAGCGGGAAAAGCCGTTTTGTCTGTTCCTCTTCTTCAAAGCGCCGCACCGGAGCTGGGAGCGAGCGCCACGCCACGCCGACCTCTTCAAGGATGATGCCGTCCCGAAGCCGCGTGCATGGGACGAATTCGACAAGGGTTATCCCGGAAAACCTCGGGCCTTTGCGGACGCGGACAACAAGATCGGCAACGCGCCGGACGTGATGTCGCTTGAAAAGATGGTCAAGGACATCAACGCGACGGTCACGGCGGTGGACGAAAACGTTGGGAAGGTATTCGAAGCTCTAGAGGCAACCGGGCGGCTGAACGACACCGCGATGCTCTTCACTTCCGACAATGGCTTCTTTCACGGCGAATGGCGGCTTTACGATAAGCGACTCATGCACGAGCCCTCAATCCGGGTCCCGCTGCTGATTCGGTATCCGGACGGAATCAAATCCGGGCTCGTCAAAGATCAGATGGCGCTGAACGTGGATATCGCGCCGACGGTCCTGGATATGGCGCGGATTCCGGTCCCGAAGTGGATGCACGGGAGGAGCCTTCTCCCCATACTATCCGGAAAGCGGACGGCCTGGCGCAAGGACTGGCTGTACGAGTACTACGAGTATCCGGATTCGCACAAAGTGAAGCCCCATCGCGGAATCCGCACCGACCGCTGGAAGCTGATCCACTACTACGAAGCCCCGGAAGAGTTCGAGCTCTACGACCTCCGCAAGGACCCTGGCGAGCTGAACAATCTCTACGGTAAGCCCGCCACGGATAAGATCACCGCCGAGTTGAAACGGCGCCTCTACGAACTGCGACTCGAAACCGGAGAAACAGGCGTACTGCGCTTCTAAGGTCAAGCGTGAAGGTGCGAGCCCCAGACAAGGCGAACTGCTTTCCTCGAAAGGAGACCGGAATGTTCTCGCGATTCCTTCTGCTCGGCGCGCTCGCGCTCACACTCCTATCGGCCGGTTCCCCAAAGCGCGGATTGGACATATACTTGGTGGACGTGGAGGGCGGCGCTGCCACGCTTATCGTCACGCCTTTCGGAGAGTCGATTCTCATCGATAACGGCAATCCTGGAACGCGTGACGCCGAGCGGATTTATCAGGCAGCGCGGGCTGCCAGCCTCACGAAGATCGATCACTTCATCGCAACCCATTGGCACCTGGACCACTATGGCGGCACCGAGGAGCTGGCGAAGAGGATTCCGATCAAGAACTTCTACGACCACGGAATCCCCGAGAAAACTATTGATGACCCGAACAACTTCCCTCGCTTGATCGCCGCATATAAGACCGCATCGAAAGGAAAATCAAGGACGCTTCGAGCTGGTGATAAAGTTCGTCTTAAACAGCCACGATATGAGCCGAAGATAGAGTTGCTAACGCTCGTTGCAATGCAGCAGACGATTCCGGACCGACCCGGCGCTCCGGAGAATCCCGTCGCGAAGGAACACAAGGATATCGACCCCGACACCAGCGACAACGCGAACAGCCTCGGGTTCCGCCTGAAGTACGGCGACTGGACGTTTCTGGATCTTGGCGACCTTACCTGGAACACGGAGGTCAAGCTGATCTCGCCGACCGATAAAGTGGGTCCCATCGACGTCTATCTCACCACCCATCACGGCTTGAACGTCAGCAATAACCCGGTAGTCATGAAGACCGTCAGACCCCGTGTCGCCATCTTTAACAATGGTCCGCGCAAAGGCGGCCATCCGGATGTGACCAATGCTCTTCGCGCCGTCCCCGGGATGCAGGCGATCTGGCAGCTCCACCGCAACGTCACCGTCGGCCCCGAGCTCAACACGACGCCGGAGTTTATCGCGAACCACGAGGAGCAGTGCCGCGGAGAATACATCAAGCTCTCTGTCGAGCCGGACGCGAAATACTACACCGTCCAGATCGGATCGAACGGTACGTCACGTCGCTATAGGACGAGTCAAAAGCATGGAAGATTGGGTCGATAGACAGGACCAAAGGGCAGGAATATGGAGAAGGTATATCGGGTCTTTAACAGCTTTGAAGAGGCGGACGAAGCCGATAAGGAGTATTATCACAAGCTTAGCCCTGAACAGAGGATGAGAATACTGTTCGAGCTTCACAGCCAATGGCCATGGTTTAACGATGCAGAAGCTTCAAAAGGATTTCAGAGAGTTTATCGAATTGTTGAATTCCCACGGCGTGAGGTACATGATCGCCGGCGGGTTCGCCGTGGCGTTTCACGGCTTCCCGAGAAACACGGGTGACATCGACTTTCTTGTGGAAACGAGCCCGGAAAACGCTAGAAGTCTCCAGCACGTCCTCCTGGAGTTTGGGATGGGCAGCCTGGGTCTGACAGCGCAAGACTTCACAAAGTTGGACGTTATCGTTCAACTTGGATACCCGCCCTACCGGATCGATCTACTCACGTCCATCAGTGGCTCCACTTTTGAGGAGGCCTGGAAGAGCCGAGTTGAGACGGAAATCGACGGACTCCCCATGGTCTTTATCGGCAAGGATGTTCTTATTAAGAACAAAGCCGAAGTCGGCCGTCCAAAAGACTTAGCTGACTTAAGCCGTCTGACACTTGATAAGAAACCCTGATGATTCTTCGATCGATTGTCTTTCTATTGGTCGGCTGGCGCTTGTTCACCCAAGCGCAGGCGCCACCGAGCGGAGCCGCCGAGAATGTACGTCCGATACCTCCGCCAGGGGTCGAAGTTCCCGCTGGCGATCGTTCGGAGCTGGAATCAGGAATCGGGGAGTTGGGACGTGAGATAACGGAACTGCGGGAGGCGCTGAAGGGGAAGCCGGAGATGTTGGCCCGGATTCCGGACGTGCAGATCTACCATAATGCCGCTCGGTACGCGCTCACATACAATGAGTTCTTCACCGCGAGGGAGATTCCGGTTGCTAAGCAGCTCCTACGGCAAGGGATGGAAAGGGCGGCGGCGCTGAGAGATGGACGGATGCCGTGGGACTCGCAGACCGGACTCGTGGTGCGCGGTTATGTCTCGAAGATCGATGGCTCGGTCCAGCCGTACGGATTGGTCGTTCCTACCTCTTATCGCGCGGATTCGGCGCATCGCCACCGGTTGGACGTCTGGTTCCACGGCCGTGGCGAGACCCTCAGCGAAGTCAACTTCCTCGATCAGCGGCAGCGCTCCGCCGGAGAGTTCACGCCTCCCGACACGATCGTTCTTCACCCTTTTGGCCGCTACTGCAACGCGAACCGTTTCGCGGGCGAAGTGGACCTTTTCGAAGCGGTCGAGGATGTGAAGAAGCGGTACCGGATCGATGAGAACCGTATCTCCGTGCGCGGATTCTCCATGGGCGGCGCGGCTTGCTGGCAATTCGCCACACACTTCCCCGGCGAATGGGCGGCAGCCGCTCCCGGCGCCGGTTTCTCCGAGACCGCCGGATTCCTGAACGTCGCGCAAAGTTCGGTTCAACCGACGTGGTGGGAGAAGAAGCTCTGGCACCTTTACGACTCCACCGATTACGCCTTGAATCTCTCCAACCTCCTGACGGTAGCATATAGCGGCGAGATCGACCGGCAGAAGCAGGCGGCTGACATGATGGCTGCTGCAATGAAGTCGGTCGGACTGGAGATGGTACACATCATCGGTCCCAAGACCGGCCACTCGTATCACCCGGACTCCCGCATCGAGGTCAACCGCCGGTTCGATCCGATCATGGAAGCGGGCCGGAATCCGGTCCCGCCAAGAATCCGCTTCACGACCTGGACTCTGCGCTACAACCGCTCCGCGTGGGTAACCGTAGAAGGGCTGGAACGGCATTGGGAACGCGCCACCATAACGGCAGACCTGCACGCCCCGGATTCCGTCACGGTTTCCACCCAGAATGTCACATCGTTAGCTCTCGACTTTCAGCCCGGCCGTTGTCCGCTTGATAATGCGATTAGCCCCAATGTCACTATCGACGGACAGCGTCTCAAGGCGCCGAGTCCCCGCTCCGACCGCTCCTGGCAAGCGCGATTCGTGCGCGACGGTCGCCGGTGGTCGGTGGTCGGTGGTCAAACTGACGACGGACTCCGCAAGCGCCCCGGCCTTCAGGGTCCAATCGACGACGCCTTTATGGACGGCTTCTTGATCGTCAAACCATCCGGGAAGTCGATGAGTGGAAAAGTCAACGATTGGGTGGATTCAGAGATGAATCGAGCCATCGTTCACTGGCGCAAGCAGTTCCGGGGCGAGCCGCGAGTCAAGGACGATTCCGCCGTTACCGATGAGGACATTGCAGCGCACAACCTGGTCCTCTGGGG
>JBKJZI010000129.1:0-4719 GCA_046715155.1 Chthonomonadales bacterium | reverse complement strand
TTCGCCCAGGTCGAGCGCGGCGCCGCCGACTACGGAGTCGTTCCCGTCGAAAACTCGCTGGCGGGCGTGATTCCGGAGACGCTGGACACCTTTATGACCAGCAACCTCCGAATCGTCGCCGAGACCTTCGTCCACATCGTCCATAACCTGGCCACGAACTGCGCGCGCCTGGAGGACATCAAGAAGATATACTCCCATCCCCAGCCCATCGCCCAGTCCAAACAGTGGCTCCGCTCCCACCTCCCCGGAATCGAAGTCCAGGAAGTCTCCAGCACCGCCCGCGCCGCCGAGCTCGCCGCCGCCGAAGCCGGCGCCGCCGCCCTCTCCCCCCGCCTCGCCGCCGACCTCGCCAACCTCCCCGTCCTCGTGGAACACACCGAAGACAACCCCAGCAACCGCACCCGCTTCCTCATCCTCGGCTACAACGAGCCCGAACCCACCGGCCGCGACAAAACCAGCCTCCAATTCTCCGTCCACAACCGCGCGGGCGAGCTCTTCCGCGCAATGGCGGCCTTCGAAAAGTTTGAAGTGAATATGACCATGATAGAAAGCAGACCATCTAAAGTAGCCAACTGGGAGTATGTCTTCTATATCGACGTGCAAGGCCACATGCGAGAGGACAATGTGGCGAAGGCAACCAACCTGCTCACTGAGCATTCGCTGTTCGTCCGCGTTTTGGGTTCATATCCGGCGGCGGAATAGGACTTCGTTGGAGCCCATCACGAGGTAACCGCTTTCACGTTATAGACGTATAATCATATTGGGATTGCCCATTTATTCGAGTTTCCGCCGACTTCTGGAGGATGATGGATGATGAAAGCACTAATTCGAGGGGTTCTAGCGTTGGGTTTGGCCGCTAGTTTGACGGCGCCCGCGCTCGCCCAGCGGGATCGGGACAATCGTGAATCCGGGCCACTTCAGAGTCCGAAACCGTATGGTGACCGCGGCTCGCGCATCATCGGCAACCCACCAATCCACTATCCTAACCGGCCTCCGGTCGGCGCGGGCCCCGCTAGGTACTGGAAGGACCGGATCATCTCGACTCCGGGTTATCACGGCGGCGCAACGGTAATCATTGTCAACGGTTCTCCCTGCTACACGCCGTGGTACTACGATAACGGATTCCCGGGACAGTACAGCGACTCGTATCTCTACGGAAATCTAAGCCTGGGCGGATTTAACCTCGGATATTCTCAGCGACAGAGCAGCTCTTACTCTTACGGCGCAGTACCTCCGGTCTACGTGCAGGTTCCGCGGCCCGTTGACACGCGGACTCAGGAGTATCTGGACGGGATCCGCGAGCGAGACACCCAGCGGGCAGGCACGACTCGAAAGGCGCCATCGGACGACGATGCAAGCTACTACCTGCATCAGAAGCCGAAGCCGAAGACGATGGTCGAGAAGGATCCGTCGCTCTCACAGGCAGTGGCGAATATCGAGCGCGCTTTCCGATCTGGCGACCTGCGGCCGCTTGAGCTGCATGTAATTCCTAAAGAAAACCTCACGCTAGCAACCAAGGGTCAAAGCCGCAAACCATTGACGGGAGAGGCCTACCTGGAGTTGACGCGGGACGCCCTGAAGAACATGAAGACGCTTAAATTCGAGCTGTCCAACGCGGAACCGGGATCCAACGGAGCTATGCTGGTCTACGGAACCCACGTACTTCAGGCGGAAGATGGCAAAGGGCTCTCCTTCAACGTTGGCTTCGTGCTGAAAAAGCGCGGCGACCAATGGTTTATCAGCGAAGTGAGCGCGGACCCGACCAAGTAGCGGTCAAATCCGTAAAGTCTAAGCGCCGGAGGGGATTCCATTCCCTTCCGGCGTTTTCGTTAGGTTTCGCTTGACGTGAGCGCGCAAACCAGATTCTTCGGCTGTCATGAACTCCGTTCACAACCATGCATGAAAATACAGCGCGCTACCCGTCATTCTGAGACCGCCGTTTGGTCGAAGAATCCGCTTTTAAGTCGCTATTTTCAGGAGAGGCGACAGCCGAAGAATCCGGATTAGGGATGACAGAGTAGCAGCGAGGGGGAAATGGCGGGAATTCCGCGGCCTTGTTTGATATTGATCACCGATAGGACGCTCCTGACCGCGAATTGGACGCTCGGCCAGGCAGTGGCGCCCGCGGTGACAGGCGGAGTCAACCTGGTGGTACTGCGCGAGACGGACCTGCCACCGGGACCACGCCTAACGGTAGCGCGGTTTGTGTTGGACGGAATCCGCGGCCGCGTGCCGATGCTCACCTCGGGCGACCCTGCGTTCGCAGTCAGCGCCGGAGCAGACGGACTGATGGTGGAACGTCCCGAACTGGCGGTGGAAGCGCGTGAAACCATCGGTCCCGACCGGATTCTGGGTGTCGTACTCTCCTCCCCTGAGTCCGCCGGGCAGGCTGAATCCGCGCGGGCCGATTTTGGGCTGTTGAATCTAGATTGGGAGGACACTGAGGCGGCGCTCTCGGTCGTACGAAGATTCCACTCCATCACCCGGCTACCATTGATCACTGGAGTCGATATGCCCTTAGAGGTAGTGCGTGCGTGTGTTGAAGCCGGAGATGCGGGAGTGGCACTGTGTGCGGCTGGAATGTCGGCCTACAATCGGACGGAGGAAGTCCGGCTCTATGCCCGGTCGTTGGGTATATACGGGAGCACGTAAGTTCGTTACGTCCGCCAACTTCAGGAACTAAGAGCGGAGACGCGCCGTCAAACGCTTCGCTAAGCGCTCTATGGATCGAACATAGAATCTGACGAGGTTCACGATGGTCCGTTCCATACGCACCGTCCACCAGCAGCCCACCATGCAGCCTTCGAATCCAGCTTGCGTTGCCGACCAGATAGCTTTTCACCTCGCCCGAATTGGCGCGAGGCTCATCGCCGCGGGAGCGCGCCTTCGCGAGTCCACGGACTTTGAGATCGGCAATCAAGGGCTGGTGGAAGCGCAGCGTGATCTGGAAAGGCTTCTCGACGTCCTGGCGCAAATAGAACTCGACGACCCTTGCCGGGCGGAAACCATTCTGAGCGCGCTCGCGCCACCTCGCGCCTCACACCCGCGGGATTCACTTTGCTGAGCCGCGGAGTCCCTGGTAAGGTGACGCGGAGTCTGCGGGTGACACGGGAGATAGCTGAAATGGCCCCCCATTTCGGCCAGTTTGGAGGGCGAGCGTCGCCTGCAGTCTGGGTGTGGATTACCGACGCTGTAGGCGAACAAGGGAAGAACGCTCGCACCGGGAGAAGACCCGTTTCAAGTTAATCAGTGATCGTAATCGGTAGATGCTTATGGTTACCTATCGTTCACTGACCGCTGATCACCGACTGCTGATCACTTCGCCCTTACTTTCCCACCGCATCGATCGGCCGCGTCTCGAACTTGCCGAATGGGGCTAGCTGCAGGACGACCTTCTTTGCCGGGGCGACCAGAATCAGCGAGAGCTTCTCCGGGGCGAAGTTCTGGCGGGCGACGCGGGAGAGCTGCTGCGGGGTGACTGCGCGGATCTTCTGGATGAAGGTTGCGAGATAGTCCGCAGGCAGGCCGTAGAACGCCATGTCCGCCAGCTCGCCGGAGATGGCTTCCGGAGTCTGGACGCGGATTGCGAAGATTCCAGCCAGGTACTGTTTGCCCTTCTGAATCTCGGCTGGAGTGAACCCCTTTTCCGCCGTCTTCCGCAGAACTTCGCTCACCGCGTTTATCAGCGCCCGCGTCGTTTCCACCTTGGTAAAGGTCGATACTCCGAACGTGCCGCCCTCCAGGTCCGTGTCGAACGAGCTGCCGATTCCGTAAGTCAGCCCCCGGTTCACGCGAATCTCGTCTACCAGCCGCGACGTGAACCCTCCACCGAGGATCGTCTCCGCGAGCTGCGCCGCGTAGTAGTCCCGGTGATTCCGCGGAATCGCCTGCCGCACCCACCGCACCTGTGTCTGGACTGCGTCGGGCTTGTCGACCAGTACCAACTTGCGCGGGACGGGAGCGACTTTCATGCCTTTCGCGGAATCCGCCGTTCCTTTCGGCCAGTCCCCAAACAGCTTCTTCAGTCGCGCCAGCATGTCCGCGGTCTTGAAGTCTCCAACCGCTACCAGAATCATTCGATTGGGCTTAACGGCGCGCTCATAGAAGGCTTGAATGTCCTCTTTGGTTATCGCGGTGACGGAGGTGATGGTGGGGGCGATGCCATAGGGGTGTTTGGCGTAGGCGACCTCCGCCGTCACGCGCGCCGCGACGGAGCCCGGATCCTCGGGAAGGGCCTGAAGGCCGGCGACGGTGAGCTGCCGTTCGCGCGCGAGCTCTTCCGCCGGAAAGGTCGGATTCCGCATCACATCGGCGAAGAGGTTCAGTCCAGGGTCGACGTCCTTGGACAACACGCTCAGGGTGACGGACAGGCGGTCGTCGTCGGCCCCTCCTCCGAGGGTGCCGCCCAGGAAGTCGATCTCTTCCGCGATCTGCTGCGCCGTGCGCTTGTGCGTGCCCTTCCGCAACAGCTCTGACGTAAGCGAAGCGACGCCGGCCCTGCCTGCCGGATCGAGGCTGCCGCCGCCCGGAAACTGCGCGGTCACCGTAAAGGCCGGAGCGCGACGGTACTCCATGAGTATCACGCGGATTCCGTTCGGCCAGGTCACGCGCGTTACGGCAGGCAGATTGATCTTCTGGGATTTTGACTCACGCAAAGGCGCAAAGACGCAAAGAAGAGCGCAGTTTGATGAGATTAGAATCCGCTTCATCAGTCGGTAC
>JBKJZI010000128.1:0-17619 GCA_046715155.1 Chthonomonadales bacterium | reverse complement strand
GCCCGACACCGCGCAAGTCGTCCTGGAGTATCCCGGCGGACGCCGCTTCCTCTACGACATCACTTTGGCCAACTCGTTCGATGGCGCGTACGAGCTGTTCCTTGGGCCGGATGGCTCCATCATCCTGCGCGATCAACGCGCCTGGATGTTCAAGGAAGCGGATTCCAGCCAGTTGGGTTGGGAAGTCTTTGCCCGCAAGGACCAGTGGGTAATTGGCGACCCGAAAACGGGCAACGGGCTGACCCTCGGGACCGGGATCGCTCTCGTAGCCGATGCCACCAAGCAGCTCTCGCTCGGAACCATGCCGGAGAAGGCGAAAGTCGACCTGACGAGAACCGCGATTTACCAATCCGTCGAGACGTTCATCCGATCTTGCCAGGCCGGACAGCGCGTGTCCGTCAAAGACAAGACCGACGGCGACCCCAATCCTACCGTGGCGCCGGGCCCGGAGGAGGGTTTTACCGCAACCGTGGTCGCGATCAAGTGCAACGAAGCCGCCCTTTCGAACAGCAAGATCACGTTCGAGAAGGACTGGTTCACTCTCTAGGAGAATAGGCCATTTGGCCCTTCGGCCGGGCGTACCCGCCCGCTAAATTAAGGAGCAGTGCTTTCATGAGCAACGAGCAGGATACCAAGACTTCATCCCGCCGCGATTTCCTGCGAACCGCGGCCCTTTCCGCCGCCGCGGCCGCGGGCGCGCCGGCAGTCGCCAAGAGCAGCGTCTATTCACTCGCCCCTCCGCAAGTCATCGGGGCGAACGACCGTATTCGCCTCGGCCATGTCGGCGTAGGAGTGCAGGGCTTCGGCGCGCACGTCCGCCTACTGAAGGAAGAGGCGCAGAAGAACAATACCGAGCAGGTCGCCGTGTGCGATCTCTATGGCCGACGGCTCCGCCAGGCCGGGAACCACATGGGCCTTTCCGAGAGCTCATGGTACAAGGACTACAAGAAGCTCCTGGACCGTAAGGATGTGGACGCCATTGTGATCGCGACGGCGGACAACTGGCACGCGCCAATCGCCATAGACGCTATGAACTCAGGCAAGCACGTCTACTGCGAAAAGCCGATGTGCAAGACGGTCGACGAGGCGTTCGCCATCTACGACACCGTCAAGAAGACAAAGCGCGCGTTCCAGATCGGCTCTCAGGGAACGTCCGACCCAATGTTCGCAAACATCCAGAAGATCGTCAAAGAGGGCAAGCTGGGCAAGATCGTTATGGGCCAGCACAGCTATAACCGCGGCGACAATCGGATCGGCGAGTGGAACAGCTACGGCGACAACCCGTATAAACCGCCGCACAACGATGCCGGCCCCAACGCCTCCGGTGATTCCCATATCGATTGGGAGACCTTCCGCCGTAACAAAGGGCCGAAGGACTGGGACCCGGATCGCTTCTTCCGCTGGAGAAAGTACTGGGCGTACGGTTCCGGCCTCGTCGGCGACCTTATGCCGCACCGCCTGCACCCGATGTACATCGCGATGGGGATCCCGACCACGGGCGACGGCGGCTGGCCGGTGCGCGTAAGCGCGGGCGGAGTCCTCACCGTGCAGACCAAGCACCCCGAGGTTCCGGGCAAGCCGGACCGCGACGTGCCTGACTTCACTTACACTACTGTGGACTTCCCGGAGTACTCGCTCATCATCATGTCCACCACCGTGAATGAGCAGGGGATGCGCCCGATGATCCGAGGCAACAAAGCCACGATCATCTTCTCCGGCGCCGCTGCCCAGATCACGCCTGAGCGGGCTTTCTCCGACGAGATCGACGCCGAGACGATTCCGCTCAACAGCAACGGCGAGCCGATCCAGGCCCATCAGAAGAACTGGCTGGACTGTGTCCGTAACGGCAAAGAACCGAACGGCAACATCGACCTCGCAGTCCGCGTGCAGACCGTCATTTCGCTAGGCGAGCTTGCCTATCGCAACAACCAGACCTACACCTGGGACCCGAAGACCCGCTCTTCGACCCCGGACTACAAGAAGGCCCCGCATCAGTAAGAAGCTGACAGGGTGACATGGTGAGGGGGTGACAGGGTGACGAACCCCGTCGCCCCCTTCTCATTTTGTCTATGGAATCAAACCTGCGCGCTGCCACAATTGTCGAGCGGAAACCCGGACGGGACTGTTCATGTCCAGTGCATCGATGGTCGCTCGGCCGACAGCCGTAACGCCGACGATTCTCAGGAAGTCAAATGACCACGCGAAGTGCTCGACCCAAATATGAATTCGTGGGTTAAAGAGGCGAACGGATTCTCCATTTCAGGTATCGGTAAAGACGAGCTTTGCGCCTTTCGCAAGATTGCATGAAGCGCAGGCAAGCGCAAGGTTATCAAGGGAATCGCCGCCAGAATCCCGAGCCGGAGAAACATGCTCTAGGTGAAACCGGTAACCACATGCCCACTGTGGAGCCAGGCAATATTCGCAGCGGAAACCGGCGCGGATTTCGACCGACCGGCGCAGGCGCTCCGTGGCGACTCCGCTCGTTCGCCGTCTCACACGGGGGCGCCAGAGGACACGTTTGACTTCGCGGCCGCCAGGAGCCGGGCATTATCGAGCATGATTTCTTCGGTTAGCGACACCAATCGGACAAACTCTTCGCGTTCTGCTGGCAGCAGACTACCGGCACGACTACGTGCCATAAGCGTGTCCAGGCGCGACTGTTGGTCCTCTGGCAGCGAGCGGAGCTCCGGCTGACTGCTATCAAACATAACTAACTCCGAGAGCGATACCTCCAACACCTGACAAAGCGCCGCGGCTAACCGAAGATCGAGACGTTCGACGGGACGGTGCCTTACGCTGAGGCGGTATAGACTCTTGAGATTCGCGGCAAGTCCTTGCTCTCGCATCCGTTTGTTTAGCTCGGGGACCGTCATACGCCGCGCGCTTAGCAATTGTCCGAGCCGGGAATAAGCAACCATTCGAATTATCTCCAGATGGTAAGTATACCATCTGGAACCCATGTAACCAATAGGAGATCAATTGAAGAAGCGGACCAAGCCCGCCGAATCTCTGGTCACATATGGCTGTCGCGCAATGGCGACCTATTTTGAGGTTGCGCTTTGGGGGCGGGAGCGGAATTATCTTGAGACGGTGGCGGAGGAGGCGCTCCGAGAAGTCCAACGTCTTGAGCAGCAGCTAAGTTTCTATCGCTCCGATTCCGATATCCGTGAGCTGAATATTCGGGCGGCCGACGAACCGGTATACGTTGAACCGCGGCTGTTCGCCCTCCTTGAGCGAGCGAAGCAGCTCTCGAAAGAGACCGGTGGCGCCTTTGACATTACGGTGGCCCCGTTAATTCGCGCGTGGGGATTCCAGGGCGATTCCGGCAGCATCGCTTCGGACGACGGCGTGGCGGCGGCGAGGGAGCTGGTTGGAATGGACCTGGTTGAGCTGAATCCTGAGAACTACAGCGTCCGCTTCGCAAAGCCGGGAGTTATGGTCGATCTGGGCGCCATCGGAAAGGGCTATGCGGTCGAACAGGCTGCCGAAATAATCCGCGATGCCGAAGTTCCAGGCGCGCTTATTCATGGAGGAACCAGCACCGTCCAGGCAGTGGGTACGCAGCCGGACGGCGGCCCCTGGCAGATCGCCATTCAAGACCCCTCGGATTCCGCGAAGCAGTTGGCCGTGGTGCCATTATCGGATTCCGCTCTCTCCGTCTCTGCCGTGCACGGCAAGTTCTTCACGGAAGGCGAAATCCGCTTCGGACACGTATTGGATCCTCGCACGGGCCGCCCGGTCATGAATGCGCTACTGGCCGCCGTAGTCTGCCAATCGGCCTCGGATTCTGACGCCCTCTCCACCGCCATTCTAGTTGGTGGAGAGCAAATCATTGACCTATTGATGGCTGGTCGACCGGACTTAAACGGTCTTCTTGCAGTACCATCGGAATCCGGGGAGTTCCGATTGATCGTGCACGGAATCGAGGTGACCCAGGGATCAAAGGGTATCGAACCGTGAGAGGTGAGAGGTCCGCCCTTGACGCTCGGGTGCCGTGAAAGTATAATGAGTAATCCTTACTAATTTGACTAATACAGTCAAGATTTGCGTAAGGAACGCGGTTTCGTAATGGCAAACAAAGTCGAAGAATTCAAAAAAGCGAAGGACGGGTTGGACGTATGGCCCGACATTCTCCGCTATAGCAAGCTCGGCTACGAAGCCATTACTCCGGACGACATGACGAGATTCCGGTGGTACGGAATCTACGAGCAGATTCCGAAGAACGGCCATTTCATGATGCGCGTGAAGGTTCCCGGCGGGGACCTGACCGCACAGCAGTGGCGCGTGATGGGCGAAATCGCACGGGACCATGGCCGTGACCTGGCAGACCTTACCACCCGGCAGAATATCCAATTCCACTGGCTCACCATCGAGCAGATTCCCGAAGTTATCCTTAAACTGGAATCCGCCGGTCTCACCACGGTGGGCGCCTGTGGCGACATTACCCGCAATATTGCCGGGTGCCCGGTCGCCGGAATCGATCCGGACGAGCTCTACGACTGCCGGGAGATGATTCACAAGATCACCGAATACTTCAAGGGCAATAAAGAGTTCTCGGACCTTCCTCGCAAGTACAAAATGACGCTCGGTGGGTGCCGGCATCAATGCCATCAACCGGAGATCAACGACGTAGGCGTCACGGCCATCAGCCGCTTTAAGAACGGCAAGACGGAAGTCGGATTCCACGTCCGTGTCGGCGGCGGCCTCTCCACGCAGCCCAAGATCTCTCAGCAGCTCGATGTCTACGTGGAGGCCGACAAGGTGCCGGAGGTGATCCGCGCCGTTACCGCAATCTACCGGGACTACGGCTACCGCGAGCGGCGGAATCATACTCGGCTCAAGTTCCTGGTTTCAGACTGGGGCGCTGAGAAGTTTCGTGATACGCTGATTAAGGAGCTTGGCTGGACGCCTGAGCCCGCGCTTCCGAACGTCGCTCCGGCGGCGCCCCATGGCGATCACGTCGGAATCCACCCCCAGAAGCAGCCCGGTCTCAATTGGATCGGCGTCGCCGTCCTCACCGGCCGCTTGAACGCCCCGATGATGTTGGCAGCCGCCGACATTTCTGACCGATACTGCGGTGGGTCGCTTCGCACGACCAACCAGCAAAACATGATCTTCCCGAACATTGCCGCGGACGATCTGGAAGAAGCACAGACTGCCATCCGCTCGGCTGGCTTCGAGTGGGACGTTTCGCCGATTAGAAAGGTCGCAATCGCTTGCACCGGCAGTGAGTTTTGCAATCTCGCAATTACCGAGACGAAGCTTCGGCTCCGAGAGATCGTTGACCACCTCGAAAAAGAGCTCGTTTGGGACGAACCCCTTCGCATCAACTTGAACGGCTGCCCCAATGCCTGCGGCCAACATCATATCGGTGACATTGGTCTTCAGGGATGCCTCGCCCGAGTCGACGGGGAGCAGGTCGAGGCTTACGACATCAGTCTCGGCGGGCGGCTCGGCGAGGATGCGCAGTTCACTCGCCCCATCGAACGGAAAGTCCCGGCCGATAAAGTAAATTACGCCTTGGCAAATCTGCTTCGCGCCTTCAAAGCCGGCAAGCTGCAGGACGAGAACTTCTCTCGATTCGTAGACCGCCATACCGACGAGGAGCTAGGCGGATTCTTGGGCCTTCACCTCCTGGCGGAAGCGGACCCCACTTTTATCGCACCGCCATTGAAGCATGCGCCCGCAGGTGTGGAATAACCCCTTACCGGTATTTCCAACAGGCAAGCGGAGTATGATATAGCAACTCCGTTATCTTCCCCATTGCTCGCCGGCTGGGGGTTGCCGACGAATAGGTGACGGTACCGTTAAGCGGTTTCCAGCAGGCGTTGGGCCGCCGTAGGGCAATTCCTCCCAGAATCCATTCGGCTTCGAACAACCTACCTACTTTTCGAGTTCCGGAATGTCGCTGGCGTGCGTTGGTGCGTCGTACTTACGCGCGTGTTTCTGGCACACATGGCCGATTCCGCATTACGCGTTGTTGCCAACTGCTATGTGTCTGAACGGGTTGATCTGGGCCAGTTATTCGAGGTTGTGAGAGCTGTAGGCGATTTCTGGATGGCGCAGCCACCGTGCCGCTCCACGGAATGACCAACCGAAAGCGAGTTGTTGATTGACCGAGAGTATGACCTTATCGCGTCTGGGTCTCGAAACCCGAAGCGTTTCCATTCTATTGGTAGATGACGATCCGGCTGACATAGAGCTCGTGCGCGAAGATTTGGCCGAGGATCGCTCGATCCAGTTCGAGTTGACATCCGTTCGCACGCTGGCCGAAGCGGTATCGCGGCTATCGGATGGTGGTCTCGAGGCTGTTCTGCTGGACCTATCCCTACCCGACAGCACCGGGATCGATACCTTCACTAAGCTCCACCGCGAATTCCCTCTAGTTCCAATTGTCGTGTTTAGCAAGTCCGATGATGACGAACTCGGACTCCTTGCCGTTCAAAGCGGCGCTCAGGACTATCTCGTCAAGGGATCCGCTGGCGGAGAGATGCTGCGCAGATGCCTGCGTTACGCCATCGGGCGTGCGCGGGCAGAAGAAGCGCTGCGCCTAAGCGAAGAACGATACCGCATCGTGGAGCAGGCGACCAATGATGCCGTCTGGGACTACGACCTCGTTACGGGTTCACTATGGTGGAGCCGAAACGTGGAGACTATTTTCGGCTACCGAGTTGAACAGATAGATCCCTGTATGGATTGGTGGGAAGAGAGAATCCATCCCGAAGATGCGTCAAGCGCGCAAGCGCAGTTGTCGAATGTCCTCGAAACCGGTGATCGCAAATGGAACATCGAGTATAGGTTTCGGCGAGCCGATGGATCGTATGCCTACGTAATTGATCGTGGTTCCACGTTGCTAAACGCCGAAGGGCGTCCGGTGCGAATGCTCGGGTCGATGATGGACATCTCATCGCGCGTAGATGCGGAGCAGGCGCTTAAGGCGAGCGAGGAACGGAGCCGTACTCTCCTGGCGAGCCTTCCGCACCGAGTCTCGTTCAAGAATCCTGAAGGCGTTTACGTTAGCGTCAACGATCGCTTCGCCGAGTACTTCGGGTGCCGGCCGGAGCAGCTTGTAGGGAAGACCGACATGGAGCTCTACTCCCGGGAAGAGGCGGAGAGGTTCAGGCATGATGACCTGGAAGTAATGAGAACTCGGCAGTCCGTTTCACTGGTGGAGACGATTGAGTCGAAAATCGGAAATCGGCACGTGGGAGTAGTGAAAGCCCCGGTCATAGACGACGCAGGCCAGGTTATCGGAGTACTGGGACTTTTTACGGATGTGACCGACCGGATCCAGGATCAAAACGCACTCCGCGAAAGTGAGCAGCGGCTTCGATTGGCGGTGCAGTCGGGAAGAATGCGTACGTGGGATTGGAACTTACTTACCGACGAGATCATCTGGACGGGCGAGTTGGAGCCTGTGTTCGGCGAGTGCGGCGAAACGCTGCGCGCCTCCTATGCCGACTTTTTGAGTTCCGTTCACCCGGAGGATCGAGAACTGGTCGTGCAGGCCACAGAACGCGCAATCGTCGGAGGCGAAGATTATCACGTCGAGTTTAGGACGAAGCGTGCCGATGGGGTCGAATCCTGGTCGATCGCCAATGGTATGACCCTGCGTGACGAAAGTGGTAAAGCGACCAGGCTGGTCGGCGTGAGCGTGGACCTAACCGAACGGAAGAAAGCCGAGGAGCAGATTCGCAGCCGATCAGCGGAGCTGCAACTATTGTACGAGGCGGGACGCGCTCTCGGCCGCTCGCTCGAACCGGGCGCCGTGTTTGATACGATGCAGGAGCTGGTCGCGCAAAGCATGGACTGTGACGCCCTGATCGTGTCTGAATATCGGGAAGAAGCGGGGGAGATTCGGTGTGCTTATGCGTGGGTAGAAGGGGCGCGCATCGCTCCCGATCAGTTCCCACCGCTTCCACTCGCGCCGGACGGCAAGGGAGGACAGTCGTCCGTCATCCGTACCGGAGAGTCCATGCTCGTGCAGGATGCGTCCGCTTCCGTGGAGCAGTCTACAAATCGCTATTTCGTGAACGCCGATGGATCGATGAACGAATCGCAGGATGACCGCTTGCCGGCGACGCAGTCAATCATCTACGTCCCGATCAAGTTGGACGGAAAAGTGCTGGGGGTTGCGCAAGTTTCGAGCTTACGATCGGCAGCGTACGCCGAGGAACATCTTCGAATATTCGAGGGCCTTACGCAACAGCTCGGCGCCGCCATCCGCAACGCCCACCTCTATCAGCAGGCCCGTCAGGAAATCGCGGATCGGCAGCGAGCTGAAGAAGCGGTTCGGCAAAACCACAAACTGCTGAGCTCAGTCATCGAAGGAATAACCGATTCCATCTACGTTAAGGATCTGGAAGGGCGGTACCTGCTGATCAATTCGGCCGGGGCCGCCATGCTCGGAAGCTCGGTGGAGGACGTCGTCGGGCAAACGGACGCCGCATTCATGTCTGGAGCGGCGCTCGCCGAGACACTCGAGAACGACCGCCGCGCCGTAAGAAGCGGCCGACCCATTACGTACGAGTCTGCGGATGATCTGATTGGGAAAACGCGCAATTTCCTTACAACGAAAGCGCCTTACTTTGACAATAAGGGACAGCTAATTGGCCTGTTGGGAATCTCCCGCAATATCACGAGTCTCAAGGGCGTTGAGGAAGAGATCAAGCAGCGGAATCAGCAGTTGGAAGCGCTCTCGCGCCGCGTCGTCGCAGTTCAGGAATTCGAGCGGAATCAAATCGCGCGGGAGCTCCACGACGAAATCGGCCAACTTCTTACCGGATTGCGACTTGTGATCGCAATCAACAAGCGCAAGCCGGATCGACAGGCGGAGGCCATGGACAAGGCGGACAGCCTGGTTCACGAACTGATGGAGCGCGTGAGCGAAATGTCGCTGGATCTCCGGCCGACTATGCTGGACGATCTTGGCCTAGTGCCCGCTCTTCTCTGGCAATTCAAGCGGTTCACCGAGCAGACATCCATCCGTGTCAAGTTTACGCAGAGTAACGCGGAACAGCGCTTTCCGCGAGAAGTTGAAACTGCGGCGTATCGCATCATACAGGAGGCCCTCACCAACGTAGCGCGCTATGCAGGCGTGGAGGAAGTGAGAGTCAGAGTAAAGAACGCGGACGACCGGCTGCAGTTACAAGTAGTCGATGCGGGCAAAGGCTTCGATCCTGTGGTGACGCTCGCCGCGCGTGACAGCGCTGGACTTGCGGGGATGAGAGAGCGGGCAGCGCTGCTGGGCGGCCACTGGGAGATCACTTCAGCCTGCGGTAAGGGCACGAAAGTTATTGCGATCCTCCCCACAACGGAAGGCATCGTTCCGTGATTCGGGTGGTGCTGGTGGATGATCACGGCGTAATACGCGACGGGTTGTGCGATCTATTCGCGGCGGAGCCCGGAATCGAATTCGTTGGCGTCTCCGCGGGTGCCAGTGGAAGAGTACGGCGAGGATATTGACCCTACGCACTTATGATTATCGGTTGACAGATAGACAGCTAAAGGCCATCCAATAGAATGGATGGCCTTTTTAGGTTCAGCGCAGATTCTCTTATCGGTTGAAGAAATTTGGGCCGCGGTTGAACAGATCGCGCACCGAGTACATCTTGGCTGTCCCCGCGAAGTTTATCGCCGGGCACATGTCCATTTTGGCGGTGGCGGCATGCCAGGAGCAGTAAGTGACCATCGTGTCGTCATCCGGCGGATTCGGATACTTGAGCTGATTCGACAGGTCGCGTATTCCGGAGTCGCCCGTCCAGTCGGGCGAATACCTTCGGTCATATACTAGCTGCCCGCCGTTGCGCACCGGGTTGCCGTTCACGTCGATGCGGGGGCTGATGTCATACGTGTCCCACGTGTAGAAGTACTTGGGTTGACGGTAGAGCGGCGAAGTGGGATCGACTTCGGGCTGCCGCCAGCAATCGATGTAGCCGAAAGCATCCGTCGGGCAGGCTGCCGTTAAAGGCGTGCCGCCATCGGTCATGTACCAGTAGGAAGTTCGGTCGCGCCGGAGAGGCCACTGAGGAGGGCGCGGAGGAAAGTGCGCGATAGTGACCTGATCCTTCCTCGGCGGCGTGTAGAACGGGCAGCGGAACTTTTCGGGGTCGTTCACCCGGGCCCTTGTATAGAGGAACCCGTGGATAATGCGGTCTGCGTTGACGAATCCGGCGCCGGTGGTATTGTAAGACCCGTTTGGGTTTTCCGCGTAGCCGAAGAGCGCAGAGGGAACGCGCTGCTCGTCCTGCTTGTATAGCGCAAGCGCTCTCCTCAACTCCATCATATTGCTCATGCAAATGGTGTTGTTTTTCCGGTCGCCCACCATCTTGAGCGTCGGGAAGAGGATCGCCGCCAGAATGGCGATAATAGCAATGACGGTCAGCAGCTCGATCAAAGTGAAGCCGCAGCGGATTCTGCGCATACCTAAGCCCCTTTCACGACGCCCCAAACGGCACGAGTCGCGCCGATCCACCGGATGATTCCCCGCGCGCGGACCGAGTTCCTTCCAGGCGGAATCGCGCCACTCATTTGTCTGACGACGCGCACCGCCAAAATGCTCCATGCTCCGCCGTCAAATCTGGTAAGTGTAATAACGCATGAGCAGCCAGGCGAATAGCACGCCCGATAGCGATGTCACGAGGTTGACCGCATCGTTTGTAAACCACTTCAAACCGCGAATGCGAACGGCGGCCAGGCCGCAATGGTCACGCCTGTCCGTGATTTTCCCACAAACCCCACACTTGAACTGCTCCTGAACGGTAGCTCCCAGGAGACTGTCTACATACGCGGCAAGGAAGCCCGCCCACGCTACGGTTATTAACTCGGCAGAATCGGGCCTCCACAGGAGGATCGGCGAACGTGAGGGCCATGCGAAAGTTGCCGACCACGCGATGAACGCCGCTCCCGCCAGGGCGGCTAATGTCCCCACGAGGGACACGGCCCCGGATGTACCGTGCGGAACAGACTTGAAAGAGCTTAGCAGCCTCGGCCTTCCCGGGAACAGAGCGCCGATTTCGGTAGCCCAGGTATCCGCATTGACCGCCGCCAGCGATGCCAGGAAAAGAAGGGCGATGTTGCGCGTATCGGGTGAAACCGCGAAGCCGATTGCGAGGAGCGCGGGAACGCCGCCGTTTGCCAGAACTTGAACCGCATCCCGGCGAGCGCCTTTCGCTTCGAATCCGAGGAGTGCCTTCCGTCGGCGTCCTATGTAAGAAAGCAAGCTCGAAGAGAGAAAAAAGGCCAGCAGCGGCACGGCAAATGGCAGGCCGCCGAGACCGAAGACGAAGAACCCGACTGCGAATGCCGCCAGCGCTCCGCTAAAGCTCAGCAGGCGCAATATCCCTGCCAGCGCCGCGATTCCCCCTGCTAGCCCCGCAGCGATCAGCAGATTCTGGATCGAGAATGTGGACAAACCGTCCCCTAGCCCGGCGCAATCCGCGGCGGACGCGACACGTAAGTATTTCCCGCGACCAGGAATCGCCACGGCCGCTCCGCCGCATGAGTAATCCCAACCCGCGTCACTGCGACTGCGACCCCTGCACTTGCCGGGTTTCCCCCAATTGTGAGCGGAGGACGAGTGAGTTCTGCTCCGTTAAGCGCGCCCGTAATCCCCAGCGCCTTGCAAAGACTTCCGGGACCGCGACATAGCTGCCGGTCATCCAAAGACCCCGAGAGTCCGCGATTGTGCCTCATGGTTTCGATCCCCGCAATCGGCTGCAGCGACCGGATGAGGACGGCCTCGCCGGAGCCTTCGCTCCGCGTGACGGCGTTGACGCACCAGTGGATTCCGTAGCTGCGATACACATAGGCGTACCCGGGCGGGCCGAACATCACCGCGTTCCGGGAGGTGAGTCCCCGGTAGGCGTGGTTCGCGGGATCGTCCGGCCCATACGCCTCTGTCTCGACGATTATCCCGGCCAGAGTCTCACCGCCAATATAATGCGTCAACACACGGCCGAGCAGGTCACGCGCCACCTCTACTGTATCGCGATCGTAGAACTCCCTTGGAAGAGGGCGTTCAGGCATTGCGGTACTGGGAGTGATGGGACCCAATACTCCATATCTCCATTACTCCACTACTCCTGACAATGCCTATCCTTTCAAGTGCTTTACAAACCAGGAGAGCGTGCGGTCCCAGGCTTGTTCAGCTGTCTGTTTGTTGTAACTCTCTCGCGTGTCGTTGTTAAACGCGTGACCCGCGCCTTTGTAAACGTAGATCTCCGCCTTCTTGTCGAGCTTCTTCAAGTCCTCCCGGTAAGCTTCCACGTCTGCTACCGGAATCGCCTGGTCGGTTGCCCCGAAGTGGCCCATCAGGGGTACGGATACTTTCGAGGTAAGGTCTATCGGCCCGTGCGTCTGCCGCTCGTTCTTCTGCGCGAGCCGGATTCGTCCGTAATATGCCACGGCGGCGCTCAATTCATTGACATTCGCTGCCGACAGCATAGAGACGCGTCCTCCCCAGCAGAATCCGACGATGCCGACCTTACCATTCGAGTCCTTACGCGTGCGAAGATAGTTTGCCGCCGCTCGAACGTCGGTCATGATCTGAGAATCCGGAATCTTTCCGACCCATTCCATTACGCGCGGGAATCCGCCCTCCGCGGACGGCGGCTCGCCCTCGCGCGTGAAGAAGTTTACCGATAGCCCATTGTAACCCGCACGGGCGAGCCGGCGGGCAATGTCCTTGATGTGCGGATTCAGCCCGAATATCTCGTGGACGACGATGATACTGCCTCGCTTGTTCTCAATCTTCGGCCGGCACAGGAAGGCCTTGACATCGGCATCGCCGCTTTTGAATGTCACCTCTTCCTGCACCAGCGCGGAATCCGCCAGCGCGGAGGGTTTGCTCTCCTGGGCGCAGGCCCCTGTTGCCAGAGCGGTCGCGGCCGCTGCGCTCTGGCCGACGCGCTCTACAAATCTACGCCGCGAAAGTTGATCCAGCGAAGGATCCAGCGCGGGATCGATCTCTTGGTCTTTCATGCGAACCTCCATTCCACTCCCCCAACCCCCTCCTTACGAAGGAGGGGGTTGGGGGAGGTTCCACCTTACGGATTCCGAGCGGGCACCGTGATTCCCCTCCATACCGAATGTGCGAACAGATCGTCGTACAGCCGTCCCGGGAGCGCGACGCTCACCGGGAACGGAATCTCCAGCGCCGCGCACGACTCTCGCACCTTCCCCAAAATGAAATCATCGTCGTAACGGCGGGAGAGATGATAGAGGCCCAGCCGGCCGACCTCGGCAGCCTTTGCAGATTCTAGCACCTCACCCAGGCAGCAGTGCGGGTGGCCGCGATCCGACATCTCTTCGCGCTCACGTGCGTCCAGGAAAGTACACTCATGGATCAGCGCCCGGCTGCCGCGGAACAGGTCCGGATTCAGCGGCATCGTGTCGCCTGTGATACTGAGGAGCACGTCTTCCAGTGTCTCGGTGATGAACTCCTTGCCATGCTGCAGCCGTACCGCGTCCAGTTCCGCCTGTGAGATTCCGCGGAACTCCGGCTTGAGCTTGTCGACGTGCCGGACGATTTGGTAGCCGAGGCTCAACGCCTTTCGCCCCGGCAGCTCGGGATAGTGATCCGTCTCAAAGGCGCGCAAAAAATGGCGCTCCGGCTCGATCCGTATCGATTCGCCGGCAACCATTGTCTTCCAGTTCACCTTACCCGTAGAGCGGGCGTCGAACTCGCTCAAAAAGCCCGCGAGGCGCTTACCCGCCCCACTCCCCTCCGGCATCACGGTCACGAAGTCGCCCGCTCCGCCGCGCAGATTGAGAAGCTGCAAGAGACCTGAGCAATGGTCGCGGTGCATATGCGTGATCGCCGCCAGCCGGATTTTGTGGATCTTGCTATCCAGCAGCGCCGTCACGCCATCGCCCGCGTCGAACAGAACTCGGTGCGTCTCATCAAAGACCCACGTCGAGATAAGGGCAGTCGAGAAGACAGTTATCTTTGGAACATCCATTGCAGGGTACAGGGCTCAGGGCATAGGGTACAGGAAACGCGTCTTGGTACTTGCAGAATCAGGCCACTTTACCCTATACCCTGAACCCTGTACCCTGTACCCTGTTCTCTCACGATGTCCAGGAACTCGGCGCTGCGGAGCTCGCGCTCGCTGCGGTAGCGGATGTACCAGCGGAGGCATTGAGCGATCTGCTTCAGGGCGCGCGGGTCCGGCAGGTACTGTATCAGGTCGCTCGGCTCGGCGGCCAGGAGGTGGCGCATCAGTTCGAGGGATGCCACCGCGACGGCGACGGAATCATCGGCCGTGTATCGGTCCCCTGCGCACAATGCGCCTCCGAGGCTGGGACTGAATCCTGCCCGCCCTGAGGTGATTTCCACGCCGCACCGCACGCATCGCTCCAACACAGGATGGTAACCTCGCTCCGAGAGAAGGTGCAGCTCGAAGCTGTGTACGATGACGTCGGGGTGGGCCGGATTCCGCTGCAGCAGATAGAGGGCGGACATCAAGAGATCGAAGATGTCCGGATTCGGCTCCCGATCCTCCACGAACCGGTCGACAAGCTCGCAAAGGTAAGTCGCCCGGGCCAGGTGTGAGAGGTCGTCCCGCAGTAGAGGAAACGATTCACGGATTTCGCACTGCGAGACTATGTCCAGCGTCTTGCCTACGGCCAATAGCATGCGAGAAAAGGTGAATAGCTCCGTGGCGCCGGACAGCCGGCTCATTCCCCGCCTGGCCCCCTTAGCGACAGCGTCTACCTTCCCGGCCTCCTTCGTCAGCAGCCGCAGAATCCGGTCCGTCTCTCCGAGGTCCGTGCGCCGGAGGACTACCGCGTTGACTTTGTAAAGAGGCATACTGGATTCTACTGCGAAGATCGCGGCGAGACGCGGAGAAAGAAGCAGAGAATGGAGTGCATTAATTCGGTTTCGTGGCGGCCTTCAGCGTGGATGTGAATTCCTTGACCTCCTCGGCCAAGCTCCCGTCTCGCGCGTGTCTAGCGATGAGATCTACGAGCGCGCTGCCGACTACGACGCCGTCCGCAAAGGCGACAATTCGTTTAACGTGCTCCGGGAGAGAGATTCCGAAGCCGACACAGATCGGTAAATCCTGGCGATTTAGGGCGTTAACCCCGGAGCGGACTCGACCGATAAACTCAGTGAGCTCGACCGGGACTTCATCCCGCGCGCCGGTGACTCCAGTTCTAGAAACGCAGTAGACGAATCCGGTCGAGATGCGCGACACCACCTCTATCCGGTCCGGAGTGCTGGTCGGCGCGAGCAAGAAGACGGTATCGAGACCGGCCGACCGGGCTGCCTGCAGCCAGGGATCGGCCTCCTCCGGAGTGAGGTCCGTTTGAATGACTCCGTCTGCCCCGGCCGACGACGCGTCGCGCGCGAACCGCTCAACACCGTAGCGCAGAGTGGGGTTGAAATAGGTCATCAAGACAACGGGAATCTGCGAGACTTCCCGAACCCGGCGCAGAATCTCGAAGACTCCCGGCACGGTGATTCCGCCGTCTAGCGCCCGCTGGCTTGCCGCCTGGATGCTTGGCCCGTCTGCTAATGGGTCGCTGAACGGAACCCCCAGCTCGATGGCGTCTGCTCCGGCCTCATCGAGCGCCCGGACGATCTCAACCGTCTCATCCGCCGACGGGTCCCCGGCCACCACATAGCATATTAACGCGCGTTCATCGCGCGATTTCAAGGAGGCGAATCGTTCGGTCAGCCTGGTCATGCGCTGGGGTACAGACGGCGGTAATCTTCCGGAATCATCGAATAAACGCGGGTGTCTCGCAGTGTTCCATCGACGCGGCGGCCGTTGTTGCGGAGTACGGCCTCCAGAGTGTACCCGCACCGTCCGGCCACGTCCTGGCTCTTTTTGTTCCGCACGTCGCACCTGATCTCAAGCCGGTTGGCCCCAAGCGTCTCAAAGGCGAAGCGAGTGATTCCGCGCACGGCCTCGGTGATATATCCCTGCCCCTGGAACTGCGCGCGGCGCCAGTAGCCGATCTCAAATCTAGGAACATCCCAGTCCATTCGGTGAAGTCCGCTCCCGCCTACGAACGTGTCGGTTCCCTTGAGGTAGAGATTGAGGGGAAGGTCTGTTCGCTCCAGGAAGTGGGCCCGCGCGACTCGCTGCCGCTCCTCGCTCTGTTCGACCGTCGGGATGGGGTTCACCCAGGGCATCCACGGCCGAAGCTCCTCCACCGTCTCTCGGACCGCAGCATTCACCTCGGCTCCGTCACCCGGCCGCGGACACCGGATAAGCAGGCGCTCCGTTTCGAACGAGTCAGGAAAGTCGAGAAGTACGGGATTCATGTGTGCGTGTATAGGTGTGTGGGTGTGTGGGTGTGCGGCAGTTACACACCCACACACGAAATCAGACTGTTACTCCCAACTCTCGCGCTGCCGTCTCCACGTCCTTGTCGCCGCGGCCGGAGAGGTTTACTACTACCACGGATTCCGGGCTGAACTCTTTTGCGCACTTGCGGAGGTGGGCGAAGGCGTGGGCGGATTCCAGCGCGGGGATGATGCCCTCGGTGTGGGCAACCATCTTGAAGGCATCCAGCGCCTCATCATCCATGATGGAGACGTATTCCGCGCGGCCGGAATCCTTCAGAAAGCTGTGCTCGGGGCCAACGCCGGGATAGTCCAGGCCCGCCGAGATCGAGTGGGACGGGGCGATCTGTCCATCCGCATTCTGGAGCAGGTAGCTCTTGCTGCCGTGAAGGACCCCCGGCAGGCCGGCGGTTAGCGTGGCGCAGTGCTCGCCGGTCTGAATTCCCCGCCCTGCCGCCTCTACGCCGATCAACCGGACCGATTCGTCCTGCAGGAACGGGTGGAACATCCCAATCGCGTTCGAGCCGCCGCCTACACACGCGATCACCGCATCCGGCAGCCGTCCTTCCCGCTCCAGCACCTGTGCGCGCGTCTCGCGGCCGATGACGGATTGGAAGTCGCGAACGATCATCGGATAGGGGTGGGGGCCAACCACTGAGCCGATGATGTAGTGGGTCGTGCGGACGTTGGTAACCCAGTCCCGTATCGCCTCACTGGTCGCGTCCTTCAATGTGCGCGTCCCGGAGGTGACCGTGGTGACCTTAGCCCCCAGCAACTTCATCCGGTAGACGTTGAGGGCCTGGCGGTGGATGTCTTCCTCGCCCATATAGACTTCGCATTCGAACCCGAAGCGGGCGCAAGCGGTAGCGGTGGCGACACCGTGTTGACCCGCCCCCGTCTCAGCGATGATTCGCGGCTTGCTCATGCGCCGCGCCAGGAGGATCTGTCCAATCGTGTTATTGATCTTGTGCGCGCCGGTGTGGCAGAGGTCCTCGCGCTTGAGGTAAATCTTCGGCCCGCCCAGAATCTCCGTTAGCCGCTCGGCCAGATATAGCGGTGTGGGGCGGCCGACGAAGTCGCGGAAGTAGTAATCCAGGTCGCGGTTGAACCCAGGATCGTCCTTTGCCGAGGCGTACACGGCCGACAGCTCGTCCAGCGCCGGAATCAACGTCTCCGGCACGAACCTCCCGCCAAACTCCCCAAAATGCCCCAGCCGGTCAGGTACCACGCTCGCAACAGCCAACACGAACTCCTCTCGAACTGAGTACAGGAATGATAGCAGATTCCGTGACGGCTCGTTGGGTCGCTAGATGGTCAGGCCG
>JBKJZI010000127.1:0-4632 GCA_046715155.1 Chthonomonadales bacterium | reverse complement strand
GATTCGGCGCTGGGAAGGCGAAGTCCTCGATTCAAGCGTGACTGCCGTGCACGTCGAGGACGCGCTGAATGATGTTGGTGGTTGAACGCCCTTTTACGAGCGGTAGTATTACCACGCGCCCGCCATGTAGGCGTACTACCCGGGCCTCGGGCAGGTCTTCCTCTCGGTAGTCTCCTCCCTTTACGTGGATATCGGGCTTGACTACCTCAATGAGTGAGTCCGGCCGGGTTTCGTCGAACACGCTCACAAAGTCCACGCTTCCCAGGTGCGCCAGCAGCTCGGCGCGCTCAGATTCCGGGACAAGCGGTCGCGAATTGCCCTTGATCTCGCGGACTGAACGATCGCTGTTTACACCCACTATCAACAGGTCGCCCAGGGCCCGCGCCTGCTCGAGGTACCGTGCATGCCCGACGTGCAAAATGTCGAAGCACCCGTTGGTGAACACGATCGTCTGCTCGCGCCTCCCTTCCAACGCGCGTGACAGCGCATCTCGGGCAATCACCTTCTCTGTGACCCTCATTGCGCCGGCTTGCCCCGCTCCACGGTTACCTTCGCGGCCATGCCAGAGACGACTTCAAGCTCGACCGGGTCTAGCAAATCGAACAACGGACAGCCGCGTAGATCGAATGAGCGACGCGGGAGACCATCCTCCCGGCTGCGATTGTCGCCGTTGTGCAAGCACCATCCGGCAGCGCCGCCGGTGACAGCGCCTTTCAGGTCGGTCAGGAAGTCTGCGGGTCCCGGCTCGAATGTGCCGAATCCGCGCCGGAAGGGCTCTTGATAATGGACCGGGATTACGCGACCAAGGTCCCTCATCCAGTCGTGATAAGCGCGTGTTTTCGCGTCGGTTTGGCCGGCGGATTCCGGATTCCGGGGCCGGTGCGGGGAGATGAAGTCGACCTGTACCTCGGATATGTACCGTCGCAGCTCATCCCGGCTTATATCGCCCGCATGTGATGCCGTCACCAGGATGGCGGGATTGATCGCTTTCGCAGCCGCAAGCAGTTCCCGCAAGTCGTCAAAGCTCGTGTACCGTTTGTCCTCGATGTTCCGCTCGTTCGATAAGTCCAGGTACCAGTTCCGAAAAGGCTTTAACGCTGCGCACACGGACTCGACCGCTCTCTTGTGAGGTATTAGTGCCTGCAGCCGGGGTGAGCCCGTAATGCCGTTGCCTCGAGAGAAGGAAACGTCCACGATAATTCGGCGACGGTCGCACTCCTTCACCAGCCACACCAGTCTCTTCATCTGTGCCTGGCGCGGATTCCCATCTGCATCGACGGCAGAGACATCGTTTCCAAAGGCGCCCCAGGTCGCCCATATCCGTATCCAGTTGATTCCACGCCGCTTCACGGCGGTGAGGTCGCTGTGAATAGTCTCATCGGAGGCTCCTAACGCGCCGTAGTAGCTGATTCCGAGGAGAAACGTTGGCTGTCCGTTAATCGTGAAGTTGACGCCATCCACACCGAGGTCGGTTTGTGCGGCTGGAAGCGCGCGCGAGCCGGTCATAGCGCAGAAACCCATGAGCACGCCGAGCAACGGATACGCTAGAGGAGGACGCACCAATCTAAAGATCCTCGCCGAGGTATGGGCCGTAGTATCGCTTTACGAACGTTTGGTATTCTGCGGAATCCACTATGGGGCGCCACCAATCCTCGTTCGCCACGTACCAGCCCACCGTCTCGCGCAGCGCGGATTCAAACTCGTGCTCCGGCTTCCAACCCAGCGCTTCCAGCTTCGAGCTGTCGAGCGCATATCGACGGTCGTGGGCCCTTCCGCGCGGGTCGCCTATGTGTTTGATTAGCGATTCCGGCTTGCCCAGTAAGGCTAAAACCCTCCGCACCACCTCAATATTCGTGCGCTCGTTCCCTCCGCCGACGTTATAAACCTCGCCGATTCCGCCCAGCTCCAATGCGGCAGCGATCCCTCGACAATGATCCCGCACAAAGATCCAGTCGCGTACCTGGCAGCCATCGCCATAGACCGGCAGCTTCTTGTCCGCAAGCGCCCGCGTGATAAAGAAGGGGACCATCTTCTCGGGGTACTGATAGGGGCCAAACGTGTTGGACCCGCGGGTGATCAGCGCCGGAGTATTGAAGGCAATCACGTGTACCCGCACCTGCAGGTCGCCTCCCGCCTTTGCGGCGGAATAGGGAGTCCGGGGCTCTAGAGGATGACTCTCGGTGAACGACCCGGTCTCAATCTCGCCGTAGACCTCGTCGGTTGAGACGTGTACGAATCGATCAACACCATGCTTCCGCGCGAATTCCAGCAGAACGCTGACTCCGTACACGTTGGTCTGAATCAGCCCGCCCGGGTCCAGCATGCTGCGATCGTTGTGGCTGTCCGCTGCAAAGTTTACAACATGGGTGACACGCTCGCAGCGGAGGATTCCGTCCACCACCGAAGCGTCCTGAATTCTGCCCGGATGAAACCGGAATCGGGGGTTGTCCCAGGCGGAAGCGAGGTTCACCAGGTTGCCCGCGTAGGTGAGCGCATCCAGGACGACGACTCTGTCCTCGGGATGGGTCGCGAGCCAAGAATGTACGAAATTGGCGCCGATAAAGCCGGCGCCTCCGGTGACCAGCAGGGTTCTCAATCGAACTTGAACTCCGAATCGATCTCTTCGTGGCGAATTTCATCCACCGGCTCGCTTCGTCCCCGCCCGGCGTAGAGTCGATTTGGAAAATTGAGCACGTAGGCGTCTGATACCCCTACGTTTCGGTAAGCATGGACGACGCCGGGCGGGATCAATACGATCGCCGGATCGCGCTCACCAAATCGAAACGACTCCATGATCTTGGGCTTGCCAGATCGATTCTCCCAGATCGTGAGCTCATACTCTCCGGAGACGAAACAGAACGTGTCTGTCTGCTCTCGGTGTTCGTGCGGCCCTCGCGCAACTCCCGGGCGGGTCACCGAAATGTAACCCATCTCGGGGAACGTACCTTCGGTCGCCTCATCCGAGCGAAAAAGCTCCATCAGCCAACCACGCGCGTCCGCAAACCTCTTGAGTGGCCGTACCACCACGCCCTCTATCTTCGGTTCCGGAAGGTCCTGTTCGTTCACTGGTCCTCATCTTTGGGAGTAAGGTGGCTCGAGCCGCCGCACTCCAAGGTCTTACCACATTGAACTGACACTTCATTCCGAAACCGATCGGATGCCGGGAAGGCTTTCCAGGAGATAGGCGGTTTCATCCACGTCGGCGGATTCTTCCAGCAGGGCGCTCATCTCTCGAACGGTCGGCGCAAGGCTGTCTCCCCGCCCGCACGGCGTGACATCCAGCACCGATGGCATCTCCCGGATTCGACGAAGCAGCTCTGCGCTCGCCGGCTCGCGCAGGGTGACCGTGAGACGGGTACCAGCCATTTGCTTTGTGAGATTCCGTCTTCCCTTACTTTGCGCCGGAATCCGCGGGTGGACCTGGGCGATGCCTCGGCATTTCGTTCTTAAAGTCGCCCAGACTGCGCCAGTAAGTTCGTGCATCCAAATCCACTTCCGCTACCGCGACGGTACCCCATTGCGTTGCCAGAGCGATGGTGTCGCCTTCGTGGTTGTAAACGGCGGTCTTCATCCAGTTGCTGGAAATGTCTTCGTACGTGCTGCTCACGAGGTATACGTGGTTTTCCACCGCGCGTGCTACCGCAAGCTCGGGGTTACAGCCCCATACCGGCCAGGCGATCACTTCCGCGCCGCGATTGGTGAGCTCCCGCGCGACTTCGGGGAAGAACCCGTCGTAACAGACCATGAGGCCCAGCTTGCCAAAGCGGGTTTCGAACACAGGGTACTCGTTGCCGGGCTGCAGGCCCGCTGAGATCTCTGAGCGCGGGAGGCAGACCTTTCGGTACTTGCCCTGGACTTTGCCGTCCGGACCCAACAAGACCGCGACGTTGTAGAGAAGATGTTTGTCGCGTTCGACCAAGCCCGCAACGATGTAAAAGTTATGGCGCTTCGCGAGCCCGCCGAAGTAATCCGTGGAGGGGCCTGGAATCGGCTCCGCCATTTCTTCGAACTTCTTGCCGATTCCGTAGTAGGTGAGCGTCTCCGGCAGTACGACCAGGTCGGCCTTTTGGCGCGCCGCACCCTCGATCAGCGGCTCGAAGAGCCGGCAGTTGCCCTCGGGGGTCTTTCCTCCGATCGGCTTGAAGTGAACAGTGGCCAGGCGCACTTTTCTTCCGGCTGGCGGCGCCGCTTCGGTCAGGGAGATTCCGCCCCATTCTACGAGGGCGTTCGGTTCCCATTGGAAGTGGAGCTCCACGAGCGCCTGCGTCGCCTCGTTTGGGACGCGATACAGTCCTGAAACTTCGGTCCAACCTTTAAGGTCCGTGGGTGAATCGGTAGGATACTCGGGCTCGGCGGCGGCCGGCGCGGTCCAGGTTTTGAGGTACTTGGAGGCTATGGGCTCCTGCGTGGTTACGCTCTTTCCCTGGGCGTTCTGCCAGTGCAGTCGAGCGACCACACTTCGCCGGGGCGTCTTCACGTTCTCGGTTCGACGGAGGGCCTTGAAGCGGTAGTACTTCCCTCCGGTGACCGGAATCGTCCGCGTCCAGAATCCGTGCAGGCCTTCTCGTTTATCGGCACGGATTCTCCATCCCCCCTGACCATCCGGCCCGCCCTTGGGGTCGAACGAGAATT
>JBKJZI010000126.1:0-5918 GCA_046715155.1 Chthonomonadales bacterium | reverse complement strand
CGAGACAGCTTCCGTCAGGAACACCGAGGGGGAGGTGGCGGTATTGGGTGGGGCGGCGCATGGGGGGGTAGCCGGCGTCGCGGATTAGGCGCTCCATCTCCTCGATGGGCATCGTGAACGCGCAATTGGCGGCGCTCACTACGTTTTCTTCCATCATGGTCGAGCCGAAGTCGTCCAGACCGTACCCAAGCCCCACCTGGGCGACCTTCGGTCCCTGCGTCACCCACGACGCCTGTAGGTGCGGCACGTTATCCAGCATGAGGCGGGAGACGGCAACCGTTCGGAGGTAGTCGAAAGCACTGGCCCTTTCGGGATGCGCGGCGGCGAGGTCCGTACCGTCCGGTTGGAATGACCAACAGATGAACGCGGTGAATCCGCCGGTTTCGTCCTGTAGATCACGGGTGCGCATCAGATGCTCGAGCCGGTCTTCCCACGTGTCGATCGTGCCGTACATCATGGTATTGGAGGAGCGGATTCCGACCTTGTGCGCGGTCCGCATGCAGTCCAGCCACTCGTCCGAAGTGTCCTTATACGGGGCGATGTATTCCCGAACCTTCTCCGTCAGCACCTCCGCGCCCCCGCCCGGAATCGAATCGAGACCGGCTGCCTTTAAGCGCAGCAGCGTATCGGTCAAACTGAGCTTGCTGATGTGCGCGATATAGATAAGCTCGACGGGTGAGAAAGCGTGGAGGATGACGCCGTACTTCCCAAACTTCTCCTTGATGCTGCGGAGAAGGTCCTCATACCAGGGCAGCTTGAGCTTCGGATTCACCCCGCCTTGCATCAGAATCTCGATGCCGCCCAGGTCCACCATCTCCTGTATCTTGCGGTGAATCTCGTCGAAGGAGAGCACATACCCCTCGTCGTGCCCCGGAATCCGATAAAACGCGCAGTGCTTGCAGCGAACCCAGCACACGTTGGTATAGTTCACGTTCCGGCCGACGACATAAGTGACGATTTCGTCCCCATGCATCGTCCGCCGCACGTGATCGGCAAGCGCCCCCAGTTCCGGCAGATTGTGATGGTGGAACAGCCGCCGCCCATCATCCCAGGTCAGCCGCTCCCCGGCATACACCTTCTCCGCGATATCGTCGATCCCGCCAGCTATCTCTCTCTCAAGCACTGCCATAAACGTACTCCTGACCCCATCTTAGCCGCAAATGAACGCAAATAAACCCTCAGAGCACGCAGAATCTGCGGAGATTCCCCGTGGTTCTTCTTGGCGATCTTGGCGTCTTGGCGGTTAAACTTCATTAGCGTTCATTCGCGTTCATTTGCGGCCATCATATACCTTTCACGGGAGTGACCGTCAGCTCCAGCTTATCGTGCCCTCGCATGATCGTCACTACAGCGGATTCGCTGGCCGGTACTCCCGCGGCGGCCTGGTAGATTTCGTGAATCGTATCCGTCCAGCGGTCATCCACGGTCATGATCCGGTCTCCGTCTCGCAGCCCGGCCGATTCCGCGGCGCTCCCGCGTAGGACCTTCTTTACGAGTACCCCGCCGCCGCGGGCGTTCTCCCCGATCAGGCCCCAGATCGCGGGCGCGGACAGTACTTTCACATCGGGCGAGCCCAGCAGCACGCGCCGCATCACGCTGCCGAATACCTCCTCCGGGATATAGCCGTTCGGTGTAAAGGAGATGGTCCCGGCCACGTAGTCGATGACGGTCTTGAAGCGCGAAAAGAACGAGAAGCCGAGGATTCCGTCCAACCCGCCGGTGAACTGCCCGATCACGCCGATAGTCGGATGGTCGAGAATCATCACACTCAGATCTTTCACTTCGGCCCTTTCCACGGCCACCGACTTCGCCTGGACCATAGTGCGAAGGCCGCCGAGCGAAAACCCCTCCGCCTGCTTCCTGGTGATAAGCCCGATCTTCTGCGCTGCGCCCGCGCGAACGAACGTTATCGGCGAGCCCGTGTCAAACACAAGCCGGACCGGCCCCTTACCGTTGATATGTACCGGTACCGCGACGTGCTTAGTCTTCAGCACCTCCAGCGGCGCCTGAACCGTCTCAACTGCGGGACCTGTCCGGAGGACATCGCCGATTTGGCTGCCGTCGGTTTTATACCGACGATCCATGTCATGCGCAGAAACCAGGAAGAGTGCGAGGGCAAATTGTAAGATCACCGCCATTCCAGGACTCCGACCGGGGATTTAAATCCCCGTCTGGTCTCGCCGTCCTCCGGTCGAACTAAAGCGCCGCCCGATCCGCTGTGACCGCCACTTTGTACGGCCGCTCGCCGCGTTTCAACGCCAGGAATAATCGGCCCCCGCCCGTAAGCGAGGAAGCCAGCTCCACAAGCTGGTCTGCCTTTTCCACGGATTCCGCAGGTCCCCCCAGCGAGGCGCGGACAATGAGATCGCCCGCCAGTATTCCGGCCCTTGCCGCGGGGCTGCCCCGGAGCACGCTTTTCACGCGGATTCCGCCCGTGCCATCTTCCAGTTCGATCCCTACGAAACCGCGCCCCCGCGCCGCCTGAGTCCTTTTCGCGGGAAAATACTCCCGCGCCGTTCGCGCCAATGTATCCAGCTCGCCCACCTCCGCGCCGGGGCGGATGGGCTTTCCGCCGGTGACTTCCAGCGCGGTCGGCATCTCCGGCTCGATTCCGGAATCGGTCCAGAGCATGTGCCGCCTCGTGAGGTCGATGTCGATTCGGTACCGGCCCAGCAGGCTGAATCCGAGAACTCCGGCAATATCGGCATCCGCCAGGCCGATCGCATTCATGTGATTGAGCTGGAACGGATCCCAAACGCGGACGCGTACATCCTTCAGGCTCAACCCGCCCTCGATATCCACTGACCTAGCGGACGACCAGGCCTCCTCGGTTTCCGGAATCCCCGCCTTCTTCGCCACCGTTGCGCTGATGATAAATGCCGGGCTTCCCGTATCCAGAATAAAGCTGAACGGCCCTTTCCCATTAAGCTTGACCCGCACGATCAAATGCTTGGAATCGCTCAACCGGTACGGAACGCGGAACACCACGGGTTGCTCCGGAGGCGGGGCGGGAGTCTGTGTGCCCAGAATAAACATCATCGGGAAAAGCGTGAGGAGACCTTGAGCTAATGAACCGTTTAGAGAGGGGCAACGGTTTTGTACACCTTGTCCGGAGGACATCGCTGAATTCTCTGCCGTCGGTTTTATACCGACGATTTCAGTCTAGTTGAGCACTCTAATCGGAATCGCGGTGCTCTCACGAAACGGAGCGGCTTCGATCTCATTATAAAGGCTGTCGCGCTCCACCGGCGTGCGTCCGCATTCCGCGATATTGCTTAGAAGCTCCTTCCGCGTAAGCACCTGCTGCTTCTCGCCCAGGTGGCCTTCCGGGTACGTGATCTCGTATTCGTGGATGGTCCCGTCGATGTCGTCCGCGCCATACCACAGCGAGAGCTGCGAGATCTGCGGCGTGTTCATGATCCAGAACGACTTGATGTGGGGGAAATTATCCAGCATCAGGCGGGAGACGGCCAGATTCCGCAGGTCGTCTTGCCCGGTGGGGCCGGGAAGATGGTCGAGGAACGTGCCCTCCGGATGGAAGGAAAGGGGCGTGAACGCCAGGAAATGCCCGGTCTCGTCCTGCAGGTCTCGGAGTCGCAGCAGATGCTCGGCTCGCTCTTCGATCGTCTCCACGTGACCGTACAGCATGGTCGCGTACTGCGCCAACCCGGCGCCCGCCACGTCCCGCGCCACCGCGACCCATTCGTCCGCGCCGATCTTCTTGGGATGGAGCTCCGCGTGCAGCCGGTCGGACAACACTTCCGCCCCGCCGCCCGGAATCGACGTCAACCCCGCCGCCTTCAGGTCCTCGAGTACTTCCGGAATCGACTTCCCGGCCACGCGCGCGATCTCCACCAGCTCCACCGCGGTGAACGCCTTGATATGGATATCCGGCCGGACCTCTTTGATCGTATGGAGCAGGTCGAGGTAATAAGAGTAGGGGAGTTTCGGGTTGATTCCGCCCACCATGTGGACTTCGGTAAGGGGCGCATCCAGGTGCTTCCGGAGGGCGGTCCGCACGTCGTCCATGCTGAACAGATAAGGCTCCGGCCCGCCCTGCTTGGGGTTCTTGGCGAAGTAGCAGAACTTGCAGTGCTTATTGCAGATGTTCGTGTAGTTGATGTGCTGGTTGCGGATATAGTACGCCCGGTCCCCGTTCAACCGCTCCCGCACCAGGTTCGCCATGTACCCCACGCCGGACAGATTCCGCGTCCGGTACAACCGCACCGCATCGTCGAACCCCAGGCGCTCTCCGCAAACCACGCGGTCAAGCACATCCGTCAGCTCACTCCCGACAATCCTCTCCGCGCTGCGATTGAGTTCAGCTACGGCCATGCGACCACTCCGTGAATTCTTTCACATACTTATCAAGAGTATACCCGATTCAGCCTCGCGAGCGCGGAATCCTGAAAGCGCCCGGCAGGTATCCAAAGGTTATGATAAAATACCGAGAATTACCTCGAACCTGCACGACGCGGCCCATTCCCGCACTTGCACTGGGGAAATTGTGCGCGTCGGAAACTGGCGCCCCTGTTGGCGTCATCCACCAGTTTCTATTCAAAATCATACGTTAAGCAAAGAGCGCCCGGCCTCCCAGCCAGGGTATCCGCTTGCTTCGCCTTCTGACGTATATCACGTCTGTCGTCGGCTGGGAACTATTAAAGACTAAGGATTTGGACATGAAGCGAATTCGATGGCAAGCCATCACTGCGTGCTGCTGCTCTATCCTCGCAATTGCCGCGCTAACTTTCTGGATGCCCTCCGCAACCGGCGCCGACCCCAACACGCAGCGGGAAGACCTGGCCATGAGAGACGCCGGCCCTGGTGTCAAGGGAACGGTCCCGGCCATTGAGTATAAACCCCCGGCGCCCACCAACGAGGCCATTGTCTACCTTAAACCGGGCGCGAGCGCCGCGCAGGTCGCCCTTGCGCACGGCCTCGTCGTCAAGAACCACTTTAAGAGTGACCCGAACATCGTTGTCATGGCGGCCCCGGACCTGCAGCGAGCCTCAGTCGCGCAGCCCGGCCTCGCCGCCGACGTACGCGTCAACGCAGTCTATCCGAACCACCGTGCGCGGTATGTGAAGTTCCAGGTAGCGGCGCCCTGGAATCCAAACGATCAGTACTTTCTTCCCCACACCAATAATGGATTCAGATGGCCGGGCATGTGGCACCTGGACAACCAGGCGGACCTGGATCCGCTCCTCACAGGCGCAACGAATGGCGTCGACGTGAATATCCGTGGCGCGTGGAACCGCGGTTGGACCGGGTTCTACATCAACATCGGTATCATCGACGACGGTCTGGAAACCACTCACGAAGATCTCGCGGGCACCTACCTTCCTGCCTATAGCTGGGATTTCGGCGCGGCATCTCCGGACGGCGATGGCTTTGTACAGGACTCCAACCCGAGCCCGGTTTACGCCGGCGATAACCACGGCACGGCCGTGACCGGCGTCTCATCCGCGCGCGGCGGCAATGGCACCACAGGTAACGGAGTCTGCGGCGCCGCCCCGCATTCGTTCAACGCAATGCTGCGGGTAGATTTCCCCAACGGCACCGCCGCGCAATTCGTCGACGCGACGACGTTCCAGAGCAGCGGAGCGAATACGAACCTGAAGATCAAGAATCACAGCTATGGGATTGCGGGTTCTACCTACGACGAGGACAACGCCGCCGAAACGAATCTCGTGACGTCGGCTACGGCCGGAACCATTCACTGCTGGGCAGCCGGCAATTCGCGTGGAGCCATTGACCAGGACTGTAATAAGACGGACCTGCAGAACAACCCGAATGCGCTCACCATCGCGGCTCTGGGCAGTGACGGCGCCTTTGCTTTCTATAGCAGCTTTGGGGCGTGCGTCATCGCCACCGCACCGTCGAACGACACCGCCGGATTTGGCATCATGACCACGGAC
>JBKJZI010000125.1:0-6064 GCA_046715155.1 Chthonomonadales bacterium | reverse complement strand
TCACCCAGCCGATACTACGTAACCCTCTACCCGGCGCTTTGCGGACTTGCGGGTGTGGCGCTCTGGCGGATTCCGGATTTGGCACGTTCCGTGCGCGAGCTGCCGATACGCCGGCAGGTAGTGTTCGCGGCTCTATGCTGGTTCGTCAGTTATCACTTCGTACAGGTGTTGATACATCGAGGAGAGATTGTGGGCAGGCCACTAACACTGGCGCTGCTCTACGGAATCCCTTTCGCTATTGCCGCCGGATGCTTGATTGCCTTTAGAAGGGCCACAGAATCTGAGGAACCCAAAACCCCGCGGCGGTTTCTCCCACTCTGGATTGGCGCATGGGCCCTCATCAACGTCGCGTGGCTGGCGCATTGGTTGGGTACGCTGCGTTGGTCTCAGGTCGAGATGGGGGATTGGATGAACCGGAATCTCCGAACCGGGAGCGTTGCCCTTGGAGACGTGGCTGCGGGATTGGGGCTGGGACATCGCTTCCTGGCGGTAAACGTGATTGCCGGGCTTTGCAACGATGACCGGCCGGTAGAGGGATTCGCGGGACCGTCGCGGTACATCGTCATACTGGACGATCGCTGGAAGGAGCGTTACTGGCGGGAGCGGTATCCAGCGCTTGTGTCAGTGGAGAAGCGCATTCATTCCGCGCGCGTGTTGAAGTGGGACGTAGGAGTGTATAAGGTCGACAAACGGAGCCCCTAGATCGCTATGTGTTACCGATTCCGCGCTCCGCGCCCAGGCTAAGGCTGCTGTTGACTGATTGGATTCCGGATTCTGATAGGAGAGTCGTTTGACCGTTGCAGAGGCGTTTGCGAAAATGGAATATGGCCCAGCGCCAGAGGTGGCGGGGCCTGCGGTGGATTGGCTGGAGGAGCGGGGGCGGGAGTTCGGACACTTCATCGCCGGGAGGTTCGTTCCTCCCGTTGAGGGAGAGTACTTCGATTCCGTAAATCCGGCGGACGGGAAGACTATCGCGCGGGTGGCACAGGGCGGCGAGGCGGATGTAGACGCAGCCGTAAAGGCATCGCGGGAGGCGCAAGACGCATGGCGGAGCGAAGGCGGGCATGTCCGCGCCCGATACCTGTATGCGTTGGCGCGACACGTTCAGAAGCACTCCCGACTCTTCGCGGTGCTCGAATCGCTCGATAATGGGAAGCCGATACGGGAAACGCGGGACATCGATATTCCCCTTGTAGCCCGCCATTTCTACCACCACGCCGGATGGGCGCAGGTGATGGAGACGGAGCTGCCGGATTGCGCGCCCTTGGGCGTAATCGGCCAGATCATCCCCTGGAACTTTCCCCTATTGATGCTGGCGTGGAAGATCGCGCCAGCTCTGGCGATGGGAAATACGATTGTATTAAAGCCGGCCGAGTTTACGCCGCTCACCGCTCTCCTCTTCGCGGAAATCTGCCAGCAGGTAGGGCTTCCGCCGGGAGTAGTCAACATAGTCACGGGAGACGGCCGAACCGGAGAGCTGATCGTCAATCATTCAGACGTCGACAAGATCGCATTCACGGGGTCCACCGAGGTCGGCCGGCTCATCCGCAAGGCAACAGCCGGCAGCGGAAAGCGATTATCCTTGGAACTCGGCGGAAAGTCTCCGTTCATCGTCTTCGAGGACGCGGATCTCGATTCCGTGGTCGAGGGCGTGGTGGATGCAATCTGGTTCAACCAGGGACAGGTTTGCTGTGCGGGGTCGCGTCTGCTGGTACAGGAAAGCGTGTCGGATCGCCTGATTCGCAAGCTCCGTGAACGGATGGAAACCCTGCGCGTCGGTAGCCCGCTGGACAAGGCGATAGACATCGGCGCCATCATCGCTCCGGTGCAGTTGGAAACGATTCAACGCCTGGTGCGGCAAGGGCGGGAAGAAGGCGCGGAGATGTGGCAGCCTTCATGGGCATGGACGACGGACGACGGGCGACGGACGACCGAGGGCGCGAAACGCGTCCCCATTCCCGATGGCTGTTTCTATCCGCCGACCCTTTTCACCAATGTTGCGCCGTCCGCGACGATTGCGCAGGTGGAGATTTTTGGACCAGTGTTGGTGAGCATGACGTTCCGCACACCGGCTGAAGCGATACAGGTCGCCAACAACACCCGCTACGGGCTCGCTGCAAGCGTCTGGAGCGAGAACATAAATCTGGCGCTAGAGGTTGCCCCGAAGCTCAAAGCCGGCACGGTATGGATCAACTGCACGAACCAGTTCGACGCGGCCTCGGGCTTTGGTGGCTACCGGGAATCGGGGTTCGGACGAGAGGGGGGGAAGGAGGGTTTGTGGGAGTATGTTCGTCCGGCGTGGGAAGGTGAATCTACCACCCGCTTCGCTAGAGACGCGGAGGCGCAGAGGAAGACGGAGAGAAAGTCGAAGACCCCCAACCCCCAACGACCCGACGACCCAACGACCCTTCCCCAGATCGACCGTACCGCTAAGCTGTATATAGGGGGGAAGCAGGTTAGGGCAGATTCCGGGTATTCGATGGCCGTGGTTGGGGCGGACGGGCGTGTGATCGGGGAAGTGGGTGAGGGGAACCGCAAAGACATTAGGAACGCGGTGGAAGCGGCTCACAAAGCGGAGTTGTGGGGCAGCGTGACGGCGCACAACCGGGCGCAGGTCCTCTACTACATCGCCGAGAACCTGGCAGCGCGCTCAGCGGAGTTTGCTGCACGGATCGAGGGAATGACCGGCGCATCGGAGTCGGAATCGGCGCGAGAGGTTGAGCGCTCCATCCAACGCATCTACTATTACGCGGCGATGGCGGATAAGTATGATGGTCAGGTCCACCACGTTCCGTTTCGGAATGTCACTCTTGCCATGCCTGAGCCTATCGGGGTCATCGGAATCGCCTGTCCGGAGGAATTGCCTCTGCTCGGGTTCATTTCCACGGTGGTTCCCGCCATTGCGATGGGCAACTGCGTGGTTGCTCTTCCGTCCGAGAATCATCCGCTAACCGCGACCGACCTTTACCAGGTACTCGATACGTCGGATGTGCCTGGCGGCGTCGTGAACATTGTCACGGGCAAGCAGGACCTCCTCACCGAGGTGCTGGCGAATCACGATGATGTAGATTCCGTCTGGTATTTCGGGGCTCAGGAGGGGAGCGCGATGGTCGAGCGCGCTTCCACCGGCAACATGAAACGCACCTGGGTGGACGACGGCCACACGCGGGATTGGCGGAATCCGCGGCAGGGTGAGGGACAGGAGTTCCTGCGGGAAGCCACGCAGGTGAAGAACATCTGGCTCCCTTATGGCGAAGGGATTCCGACATAAGCGTGTGCGAGATTAAAGGAACGTCCCTTCAGGACGTCGAAGCCGCATACGAACATCCGCCCCAGAATTGAGAGGACAACTGCCTGTGGCGCGCCCGACGATCCCCGTATTTTTGCTAGGTTTGTTATCCATTTGTTCCATCTCCTATTCCGTTCCGCAATCGGCACCGGCGCCGGAGTTGATGACTGTACGGACCCGGGTCAAGGGGATTCCGGTCTTGATCGTCTCGCCTCCCCGCACGCGGGGCCGCAGTCTGGTTGTCTGGCTGACCGGGTTCAGCGGAAGCAAGGAATCAGTCCATAACCATCTCACCGAGCTCGCCCGCAGCGGATTCGTCGCGCTGAGCTTCGATCCCCACCAACATGGCGAGCGTCGGATAGAGCCTAACCCGGACCTGGTGAAGCGAGTACGCGGAAATATCCGACGGTACTTCTGGCCCATCCTGGCTCGCTCGGCGGAAGAAACGTCTTCGATTATTGATTGGGCGATAAAAGAGCTCGACGTTCGTAAGGAAGTAGGAATGGGCGGAATCTCCATGGGCGGCGACATTTCCGTGGCAGCAGCCGGGGTGGACCGACGTATCAAAGTCGTCTCCGCGGTAGTTGCCACGCCGGACTGGATGCGGCCAGGATCGTTCGAGCCGCCCGGAGAGCCCGACGCAGCGGCGCAGTCGGATTACGACCGGCGGAATCCGCTCACCCATCTGGACGCCTACGCGCACTTGCCGTATATCGCTTTTCAAAGCGGCGCAGATGACCGGCAGGTTCCGCCGGACGGGGGGCAGCGATTCGTGGAGGCGTTAAGGCCGGTTTACGGTGCGAAGGCGGATCGCCTTCGCGTCAATCTCCAACCGGCGACGGCCCATCAGTTCACGCCGGAGATGTGGTCGAATTCACTGTCCTGGTTCAAGGCCCACCTGCCATAATCGGATAGGCCCGAGTTAGCTCAATGGCCCGTCTGTGGAACAAGAAGCAATATCGCACCGCCCTATGAGAGCAAGGAAGTCCCCCATAGTGCCAACGCTCGGCCCAATTACAGATACGGTGACCCTCATCCCCGTCGAGGGCGAGGTCCTGGCCTTGCTTACGCCTGTCGATGATCTGCACCCCGGCCTCTACATGATCGATTCCGTTGAATTCGGTTGGGCTAGTCTTCGCCTCCTCATCGACGATATCGAAAACGAGAAGCTCATCGTCACCGACCGAGGCACGCGTGTGCCCCTCGATCTACTCGAGCTGTTCGCCCCCGTCGGTATCAACCTCATGCCTGCTCACTAATGCTGATTCCGTGTGGGCGGGAACTTTCCACCGGTGGAAACTGTGTAATCACTGGAGAGACCGCCCACGGGAAAGGACTGCAAACATGAGGTGGGCATTTGCCGCATTGACCGTCCTGTTGATCGCCTCCTTTGCGTTCGCGCAATCCAAACGGCCAGGCCAGCGTGGGAATCCGGAATCAGGGGCAAAGAGAAAAGCCATGAATAGTGCGATAGTGACCGCCACGCTGGGAGGTGGTTGCTTCTGGTGCCTGGAGGCAGTCTACGACCAGCTAAAAGGGGTGCAGGAAGTAACCTCCGGATACTCCGGCGGCCACGTGAAGAATCCGACGTACGAAGCGGTGTGCGACGGCACAACGGGTCATGCGGAAGTCGTCCAGGTCAAGTTCGATCCGAAAGCAATCAGCTTCCGAGAGATTCTGGAAGTATTCTTCACCATCCACGACCCTACCACGCTGAATCGGCAGGGCGGGGACGTCGGCACTCAGTACCGGTCCGCGATCTATTACCACTCGCCCCAGCAGAAGAAGACCGCGGACGAGGTCATGGCGTGGCTGGCAAAGGAAAAGGTCTGGCGGAATCCGGTCGTAACCGAGCTGACGCCGCTCAAAGAGTTCTATGCTGCCGAGGACTATCACCAACGCTATTACGAGCGGAACCCAAGCGCCGGCTACTGCCGTGTAGTCATCGCCCCCAAAGTCTCCAAATTCCGCCAGAGGTTCATCAGCAAACTAAAGAAATAGCGGATCAGCCTACTTGGACGGATTCCGGCTTCGATTTGCCACCGACCAGATGACCCTGTCACCTACCTACGTGCGATTTGGGGGTCGCGTTCGCGGGGGAGGATGAACCAGGGGTCGTTGCAGGCGGCGAGCTCTTCTTCGTCGAGGGTGAGGTGGATGCCCTGGAGGCTGTCTTCGAGCTGGTCGGGGCGGCTGGCGCCGAGGATGGCGGAGGTGATTCCGTCCTGCGCCAGGACCCATGCGAGGGCTACGTGGGTGAGGCTTTGGTTCCGTGCAGTGAAGAACTGCTTGAGGCGCTCCACGGCTTCGAATTCAGGCTGCTTCCAATAGCGGCGGCGGTAAAGATCACCGGCGACCGGTAAGGAAAAGCGCGAACCGGACTCCACTTCTTGATCTTTCTGATAACGCCCGGTCAGCATTCCGCCAGCGAGTGGATTATAGGCGATGACTCCGACGCCGAATCTGCGGCAGACGGGAAGTATCTCGTCCTCGATCATGCGATAGAGAATGTTGTAGCGCGGCTGAGCGCAATCCAGCCGGGCGAGGTTCAGGCGGTCGCTCGTCCAGAGCCCTTCCATGAGCTGCCAAGCGGCGAAGTTGGAGCAGCCGATGTAGCGCACCTTGCCTTGCGTCACGAGCGTGTCCAGCGCGGAAAGCGTCTCGTAAATGGGGGTGTTCGCGTCTACTTGATGGACCTGGTAGAGGTCGACGTAGTCGGTCTCGAGGCGACGCAAGGACGCCTCCATGCCGTCCATGATGTGCTTGCGCGAGAGC
>JBKJZI010000124.1:0-26164 GCA_046715155.1 Chthonomonadales bacterium | reverse complement strand
TCTTCGAGACCTGCATCCAACACATCCTACGGCCTACGGATTCGCCGAGCGCATTCCCGTGCCGGAGATCTTGCAGCCGGCAATGGAGCGATACTGTGAGCTCACTCAAGAATTCGATCATTCCCCCTCCGTAACGCAGATTCCGGATGAGAAGGCGTGCTCGACCGTCTCAGTGGTCATCCCACTCTATGGCGGAAAGGATGACATTGTTCAGTGCCTGGAGAGCCTCGACAAGGTAAGTGACCTCTTGCACGAAGTTGTGGTGATCGACAATGCGTCGTCGGATGGTGCGGCGGAAGCCGCTGAGGCCAATTCTATCTGTCGGGTCGAACGCAATGACGAGAACCTTGGATTTGCGGCAGCCTGCAACCGCGGAATCCGAGAAACTACGGGAGAAGTCGTCCTCTTTCTCAACAGCGACACAACGGTTCCCCGCGCAGGACTGGTTCGTTTGATCGAATCCATAGCACAGTCAGGTTCGGTGGCAGCAGCCGGCCCTTACACCAACTATTCCGGCCATCTTCAACAGATCTCCCCCACGTACACTTCTCTCCAAACCCTGGATTTATTTGCCGACGACTTCGCCAACCGATCGGCGGATGATGTGGAGGCCGACATGCTGGTCGGCTTCTGCCTGGCGGTCAAGCGAAGCGTCCTGAATGAAGTCGGCGGTTTTGACGAACGGTTCGGGCTCGGCACATTTGAAGACAACGATTTGTGCTACCGAATTCGTCGTGCCGGCTATCGGCTCGTTATATCGGCCCGCAGCTTCATCCACCACCACGGCTCTAAGACGATGGGGCGCATGCAGCTTGACGCACAAGCCCTCATGGCTCGCAACCACCGCATCTACCTGGACAAGTGGCGCGACGACCTCGAATCCGGCTACGCTTCTAACCTTGCGGGACTATCTGCAGAACCGATTCAATTCGAGGCGAGTAAGCATCCGGACAAGCGGCTCAAAGCCGTTCGAGAGAAAGCACGACGGGCAGATATCTCCCTCTGTATGATTGTTCGCGACGAAGAGCGGGTCATTGCCGATTGTCTGAAGAGTGTTCAGCCCTTTTTCTCAGAGGTAATTGTGGTAGACACCGGATCGACCGACCGGACGAAGGCGATCGCGGCCGAGCACGGAGCCCGGGTCTTCGACTTCCCTTGGACGGACAGTTTTGCCGAGGCGCGTAACGAGTCGCTTCGTCATGCGAAGGGCCGGTGGATATTCTGGATAGACGCCGATGATACACTGCCGTGGCGCGCGGGCGAGTCGATTCTAGAAGCTGCCTTGCATGCGCCGCGAGAGGTAGACGGATTCATCGTGCCGGTCCAGTTTGTAGATGAGAAGGCCGGCGGCACGCGCGTGGATCACGTCAAGCTTTTCCGGCGCAGACCAACATTGCGGTTCGAAGGTCGGATCCACGAGCAGATTCTGCCGGCGCTGCGCAAGGAAGGCGGCGAGATCGCCCGTTGCGACGCGATCGTGATGCATTCGGGTTATGACACCTCGCCCGAAGGTCAGCGCAAAAAGGCCAAGCGCGACGCGCACCTTCTCCGCCTGGAGCATCGAGAACGTCCCGATCATCCGTTCCTCCTCTTCAATATCGGCATGACGCGACACTACGCCGGCCGCCACCGCTCGGCGATCAAGTGGCTGCGTCAGTGTATCGAGCGCTCGAAGCCCGTAGAGACGCACGTTCGTAAAGCCTATGCGCTCCTCGCCGTGTCGCTTCGCGAATTGGGGAGGGAGGATGAGTCGCTGACCGCAATCGAGGAAGGGCTAACCGTAGTACCCGGCGATCCGGAACTCCACTTCCATGCTGGGCTATCACTTACCTCGAAGAGACATTATTCCGAGGCAAAGGACCACTACCTGAAGGTCCTGGATGCCGACACGTCATCTCACTTTTCGAGCGTCGACATCGGAATCTTCTCTTATAAGACTCATCACAACCTCGCCACCATCTGTATGCTGGAGGAGGACTATCCGTCAGCCAGAGACTGGTGGCGCAAGGCCATTGAAGCGGCGCCGGAACACCTTCCGAACGTATTCAGTCAGTTCGACGCCGCCTTGCAGGTGAAGGACCTTGGAACGGCCCAGGAGATGATGGAGCGCGTCCGAACGACCGAAGGACCAAGCGAGAACTGGGCGAAGATGATAGCCCGGTATGGAGACGGTCTCGGCGGCCCAGAGAATGCTCTACATCTGCTGTCCGATGCCGTCAGACGGTTCCCGGAAGCAATGGGGCCGAGACTCGAATACGTGCGCATGCTGCTCGGCTCAGGCCGCGAAGACGCGGCACGGGAGCACCTGCTGATGCTCAACGATAGCGGGAATGCTGAAGCCGCCTACTACATCGGCGTGTCCGCGGTTCGAGCCGGCCGGCTTGAGGAGGCTCTTTCGTGGATGGAACGGGCTCTTGCCCTGAATCCAGGACACGACGATACGCACCAGCAAGTGTCGAACCTCAAGCGCGCGCTCGGTCGGATTCCAACGGCTGAACCGATACAATTATCCCAAGCTATTCAGCAGTTGGCACTGGACGTCAAGACTGATCCGGTCGACCTGGCTCGCTTTGTGGACGAGGACGAACTGGGGGGCTACGCCGAGCCCTCCAGCAACGGCCACGTGCGGCGATGGCCTGGCGGGTCCGTTTGGGACGTGGAGGGCAGGGTCCTCTATGCCATGGTTCGGGCGCTCAAGCCCGAAACCATCGTGGAAGTTGGATCGCTTATTGGGTGCTCTACGTCGCATCTTGCGGCCGCCTGCAAGGCAAACGGTAAGGGGAGAGTGATCGCGGTTGACCCGTACGCTGACTTCTCCAAGATCGACATCGAATTGCTTCCGCACATCGAACTCGTCAAGGAGGACGTCTTCAAGTGGGAGCCGCCTGAGCGGATAGACTTTCTCTTCGAAGACGGCACCCACGAGCCCGGGTTCACGGCCGGCGTGCTGAATCGACTTAAGGATCGGATTTGCGCGGGCGGCGCAGCCGTCGTGCATGATTTCCACCAGGGTACTCACGGCGACACTATTTCAAAGGAGTTCGCGGAGTTCGCCGGAGACCAGACGCGCTCCCTCCTTGTAGCCCCTTCCGACTGCGGATTGGGGTACTGCATCGTTCCGTAAAACGTATCACCTATGTTCACCGCCTTTGACGCCTGTCCGCGCTGTGGTCAGAAACGTGGAGTCGAAGCGACGCTTTGCGCCCTTAATGACGGGACCACGAACGCGAACCATGGTACGCAGCTTCACATTCGCTGCCTTTGTTGCGGGCACGCTTGGAGCGATTTTGTGCTGGAAGAAATACCCTCGTTAGTCTGGAAGACTGTCTTTGTAACCCCCGGCCTCGGCGCGAACGAGATCCAAAGCATTACACAATAGATTGCGTTTTAGCGCGCGTTAGAGTCTTTAGATTTCCATGGGTTATTCAAGTGGCGCGGTGCAGTCGCGGCTTGAACGAACTGTCGGAGTGCATTTGACACTTAGCGCACAGGACGGATTTGAGGAGCACCACCGTGAGTCCGTTGGAACAGCTGGTAACTGAGGACGATGTCTTGGCTCGCACCACGGCGGAATACTTAGCTCTCCTGGACCAAGTCCGGGAACGAGTCGGTGGTGAGAAGAGCAGCGACAGAGCGATTAGCTTCATGGAGAGATTCCTTGAATACGCTCGCGAACTCGTACAAGCAGGAAAGCCATTCCGCTTTACGCATGAGTGGTTCCACGCATGCTCGAAAGAATGGTCGGCTGCGCCGGAACAGGAAGCTCCAATTAAGCTTCCACTTCCTCCTTTCGCCCGTTCGTTCGATGCAGAGACGGAAGAGCGCTTACTTGAGATCGAATTAGGAAATCACCTCATTAACGCTGTAGGGCAACTTGACGAGATCGACCGGCTGGCATTCGCACAGACGGTTACAAGAGCGGCGGCGCGAAGCTCTATGGATGGGTCGAAACGCCGAGTCAACAGCTCTCAACCATTCCGCAGAAGGCTCGAGGAGATTCTCAGAGATCGAGGCGTTGACGATGAGACCGCCGAGCTATATCTTGAGATCCTCAAGGTGGAGTAGTACCGGGCCTTCGCTGAGGCAGACAGTTATCGTCATTGCTATCGGACTTCGTGAAGCCAATCTCTGAATCCGATTAACAACGGATTAACACCCGGCGTAGCTTCAGCAAGCATGTGTCCGTGCCGGCCGTATCAGCCAACTTCTCACCGTTTACTCACCAGAGTTTACTGAGCGCTGTCGAGTGCGTTCCATGTCCTAGGTCCAACAATTCCATCTGGAACCAGACCACGCTTGCGTTGAAATACGCGGACCGCAGCTTCTGTTTTCGGACCAAACTCCCCGTCTGTAGCCACGCCGACCTTTGCCTGAACAGTCTTGACTAATTCGCCGATGGCGCCGCGACGAAGGGTCGGCCGGGGGGCATTCGTTCCCGGTCTGGCCGCGGGTTCAATTGACGGTACGATATTAGGTGAAGGACCGGTACCGTTCATAATCGCGGCTACTGAAGCGCGGAATGTAACCATATCAAAACTGGGATCAGGCTTGCGGCCTTTTGGCAATGCGTACTCTTTGTGGCCGGCGCAGAAGGGGGCTCCTCGGTTGATATGCTTCAAAATGGCTGCCACGCCACGCTGATAGGCATCCATTTGCACCGCCGGCCACGGAGAATCATTGGATCGACCCGTATTCTCTGCCTCGATCCCAATGAAGCTTGAATTGCCCGTCCTTACACCGTTCCAGATTCCCTTGCCGGCATGATTGCACTTCCCGGCGGCAATCACATAGTACGTCCCATCCCGCCCCAAGCCAAGCTGAGCAAGCGGTCCCGGCAGATCGAGCCGCCCGTTGAGTAGAGTGTTGAGGCTGGGCATGTTTCCTATCTTCGGCCCAACGGTGTGATGGCATATAACTCCAACGATTTTGCCGACGTCCCCATGCCCCCGTGTTTCCCAGCCCTCCACTTTTGCGACCTTGAGGCCAGCATCCATTAGCGCTTTCGGCAGCCAGACGAGTGAAAAAGCCACGTTAGATCACGCCCCCTTCTGCAGCCGGAAGATTCTCATCAGAAGTTGCTTGTGTGACTCTGACGTCGCATCCATCGATTTCATCTTCAGCGTCCGTAGATGCAGGCACTTCGTCCGATAGGGCAGGAGCAACTGGACCAGGTTGCACGCGGCCGGCATCCCCAGCAGTTCGCTCCGAATCGTCGCCCGGGCCCTCCGGTTTTTGCCGCGGCGCAAGCTGGCGATCCTCCGATGCCTCCTCCGGACTCTTCTCATGTGGTTTAACCGTGGAGCGGATGACCATTACTTTGTTCAGCACGTCGAACCAAAACGGAGCTCCCATCGTCGCCGCGAGCGCCGTTAATAGCCAGCCAAGTACAGGGGCAATACCGTTGTTCCAAAATGAGGATGTTTCCTGACCTTTTCGTTCGTCGCCCCGCCTTGGCGCTCCCCAACCATTTGACCACCCGATCGGTAGGGTTAATGAGTTGAGCTCCTTCATCGCCTCATCGGAGCCAGTGGGCCGAGCAGAGTCCCCCTCTGCAGATTCCGCCCGCGTGACTATGGCAGTGCGGGCGGAGTCGTTCCGGTAGAGGTAGTCCGCCACCGTGATCGTGTTGATGTTTAAGCCGACGGCGACGACTAGGCCGATCCAGAAGAGAATGATCTGCGTTGACCGCTTATACCAGCCCGAGATTCGATCCATTGAACTGTCGAACCAAGCTTCGATGAGTGCCTGGGCCTTCGCGAGATCTCCCTGAGCAGAATCGATCGCGGTAAGCATCACCCGCTGAACCGGCTGATTGTTGAGGTTCCAAATGTTCGTCCGAATGGTGTCGAGTGAAATGACGGGAGTACTGGGATCGCTACTGGCGGCGTCAGTTTCGGAACCACGCGCCGCAATGTCCATCAGCGCCAAAGCGAAGTTTCTGGATGGGATGTATGATGGAAGTCCCGCGCCTCTCGCGAGGCAGGATGGCCGCCCGACAGACGTTCCTGGAGTGTATTCACCTAAGAACAGGTTGTGGATCAGCGGATGGTTGTATAGGCTTTTTGCCAGTCCCTCCGCTGTTTTGTCATGCAACAGCTCTCGGATCCCAAACTCGAGATAGACAGCACGGGACTTTAACCAGCCCTCAATACCTTCACGAATAGCGGTACATATGATGCTTACCAATGTAAAGATGAAGAGGACCCCGATTGTGACTTCCAGGATCTCAGAGCCTAGCAATTTCTCACTCCTGTGACCACTTGTCGATCGTTTTGCCTTTAGTCTGAGGCCGTTCAGCAGCTACATTCCCTGCGCAGCAACTCCAACGTGGCGACCTGATGGTCATATTTCGGTACGTAATGATGACAACGATGGACTCGGAGGTTGATAGTGGATTCGTCGGTTAACATTGACGCGGGATCACTGCGTTGCCCCGAGTGGTTAATGACTGTCGATCTCAGTGTCGCGCCACGCGAAGTCAGTAGCAAAGGACCGGTTCAGCATCACGCTCTATACCGATAGATCACCTTGAAGGCAGCCTCTCTAACTTCTTCTCAAGTGGCATTGATCGCGTTACCGTGAACCCCGGCTCCACAGCAACCTTGTATCCTTCTTTACTGAAGACAATGTTGTACGTCACCTGTTTGTCGAGCCAGCGATTGGTCTTCGTCGAGCCGCAGTCGCTATACGGCCCAGTCACGCCATTCTCAATGCGGGCGAATTTCACAGTCGCTCCAATAGGATCCGACAGGAAAACAATCCGGGCAGAACTCTGCGTTAAGGCGCCAAAAATCTGACGTACTAAGCTCGTCGAGATCGATTGTTTGTTCGATCCAATATCTCTCCGTGCACGCTCGTAGAGTTCGGAAATAGTACTGGAAAGGGCCGCTTCATCGGCAGCCGCGTCGCCCAGAAACTGTGGAATATCCGAGAGTACCGCGATGAGCTGTTGCTGGTTGGCAACCCGCGTTTCTTGAGCTAGACCCAGAGAATCTGCAACAGGACGGGTGCCGTCCATGAGAACGCGATGGAGTTTCCCACTGGTTTCGAGTACCTTCTGCTGCGTTAGTTCGAGATTTGACGAGGTTGGAGTGGCAAGACGAAGGGTGCGCCAAGCCGCCATCACGGTATTCATAGCGTCAGTGGTCGTAGCATAGTCGGTAGCGAAGTGGGCACTAAACTGTGGTACTGCCCAAATGACGGCGAACTCATCCTTAGCGAGCATGTGAGCCCCAAGTCCGGTCTCCTGTCGTATTCGATGCCTTGTTGCGCTGGCGTAGTCGCCGACGACCATCACGAGCGATTCAATTTCCTGCCTGAGTAGCTTCTGTGATGTACCTAAAGATTCCGGACCTGTCCTAATTAACTGCCAGGCGGCGCTAGTGGAAAGTACCAGCTTGTCCTCCATGACACCGGAATAACGACGTGTGGACAGGAAATCACTCAGGCAGCCCCTGACCGTGTCCAGATCCTGCCGGATCATCCATTGGGGAACTCGGCCTTGCTGCTGAATTGACTTCGCCGCCTGTTGGAGGCGAGAGTTCGCCTCTGATTGCACTCGAATGTCGCCTGCCAAGTTTGAGCAGGTGAGACCCGCGGCGATCACCGCGCTTAGAAGGTCGGCACCGGTCATATGTATCTCCTTTCAAGCGGTGCGCACTGAACAGTGTGAGCGCTGCAACAACGGCTCCGGCGCCCAGCGAGATCATTTGCGTTATGAGCCATCCGTTAATCTTAGGCGAGAAAATGTCAGCGATGATCCCATCGCGCGGTTTAATGCCGAGTGTGTCATCGAGGACATGCGGGACGAGTGCAAGCGTTTCCGGGGCGGCCGCGGCCCAATGTATTTCAGCCACTGTATTCGCATAGATGAGGTGGAGTAGCAGTGAACCGATAAGAAGCAGAGTGGCAGAGGTGAACATGATTAGTTCTGGACCGTCGGAGAGCACCACCTTAGCTTCATCTTTCTTAGCCACGATGAGACCGAACACGGCCCCAATACTTACGAGTGCAAGTTGGAACATGCTTGTACTCTGCGCCAGCTTGATCTCAATTCCTTTGCGTGCAAGTTCAATGTAGGGATGGATATCGGAGCTTCGATAGTAGACTGTCGGATATACGAGATTGCAAACCACCATGTGAAAACCAGTGAACAGACTGCAAGACCGGCAACGATCACGCGCGGAATCATTACATCTCACTCCGAGTCAGTTCTCACAGTATTCTGCAGAGAGGCCGCCTCGCCACTTTTTTATCCTCCACGACGGCCGGTAGCTTGAAGCACTTGAGGCGGTGTATTCTGAAAACCGATCAGTCATCGTCCACCAGCGACATTGAACTCGGCCCATATCGGAAGATGATTCGAGAGCCGTTGCTTCGAGCGGGCCATGTTGGCCTGAGAATTGTTGCCATTTACCAACTTAGCGACATCCATGACTCGACACTTTCCCGTGAATTCGTTTTGGTAGCGTCTCGAAACCGAAATCTATCCCAGGGCCCACGTGATAGGTCGACACCAGCGACATGATCCAGGACAACGAGCTTGCCATTGGAAGAAGTCCCGTCCAGCGGTCCGCCGCCAACTACTTAAAGCGCTTCTTTACATAGTCGGTAAAGATCACTCCACACCCCAAAAGGAACTCCCCGGTTTACCTGTAAGGCGCTTTGGTTTCAGTCGCCCTGAACTCTAGAGTAACGCACCAGTCTTTCACCAATCTGTCAAGGTTGTATACTGGAACGAATAGCGTCGATGACGTAATCAAGACGAGCTTCTCAGCGTCGAGTTAAGGTGAAAGCGTGTGAACCAAGTCCTGCGTGTAGAGCTTTTTGGCGGCGTGCGCGCCGTGGTCGGCGACACTCCGGTTAGTCGTTTCCGGACCCAGAAAACGGCTTCCCTGCTGGCCTACCTGGCGTTTCATCCCGACCGATGGCATAACCGCGAAGACTTGATTGAGATGCTCTGGGACACGCCTGCGGAAGATCAGAGCCGGAATCTCCTGAGCACCGCCCTCTCCTCTCTGCGATCTCAGGTCGAAGCGCCAATAGCGGTGAAGGGCACCATATTCGAAGCGAACCGCGAATCTATCCGGATGCTGTCCCCGACCTCTATAACGGACGTGCGTCAGTTTCGAGAAGCGTTGGATCGTGCATCAGATGCGTCCCGGCAATCGGAGCGCATTCACTGGCTAGAGCAGGCTGCCAACCTTTACAACGGGTCGTTGCTTACGAACTGTTATGAAGACTGGGTGCAAGGCGAGGCAATCAACCTGGCCGATCAATTCCTGTTTTGCACGGAAGACTTGGTTGCGGAGCTCCTCCAGGAAGGTGCGTCGACCAAAGCAATACTCTACGCCAAACGGGCAGTCGAAGTTGATCAACTACGAGAAGAAGCCCAGGAACTGCTCATTCGGACGCTTGCGGCAACCGGTCAAACTGGTCAAGCAAAGGCCCAGGCTAATCACTTCCAGCGAATTGTCCGCCTGGAGGAATTAGACCCTCCTTCCGCCGAGTTCACCGCCTTTGCCGGGGAGTTAGAGCGTGGCTCAAACGCTGCCGTTAATGGTGTGCCAGTTGTTGTCCGGGAGAGTACACGATCTGTTCAAGTCCATCCACGGCTCGGTACGGTGACAATCCTATTGGCGGAGGTGGATGAGATCACAGTTCGCCGCAAGCAGTTAGCCGGCACATTTGATGCTGCGATCGAAAGACAACATAAGTTCTTCCAAGCAGCTATGGAACGGCAACAGCCGCTCTTCGTTGAACAGTCGGCTGGATACATAGCGTGCGGATTTGCGCGGTCTTTAGATGCTGCGCACATAGCCATCCAATTCCACAAGCAACTACAGCCTGCCACCCTCTCTCCCGAGATCTTCTGGAGAATGGCAATTCACACGGGCGATCTTGCGTCCGAAGAGGACATTGCGGCAAGCAAAGTACGATCGCATACTCAAACGCTCCTTAGCAGGGGGGCGGGAAATCTGATCCTGTGCTCGGAAGAGACGGCTTCCTTGCTCCGACGCGGGTTGGACTGCGAAGTTTCGGTTAAGGATCTCGGCCTCTTTCGTGGGGTGGTCAACCAGAACGCGGAGAGGCTGTTCGCGCTCGCGCCAAAGGGACAAGTTCACGACGCCGTGCCCCTCCCGACCGCGACACGGGTCGGACAATGCAATCTTCCACTGCCCTTGTCGCGATTCTTTGGTCGCGACGCGGAAATCGCGAAACTGACTGCGTTGCTGCGAGAATCCGGAAACCGGCTTGTAACTGTGACCGGCCCGGGCGGCTCAGGAAAAACGCGACTGACCCTTGAAACGGTCCGACAGCTCGTGGATGACTTTTGCGGGGCGGTATGGTATGTGCCACTCGACGCAGTCTCCGATCCCGCTCATCTACTGTCTGCAATTCGTGCTGTCCTCCCGGGAAAGACCTCACCCCAGCATGATCCTCTTGAGACGCTATCCGCCGACCTAAATGAGCGGCCCACCTTACTCGTCCTCGACAACTTCGAGCAACTGCTTCCGGGCGGAAGCGACGTGCTCCTGCGGCTGCAGCAGCGGGTCCCTTTTCTCACCGTCTGTGTCACATCCCGACAGCGGTTGCAAGTAGACGGGGAAAGCTGTCTCCCAATTGATCCGCTTCCCATTCCGGTTACGGACGGTGGTATTGACCAACTGCAGTCCTGCCCAAGCGTTCAGCTCTTTCTCGACCGAGGCCGCAACGCCCGCCCTGACTTTCGAATTACACTTGACAACGCCGCAGGAGTGGCCGGCATTTGCATTAAGTTAGAGGGTATCCCGCTGGCCATAGAGCTTGCCGCAGCTCACATTCATACGCTTCGCCCGGCGCGCATTCTGGAGGGTCTTGCGGACCGTTTCAAAGTCCTTCGCGGGTCTGGGCGTGGCCGCCCGGCGCGCCAGCACACACTCTGGACAACGATCGAATGGAGTTACAACCTCCAGGCTCCGGAACTACAGGCGCTTTTTAGGCGCCTCTGCATCTTCCGTGGTGGATTCACGGCGGATGCAGCGGAGATTGTATGTAACGACCGCCTCGCTTTAGATGGCCTCTGTCAGCTCGTTGATGCATCCCTGCTTACAAGCGACGCGGATGCGGAGCCGGTGCGGTTTGCATCATTGGAGACTGTGAGAGAATTCGGAGCGTCGCTCCTTACCGGATCAGAACACGCGGAGATATCGCAACGACATGCCGAATGGTATCTCGACTTCGCCGAGAAAGCCGAATCAGAGCTCCATGGCCCAAGGCAGTCGGCGTGGTTTGCCACCTTAGACCGCGAGCAAGAGAACCTCCGCGCCGCGCTGGGTCATAAGCAAGGCACAGAGGCAGGACTTCGAATCGCCTCAGCTCTTTGGTGGTACTGGCACGTCCGCGGTCATGCAACTGAAGGGCTGGGCTGGCTCACAGCCGGCCTCGAACAGTGTCTCAAGCCTCCGTTCTCACTGGAATCAAAGGCGCTAATGCGAGCCGGCGTGCTTGCTCACGCAATTGGCAACTACGCCGAAGCGAACGATCTGATCCTGCACAGTCTGGACCTACGTCAACGGCAAGATGACCAGGACGGCGTTGCATCGTGTCTCGTCAATCTTGCCATGGTAGAACGCTCGCGAAATGATCTAGGTGCGTGCCGTGCGCATTTGGAGGAAGCCCTAGCGTTGTCGCGCGGCTTGCCTGATCGATCTCGATTAGCTGCCATCCTTACCAGCTTAGGCGGGGTTTTGTCCGAGCATGAGGAGTTTGAGACCGCACGTACTTACCTTGAGGAAGGACAGCGACTGGCTGAAGAGATCGGCGCCAGATGGACGGTGGCGTTGGCTCTCCACAACCAAGGTGAGGTTGCAATGCGGGCAGGCGATCCAGTGGCCGCCCTCCGCCTGTATCAGGAGAGCCTCCCGCGATGGATTGCCTTTAATGATGAGCGCTTCGTCGATCTGTCGTTGAGGGGACTTGCCTTTGCACTCCATGCTCTTGGAGACGATGCTCTGGCAACGCAGCTCTTGGCTGCCGCTCACGCAGCTCGCGAACGCGCCAGAGCTTCCTTGCCGGCACCCGATCGCCAAGATCTGGACAGATGTGTACACCACTTGAGAAGCCGACTGTCTCAGGACGCCTATACGCGCGCCTGGGAAGAAGGATGCGGCTCAACCATCGATCAGTTAACGGCGCGGATCAAACTGCATCCCACTGCAGATGCCGGTAATCCCATCGGTTTAGTCAGCCAGGAAGCGATGGACATCGAGATTCCTGCTTCTCTCTCCGACAAAACGGTAGCTGCCAAACACCCATGACAGACTGGTGAAAGACTAACCGGCTAGACTGTTCCAGTCGCCGGCGGATCGGCTGGATGCCGTTGCATTGTTTCTCCCTCCCATTGGCATCCAGCTCAATCTCAACCTCAATCGGCGAGTACTCGTCCCTACCTCACACCGTGCGCTACCAAAGGAGAGCGAGACATGCCCACGCCGCCTGGTTCACCTGGTATCCAACCGGTTGGAATGACGATTGATCCCGGTTCTGTGTCCCCCGGGGGATCTGTCACCTGTACCGTTTCGTTTAGCGGTTCGTCGGGAGGCCAAAACACCAACATGTCGGTGACGTATCGTGCCTGGAACACCAACAACCAGCAATCTGTAGCTGTGAGCGACGTTCTGGATAGTCCGCCTTCCACTGTTGTCGTGGGGCCGAGTGAGAACCCGAAGAGCTTTGGGGTCAATACCAAAACCACTGCCCCGACCCCGACCACCGTCGAGGTGACGGCGAGCGCCAACGGTAGTTCGACGGTTGGTACGTTCGGTGTGAATTAGGATGTAGGAGAACAATAGCGGTACCGTGGTGATTTGGTTCTCTGATCGGTAGCCTGTCGGTTCGTCGATCCCGGCCGGGACTTCGCGTCGCTATTTCCAAATCCATTGAGCCGTTCACAGTGTCTTGATTCTGGCGCCGGTCATGCATGACCGGCGCCCTCATCTTTATCTTGTGCATAGCAGAAGGCGGATGCTATCTGTCGCAGTGAATGTAAAGGTCCATGCAGGGACGGCGCTTCAAAGGGCTCTCTTCGAGGGATCGCGTTCCAATCAGGACTCGGTTATGCATTGAAGTCCTGTTTCCCGATTTTCTACCATCCTGCATCGGTGACAGACCGGTGAAAGACTCAATGATTATTCTAAGGTGGCGACCGAGCAGAATTCCGGTTGGTTTTCCGCAGCATAGAGCACAATTCCAGACGCACTCACGTTTTCGTTTGGTGCGCATTTTGTGAACGCCATAACTCAACTATTCAGCGATCGGGATACCATGCGGTCTTCTGGGCCTTGTGGACGACGACGCCGGATAGTCAGCCAACCAGCTATCTGATGACCTCGTGGACTATCGATCTCACGCACGACACCATCACATCGACCGTTCCTGGTGTTAGAGGAGACGCCTACGCGTTTGACGTGCGGGTAATCGATCACGAGCCAGGGCAAGGAGTAGTGGCCCACTTTCGAGGGACAATCACCCATGATCACGATGTGCTACGGATTAGCGGCATTGGTCGAGACCTTGTCTTTGAATCGGTCGAACCAGGCATAGCAAGACAGTTTGTGGCGACACACGGGAGCCTGGTGGCGGATCTCCTTGGCGCCTGCGCCTATTCTGAAGAAGAGCCTGAGGACTATCTGATGGTGTTGACCGCCGATCAGGAACGCGTGTGGATTCTCCGGCACCAATGGGCCCCTGATACTGACTTCACTTTCAGCCTCTCCCAACGCCGGCGGCCGCAGCCAGCAAGCGCTTCCTATGCGCTTCGTGGCCTTAACCGAGCGGATCAAATGGACCTCCTCAAAAACGCCCATCGCGAATTCTGGGATTGGAGCGGCGATGCCCGAGTCGATAATGGTTCTGCTGAACGAACCATCAAGATTCCGCTCCTGTGTAAGGTGGACGAGGCGGAGCGCTGGTTGATGCGCTACCCACTCTCAGCGTTCGCCCAATTTGCTCTTACCGGCTTTGAGGGCAACGAGACAATCGACTGGCTCATAAGTGGCCGGACCTTGACGGGGCGTAGAGTTAACCGACGTGCCATCCGGCGACTGTTGCTAAACCCCTTCGACCTTGTCCGCAATGCCGCGGTAATCATAAACACGTATCAACACCTTGCCAATTCCCCGGGTTGCCGTCCTGGAGTCGCTTGCTTGTTGAGCGTCCTCAGTATTTATCGGGAAATCCACTATGGGGGCGGCCGCCTGAATATGCGATGGTTCCTCAATCCTACGTCAAACATGCTTCGATCGATTCTCACAGATCGCTCCGTGACCATGATCTTTGCCGACTTTGAGGCCGACACCGGGGAGTGGCAGTTGGGGGAAGGAGCCACTGCCGATTGGCACACCGATCCGTTTGTCAACAACGACGCTATCTGGCAGGATAACCGACCGAAAGGCTACTTTTGCTTATCCAACCATCAACTTGATCTGAAACACGTTCGATTGATGCGTATTGCACATTGCAATTCTGCATTCGGCCCGGCGGCGGATTCGAAGAATGCTCCGGCCGGCGAAGGTACCTTGGTTCGTCAATTGCTCGGCCTGGGTGCGCGACGCGTCGAAGGGTCTGCCTCGGCGCACCGGTTTGTCGACTTCATTGGCAAGCTCCTTGAAATGTTCTGGCCCACCGCACAGGAAGCCTTCCTGACCATGTCACTCTGTGACCAACACGGGATCGACTTTAATGAACGTGATGGCCAAATTGCCGACTGGCGACGGCAATACCTTTCGATGGACCCCCTTAAGGAGGGAAACTCATGCGTAAATGCAGCGCTATAGCACTGTTGAGTGTATTGCTGTTCTGGGCCGGTGAACTGTCGGGAAGTGCGGCTGACTTCGCTGAAACGTTCGCACAGATCGACCGGATGCGCCAAGGGGCCACAATCCAGGTAGCGGCTGTGCGGACGGACCGGGAATTCCAACTCGTGGCCATTCCGGAATCCGGCAAAATCGACGACGCGAAGATATTGGCCACCGCCAAAGCAAGCGACTGGCCGGCCTTTTTGGAACAAGCCGTTCGGCACGGACTTATTTACTATACGATCGACAAGGACAAGGGTCGCCGCACCGCCCTGCTCATCTTCCGCCACGCAACCAAAACTGCCATCTCCTATTCGGGCGGCAGCCTTCAGCTTAGCTCCGATTTCAACGCGTCGATGGATGTCAGCTCAAAGCATCCAGCCTTTCCGGGTACCAAAGGGTTTGTGGTCTTGGTCCACGACGCTCACGCAAGCGTACTGGGGCGGTACCAGGAGATGCGAGGGTTGCATGCCCTCTGGGAAGCGAACGGAAAGCCGTCATTACAACTCTTAGTAGAGGGTAGCTTTCCAACCTACGCGGGCCGTCGGGCCATCGGCCTGGCTGGGATCGACTCTGCCTTGAATGGTAAACCTGCCGAGCATCGCCGCGCCCTCATCCTTTCACTCTTAAAGGACCACTGGATTAACGCCCCATTGGCTTACCGCCTGCTCATGCCGGAGCAAAGAATAGAGGCAACTGCCATTGATGATTTCGAGTTAGCACGGCGGGATACCGAGAGTTTGTCCACCGCAACACCCACAGAGCGCGCCCGAATAGAGCAACGAGCCCGCAGACGTGACGCAACGATGTCACGGCTGATTGTTGACGCCGCAAGGACCGGGTCGAGTTTGAAGATCGCATTCATTGGCAACTTCCACACGAAAGCAATCTGTAAGACGCTCAAAGCGGCGGGAGTTGGGTATGTCGTTGTGCAGCCACAGTTGCTGATGCTATCAAGCTTGACCGAAGAAGCGACTTTCGCACAGCGAGCTCTTCAAGTGAGCGCCCACGGCAATATGGGGAGCGTCATTCCCTCACCAGCCGTCGTTCGGAAGAACGTGGTTCCCCAAATCAACCACACGTCGCCCAAACTCGCAGCTGTTCAATCGAAGAACGCCAGTGCTCTGCGCACCCTCGGCGAAGGAATCGACGCGAATCGACTGACGGACGCGATGACTGCGAATGGAGCCTTGTCGTCCGCACTCATTACGTCCGCGGATGGTGAGGGAGGCGGACCGCCGCTGGGTCCCGGCAGGCCCTTTGCCGTGTATGATCCGGGTGATGGGAAGAGAAGTCCAACCTTCTCTCTTATAGGGCCAAGCAAGCAATCCTATTCCGATGGCGCTCGGTACCGGTTCATTGGCATTGCAGGTTTCATGCCTCCTTCTGGGCCAACGAGCAAAGCAAAGCAGCAAGCGATGTCCTTCTATTATGACGAGGCGACCCAGCGTCCCTACGGAGCCCGCTTCGATACGAGCTCGGGCAATTATTACCTCTATGAAGGACCACAGGTGGCGCTGGCGGCAATGCACCTCGATCCAGCAAATCGGTCGAAGAGTAACCGTACGACAACAATCCTCATCACGGTGGTGGAGAGGCCGCGGAGTGAGGACCAGAAGTCTGGAGAGGACGGCCGCTCATGATGGATTCTACGGAGGTGACGCTTCCTATCCAATTAGGATTTGACGGGGCGCGCTCGGAGATGATTTCTCGCGAACTTGCCTGTGCGTTCAAGGATGTGGGAGCGGACGTTGCTGAACCCGTGGTATTGGAAGACACTGGCACGCTCGGGATTGAACCGTTGGTCGTAACTCTACTAGTCGTGCCAGCCGCGAAAGCGTTGGCAGGCATAGCCCTTAGACGGTTGGAAGAGTATCTCAACGCACGTATCGCCGAGGATGGCGATCGTTTCGATGTCACCCTCAAAATTCGATCGCCGAGCGGAAATCTGATTCATGTCGGAGGTATTCGGATTCCGGACGTCGGAGCCGAAGCAATTGCAGCATTCTTGTCTGAAGCCCGTCAAGCAATTGACGACTTATAGCCGGGCGCCCATGGATCCTTGAGCGGGCAATTCGAACGGACTAACCCAGTGGCGGTATTTCGGTGGCGCACGCGTCTTCTCAATCTCATGATTGCCGGACTCGCCGCATCCCTCGAATCGTCAGGGGCATCGGCATGTCCCGCAATAAGACACGATTCAAAGGCGCACTCGGCTGTAAGGCGGGCACGTCCGATAAGTCCTAGTCAGCACGATTACAGACGCCGTGAATCAGGCTCTTCGGGGCGCGATTCACTCGGTCCCGCTCCAAGAAAGGAGATTGTTATTGATGTTCGGCGACGCAAGCTCTACGCATTTGTTGGCTCCCGCTTAGCCCATGCATTCAACTGCGTCACGGGAAAGAGAGGGTGGGAGACGGAAGCTGGCCATTTCAAAGTTTACGAGAAGTGTGAGGACTATGTTAGTCGGGCGTACGAGATCCCTATGCCATACGCCTTGTTCTTCTCCGCTGATCGGAAAGCCATTCATCAGACTTCCATTGCGGAATTCCGTTCCTATTTTCAGACAAAGGGCTTCGATGTCGGCTCACACGGATGTGTGGGCTTATCCGAGACCGACGCAAAGACCCTATATAAGTGGACAGATCTCGGAACCTCAGTTGAGGTTTGGGATGGGCACTCGAACCTCGGAGGTCAATGGGTCTTAGCCTCGACCGGAGACCGCGTTTCATTTTCGCGCGTTTCAAAGCAATCGCATCGGTTTGCGTTGCGGGGTATCACGTGGACAATCGCCGAAGACCGGGGTCGGTTCACCGGCGCGAGAACGCTGCGTGGGACTGACCTCCGAGCGGTAGCGCCGGTTATGTTTGCCGCACTGGAGCAATTAACTCTTCCACTGGCTGTCCTTTCAATCGAGCTGGTTCCGATAGGAGTTGATCGCAATAAGATTGTCATAGAGCTAGCGCTGACCGGATTCGACAGATACGGCATAATTAAAGCGACGGGACGCTATGTTCTAATATCGGGTTGGTTGACCAAGCGGAAACTGGCCCCGGCATAGATATTGGCCGTTTGAGAAGGTTCGGCCTATGGATTGCCCCAACACAACCGAGTGTGGTCGCAAGGAACACTTTGACTCGTACTCGGTCAGGTAGATGAGCGTAGCGATGCGGAAGAGGGCATCGAGGGCGTCCGTTCACGCGAGGCCGATAGTCGTTGTCATTTCAACCGGGTTGGCGTCGAGATTCAATACTTGGTATACTTGAGCCCGCAAGCAAGCATTTGTTGCATTAGGGACCATCTATGCGGAATACTACTCGTTACGGTCTGAGCGCCTCACTGGCACTGCTCGATGTACTTCTGTTCTGTCTGTATGTCCCGCTTAACGTGCCGCGTCGTCCGCTCTACAGTTTCGAAACTGCACCAGATAGTCTGTTCCCGTTTGTTGCGGTGTTCGTCGTTCCCTATATTTCCTACTATCCATACCTGCTGATAGCAGCTGTCATACACGCTTTCACAGGCAACACCAGGCAGCTGAACCGATACCTTTTGGCTACGAGCCTTTCCCTAGCAATCGCGTATGTTTGCTATGGATATATCCAGGGTCAAATGATACGGCCAGCTGTACCTGGAGACGACGTTTTCTCGCGCCTCGTCCGGATCGTCTACGCAACGGATAATCCGTATAACGTGTTCCCCAGCCTCCACGCTACCTTATCTCTCGTGGCGGCCGCCTCAATGTGGAAGCGGACGCGACATTACGCGGTACTTTCACTCTGGGGAGGGCTCATCGCCGTCTCGATTCTGTTCGTGAAGCAACATTATATTGCTGATCTCGCTTCAGCCGTGGCGGTGGCGGTAGTTGCGACTTTCTTCGCTCGACTCGCATTTCCGGACGCGCCGTCGCTTGAATGTGATCGCGACAAAGTAATTTCCAGTCGTCCAACTGCAGCATGACAGCACGCAAACTATTGATAGGTGAAATGATTGAACAGTGTGGAAGCGCTGAGATATTCGCTTTTGTTACTCCCCGTGGCGTTTCTCCTGATCATGTTGATAGGCTACGTCACACTGCCTCGAGGGCCCAGGCATGATCGAGTACCTGCGCGCAAGCTAAATCCCATAGCGGTCTTGGTAATCGTGATCTCGTGGAGCCTTCTCTCAGGCATCCTTCTGGGCGTCAGTGGGACAAGAGCCGTACCAAGATTCCAACAAACGCTAGTTACGTCAGTCTTTGGAAGTCTGGTTCTCATCGCCGTTTGGTTCTCATCTTTACTTGAGCGGCGGTTCAATGAACTATGGGCGGACCTTAAGGCCAACTGTCGCAATCCAAAGGCATGGCCGCGAATCGACGTTCCACGTGGTCTGAAGTGGCGGTGGACGATGAAGTGGTGGTTTGTGCGAAGACCCGAGGCGCTTGATCTCGCAACCGCTCACTTACTGCGAAAATGTGAGACTCTTGAGCAAATGGAGACTGCAGTACAGAATGGTGACTTCGGCTTAGAACCGAATTACCTAGGTCAGAAAAACTGGGGACGCTTACGCGAAAACGTCGGGCAAATGGTGACAAACCATCTGTGCCGTGGAGTATTCCGATCAAAGTCACTGCGGGAGGTCGGGTTAACACCGGAGAGCGCCTACGCCGATCTTCGCAGCGGCCTGAACTGTGTGGATTGCGGAGGTGGCAAGTTTGTACAAGGGACCGCTTGTCCGTGGTGTTTCGGCACCGGCGAGGCTCACGAAGCATGTCGTGAATGCCGTGCTAATGGCAGCTTGGAGGTCTCCGTCTGCCCAAAGTGCATGTCACGTTCCACGCCTAGGCGGAATTGCTCTGAATGCAAGGGCGCCGGTTTTATCCGCCTTCCCTGTGACGTCTGCACCGGCAAGGGGCGAATAAGAGCGCCGTATCCAATCCGGTTCATGAAGCGGCTCCAGTTCTATTGGGTCGTTTACGTCACGGAGCGTATTGACGAGCTGAGGCAGATATTCTGGGGCACTCCTGTTAAGCTTGGGGTGATGCTTCTGGGAGCTACGCTGTACACTTTCTTTTTGGCGGCGCGATCCTATGATACACCTGCACATGCTGTGACGCTGGACGACGGCGTCAAAGTGATCTACGCTGCTTGCGCCCTGAAAGCAGTGTATGCGTCCATTACCGTCACGCTCGCCTTTCTATTGATGTTTGAGGGCACTAGCACACTTGAACTACTCCGACCGCTTCGGGATGCCTCGATTGGGGATCCGACATGGGCAGATACAGCGCGAATAGGCGTGCTCGCCGGAACTTCATCATTCATTGTTTATAGCTTTGGAGTTTCTCTGCTCAGCGTTAATGCCTTTATGGCCGCGCAACGTATCGACTTCGTGACCTTGACGGCCATATTGGTAGCACTTGCATTCTCCCTTTTGCTTACCATTCTGACACTCGGAAAGGTTCGGTCGCTTATTAGTACCGCGAAGACCTCTCGTCTGGAGGAACTCGAATACCTGCTCGACAACGAGGCACAGCCTAAGCAGCGAAACGAACTGCTTGCCGAGTATGAGATTGTAAGCCGAGTAGAGACATCGCCGATTGGCAACCAATTGCGCACGGAAATTGGAGCAGGATTTATCCTGCCGCTGGCAATTCAGATACTCGCCATTGGTCTGCAACTCAGGTTGGCTGCTCCACAAGTTCGAAACAGCGAACAACACGGTGGAGCGCCTGCTGAGAACGCGACTAATCTGGTTGCCCCTAACACCTCTACCGACCGGTCCAAAACTGTCAGTCCAAACGAGAAAGCTCTTACAGAAGAAAAAGGTACGCCTTCTCGTAAAGTACCGACCAAGAACAAGGCTAACAGAAAACGCTGAGCAGGTCCTGATAGAAGCATCATCGATTGGTCCGCCTTCGAGCGGATGCAAGTATGTGAAAAAGTTCGACTACTGGTACCGCTTGACGGCGAAGTTTATACGATGACCGCAACGGTTTGCCACGTGACTTAGGACGAACCGGATCTTATAGTGGGTGTGCGGTTCACGAACGCCCATGAAGAATTCTCCACTCGATAGGAAGAGCTATACTCCGCTATCGGTTGGTCTCGAGAGCTTAATCTCGTCTGAGTACGACAACCTCTAGCTGTCTGATAGGCTTGATTCGAACATGGGTGTCGGATAAGCTCCGGCTGATTCTCAACAACCGCCAACTGGTTTGCTCCCTTAACCCGCCCCTTACGCCCTGTCGGAAGCCCTTCAACTTCCCGAAAGCGGAATTAGACACGATTCTTTTTGCGTCCCGGCACGTGTACTTGCCTCCATATCGGTCCCTTCCTAGGCTGAAGAATGAAGCGCACCGCGCCATCTGAGGCGTGGACTGCGCGCGAACCTTGACACCTCATTCAGAAGGGAGTATCGCACATGCACGGTATTGTGCACTGTCGCCGCTGGGAAGGCGGAGCACAGCGGCCGATGAGCTCAGACAGTCGACCCGGAGCTCCGTATGCGAGTATGGACGGCCAGCGAGGCGCTGCCGCGGTACGCGGCAGACAAGCTCGCACTACAGCCCGCACAGTCTATGCCAGGCTGGAGGGTGCTTAGGATGCCTTACATGAACGGGATGTTATTGCCTGACGAAGCGGCGGAAGCCTCGTACCAGACGTTACAACCAATTAGCCGAACCGATAGGCTCGAGTTGCTGGCGGTTCGGTCGGATGTTCCGCTTTTCCGCAAGCAATCGGTCTACCCATGCCGAACAACCCGGCGCATCATCGTCATAAGCAAGAACCTGCACGGACGGTACGAACTGGATACAATCCACGGAGTCGGTTCTGAGCCTGTCGGAAAAAAGACCGTCTATCAGATAGCCCTCGAAACCTCAGATTATGAGATTCGAAGGGAACAGATAGGTTCCCGATGTAGCGACGAACCCGCTACGCCCGCGGAAGGAGCTCTCGATGATAAGCGATAGCGATCGTCTGTGAGGACCTGACGGATCCAGCGTTCGCCGCCTGGATGGTCCGCGTGGACAGCGCCGTTGCCAGGAGGGCGGGTCTCTCGGTCTACGATTTTACCGACCAGCTCTATGACGACTGGTTCGAGGCCGGACTCAGTCCCGATGAGGCGGCTCGCGATGCCCTGTTGGAAGAAGGCTATCCGCCGGAACTTGCCTCTCCCTGAATTCATTGTTACGCTCGCGTTCAAAGCCCGTACCGATCCTGGTACGGGCGTTTTACTTTGCGAGGCACCGTTGCGCCCAGGCAACGGGCGTTGTGACGGAATAGGGCTAGTCCTAGGCTGACAGAAGAAGCGCGGGCGGCGATTAGCCGCCTGAGCTACGCCCATTCACACTTCAGCCTCAGGAGGAAGACCAATGACTCGCGAGAAATCCCGCACATCCACACCTTGCATCCGTTTCCTGTTCGTCGGTGAGCGACCCAGCGAACGGGCCGTCCGAATCCGAGCAACCTGGCAAAACGGGAAGCTGGCTGGCAAGACGCTTCGAGACGCTTTGCGAGCTGCCGGAATCGATCCCGACTCTCACCGGTTCCTCAATCTCTATCGGCACCCCGAGCCTTCACGCTCCGATGGCGTGCGCGAGGCGGCAGTCTGCCGTGCCATTACCCGATTTATCCACCGCGGCTTTCTGGTAGTGGCGCTCGGCCGTGTGGTAAGTAAGCGCTTAACCATACACGGGCTCGCACATTTGCCCATGATTCACCCCGCAGCGCGGGGGGCTAACCGCCTGCGCGAACGCTATCACGCACACGTTGCCGAGACGCTGTCTCATGCGGGGACCGAGGTACCGCCATGCGCGGTGTGATCCTCTGCCCGCCTCTTCACCACATCACTTTTACTCATGAAGCGGATGACGGAACGCTCCGCGCATGGGATGTAACCAAGGCCCAGCAAATCGTCCAGGACGGGCGCTCGCCTCTGCGTTTCAGCCTTGTCGACCATGGGGTGACGGTAGAGAAGATCCGCGGGCTTTACAGCGGGGTTGATGAAGCCTACGCCATGACACGGACCTGTCGCGACCGCTCGTTTTCATCCCTTTCTTCGGCACGGCCCTGCTGATTGACGGCTGGCATCGGCTGTTCAAAGCGGCAAGGCTCAGCATCCCCGACGTATCGATCTACTTGCTAGTCCAGCATGAGGCCGACAGCATCCAGTGGCTTGAGCTACCGCCCGGACACGGCCTGCCCTGGAGGTGAGATAGGTCAACATTTTCGCAGACACCAAAGGAGAATCACTATGCCGCGTTTCGCATTCGGCGTAACGCTCACACCGGTCGAGCGGGCTCTGGTTGGTCCGGGCTCTGGTGCCCGCACCAACACCGTTCGACTACACACGTGCCAGGTGAACCTGCCCGATCATACGCAGTGCCAGGTTACCTACACCCGCTACAACGCTCGCTCGCATAAGTTCGACTTTCATTCGCCACTGCACCAGCGTATTTGGATCGACCCACATCTAGACGGAAGTGTCGGAGCTGTGGAGCTAAAGGCGCAGGAGATTTCGGGCGAAGCCTTTGCCAAGGCGCAAGCCGCGGAGGTCAAGCAGATGCAGCGGAAGACCCTATCCCAAGGCTTGCCGAAACCGGACCGGAAGGATCCTTCCTGCCTATCCTGTAAGGTGGCCGATCAGTGCGCCGGTAAGTACGCAGCGTGTATCCGCTTCGCCACAGGAACCATGACGCGCATTGGCGAGCTGCATGAGGCACCTGACGATGCGGCGCGAGAGATTGAATCCGGTCGTCACACACACTACCGCTTGACAGACGGACAGGCGATCGTAATCGGTATTTGCAATCGCGGACAGCGCAAGTGGCAGGAACCTCGGTTTCTTATTGAACGACCGCAGGTTTCTCCTGAACCCGTGACGCAAGAGCCAGCAGAAACCATCTCGCCTACGACAGACCGCCCCAAACCTTCCCGAAGTCGCCGTCGCTTAAAGACGGACTGACCTCGGATTATCGCCCATACGCACCACGCGTGTGGGCTTCTCTTTACATTATTATTGTCCGGCCGCAACCAGCCTCGTACGCCACTGCCTAGACGGCTTATTATGGAGCCTATCAGGAGACCTGCATGTCGTCTGGTCGCTTCAACATCATCTATGCCGACCCTCCATGGCAATACCGCACCTGGAGTCCCTCAAGGAGAAGTCGCCGCACTCCTTACCGTGCCTAACCACTCCGCAAATATCCGCCCTACCGGTCCGAGAACTGGCGGCCACGGATTGTGTGCTCTTTCTCTGGGCGATTTACCCCATGCTGCCGGATGCCCTCGTAGTTATTAACGCCTGGGGATTCCAATACAAGACGGTTGCTTTTACGTGGTGTAAGCAGAATCCGTCCGGGATCGGTTTTCACTTCGGTATGGGCTACTGGACACGCTCGAATCCGGAGATCTGTCTTTTAGCAACCAAAGGACGGCCGAAACGGGCTAGCCGCTCCGTCCCGAACCTCGTCATTGCTCGGCGTGCGGATCATTCGAGGAAGCCGGCGGAAGTCAGGGATCACATCGTCGCGCTCTGCGGCGACCAATCCAGACTCGAGCTCTTCGCACGGGACAAGGTCGCCGGCTGGAGCGCTTGGGGCCACGATGTCGACAGCGACCTCACGCTCGAGCTAGGCCGTACCGATTAAGTGCCGACGAGCAACCAGCAGGGGTCGCAGTCCAGCGCCTGCGCGATTGCGAGCACCTCCACGTCGGATACGATGCGCCCGCCGTTCTCAATGCGCGACAGATCCTGCCACCCAGGACTCCATCGGCCGGAGGTCGCCGCCGCGATCCGCCCGCATACCTGATCCTGTTTGAGAGTGAGCTCACGCCTGCGCGAGCGGGCGCGGCGTCCAATGACATTCATCCGGTCAGCCATTCGGAGACGAGGGGTTCCACGGGGCATGTGTTCGTTGTCCGGCGGATAGGATGCCCCATTATCACCAAGGTTGTGCGGAGGAATATCCTTACTTAAGGATGAATCGTCTCATTGGCGGTTCCCTTTACAGATCGACATGATATGAAACCAGCAGAAGCAGTTAGAAACTCAGTGCCTTCCGGACTCGAATTCGAGCTTTCCCGAACGGGCGAGCCTCTCCTTCAGTTGTTTGAGGAAGTAGCGCGGGAGCAGGAATGGCTGCCAGGGGATTACTTGCAGAGATGTGCAGATCACTCCGTGTTCATCGGATTAAAGGCGGATGGAAGGCTCATCGGCGGAATGCAGCTCGCCTTAGGCAACGCAGAACAGCCGCTTCCGTGTCTGCGAGTTTGGCCTGAGCTTCTGCTTATTGCGGGAGATCATTCCGCAGAAGCGGCCGTACTTGCGCTACGACCGGAGCTTCGTGGGAAACGTCTCATGTGCTGGCTTCTTGCAGTCGAAGCGTGGCGTTTCTGCAGCACCCATGATTTCGCAGAACTTTGGATGGCGGTCACGCCTCGGAGGCTGCGCCAATACGCAGCGCTCGGCTGGCCGTTGCAGGTGATGGGGAAATTACGCCCACACTGGGGTGAAGAATGCTATCCCTGTCGAGTCGTTCTGGAAGATGCCGCCGAATATGTACGCTCTCGCGCCGTTACGTCGAGGTTCCACGCCGATCTGGTCGACTATGCTGATACCAGACCGTCTCGCGAAGCGCCCGCGGTAACCATCCCCATTCTCTCGGATCGATGAGAGACCTCGAACGACTGGTTCGTCGCGTCGTTGGTCCGTTTGACGGACACTGCGCCGGCTGCCCGTTGGATCCATCAGCCGCCTACGTAACGGCACCGGTAATCGCGATAGGAACACTTCCGCTGGATGACCGGAGTTGCGGAACGGGTCCGCTCGAGCAGACACTTGCCTTCGACCGGGCGGAGTCGGAGGGTGCCAACCTTACTCAGATCAACCTCGTTACGGTGTCATCATTCAATGGCGTGCAGGGCCTTTTGATGGGACACGATGTATTACGGCAAGAAATGCGGGTTCACCCTCTCATAGCAGAGGCCACGGTACTTGACGCCGCGCCGCTGCTCGACGCATCCAGAGCGCTTCTCGGGACCGTCCGTAATCCTCGCTTCCCGATTTCTCCCGGCCAACATGTGCTTTGTGCGGCCAAATGGTTCCACAGAACCGGCCCTGGCGTTGTGTACGGTGCGATTGCTATCGGGATCGCCGAACAGCGGGACCGTGCGGCTGATCTATTCCTAGAGGACTTCGGCTTCCGAGATTCATGGTCGGATGAGGTGGAAGAGTTTATCATTCGTCGCCTGGTTGACAGCGTCCATGAGATTGGAGAGAATGTGGGGGTCGCCTACCAAGCGATCTTTGTCAGTCTCCGAAACCTTGTCCTTCCACCCCGTACGCTGGGC
>JBKJZI010000123.1:0-14688 GCA_046715155.1 Chthonomonadales bacterium | reverse complement strand
GGTCAGCCCGCCAACTGCATCATTGATTGCGAGGGTGGGGGGCGGGCCTTTACGCTGGGATATCAGTGCAGCTTGAGCGGCTTCACCATTCGCAACGGCGTCGCCTATAGTGACACTGAATACGAGGGGAACTTTGGCGGGGGCGTTTACGGAAACAACAGCCAAATCAAGATCAGCGACTGTGTCTTTCTCAACAACCGCGCGGGTCACAGCGGAGGCGGCGTCTTCGCCCCTTACAATGTGGAGATCCGTGACTGCACCTTCCGCGGAAACCGCGTCACCGAACATGGCAGTACCGGTGGCGGAGTTGGATGTTATCCCGGCTACTGGAGCCGCGCGTTAATCCTTAACTGCCGGTTCTACGCAAACACCGCCTTTCGTGGCGGGGGCGTCGGCTCGGATGATTTCGATGGCGGTCTTCTTATGGTGAACTCCGTCTTCGTAGGCAATAAAGCATTGAGCGGAGGCGCGATGGAGTTTAATCTCATCCATGGCGAATCGGCCGTCAACTGCACGATGGTAGACAACGTTGCCGCGTATTACAACAACACGTCAGGCCAAACGCGGCTCTTCAACAGCATACTTGTCGGCAATACCGCCTTCACCTATTGGCCTGGTCTGCAGGTGGAATACAGCGACGTGGTAGACGTACCTCAAGATTCCATCCGCCCTGAAAACGTTGTTAGGGGCATTGCGAACATCGACGCGGACCCGCTGTTCGTGCGGAATCCGAGCAACGGCGGCGATGGGTGGGGAGACGATCCCACCACGGTCGGAGTTGACGAAGGCGCCAACGACGACTTCGGCGACCTGCGGCTGCAGGCCGGGTCTCCCTGCATCAACTCCGGAAACAACTCATTCCTAGTGGCGAGCACCTGGCTGGCGCCATTCGACATCACCAGTGACATCGATGGCCGCGTGCGCATCTACGGCGGCACCGTGGACATGGGCGCCCAAGAGTATGTTCCCGGCTCCCAGGCAGGCTCTCCGGCAGACCAGTTGCAATACCTGATCACCCAGGTGGAGGCGCTGGCAACCTCCGGTGCAATCTCCCAGCCGGCGGCTAAGTCACTGCAAGCCACTCTGGACGCTGCCTCCAGAAACCTCGCTGCAGGCAACACAAACGCGACCATCGCCAACCTGGGGGCGTTCATCCATCAGCTCGAAGCGATGATTCGCAGGGGTCAGGTCACTGCCGCCTCCGCTCAACCCTTGATCGAGGGCGCGCAGGGGATAATCGGCTCGCTCGGCGGCTAATAGCCCCCTATCTTGGAAATATGCCGCCTGGAAACGTCCGGGCGGCACCTCTTTCGTTATGGAGACACCATGAACATCAAACGAATTCTTGCAGCCGCCGCCCTTCTGGCGCTCGGCGCAGTCGTATCTCCGGCAGCCGCCCAGAAAGGCGGCGGGACCAAACCCACCGGCACGATTTACTTCTCATATGGAATCGGAATGAGTAAGATGAACGCGGACGGCACCGGCAAGACCGCCCTGCCCGCAGGAGTCGTGGGTCATCCGAGCCGGCTGCTTCGTGCGGGGAAGCGCTGGTTCCTGCGGATTGTCACCATTGCGGGGGAGACGTACCCGAACGGCAACCAACGCCGTGAGCTTTTCGCGTTCCCGGATGACGGGGGCGCATCCGTGCAGCTAACGAACGATCCCAGCCTCCAGCCGCTGCATCATGGTGGTTTTAAGTGGATGCCTGGCGAGTCTCTCGAAGGCGCCGGGATTGCGGGGTTTGCGCGTCGCTGGAATCCGGACGGGACGGCCGATCCGGCTAACGTGGGTCTCTATACGGCCCAGGTCGTGTTTGACGGCTCGGGCGTCCCTACCATGCCGGCAACTCCGCCGGCCTTTCTCGTCTCCGCCGGCGTGCATTACGACACCGGGTCTACGGTCCCGTGGCCGGAAGTTGGAGGTGGGTGGGATTTCTCCCCGGATGCCGATCAAGTGGTCGTGGACCATTCGAGCTACCTGGATATCCGGATTGTCACTGTCGCCACCGGCGACTCGCGAACCCTGTATAGCGGCAACGCTAATAGTCCCGCCTGGTCGCCGAACGGGGCCCGGATCGCATTCCACCTCTATTCGCCGGCTCTGGTCTACGGGGCCATCGCCACCATCGCCCCCGACGGCAGCGGATATAAGACGAACCTTAAGGCGCTCGCGGGAACCTGGCTCTTCGATCCGTACTGGTCACCCGATTCCGCCCACCTTTTGTATACGAAATCATCCGGGGACAACAATTTCTACGATGTCTTCCGCGTCGGCGCCACGGGCGGCTCGCAGGTCAACCTGACTTCCGACCTGCCGAACCACGCCTCCGCCATCGCTTGGCGTTAGTCAACTCAATCCTGGTGCGCCGAGTACCGCCGTAACGTTTCACCAGTACGAAGGATTTCGAGGGTCGAATGAGGCGCGATGACAGTACCTTTGCGGGTTGTGGGGAACGTAAGCACTATTCGCGAGGGGAAACTATAACTTAACATCGTACTGCTCCCAATCCAAATCGCGGAACAGTCCACGCTTGTTGAGAATCCCAGCAATTTCCTGCTGTGATTTGCGTGGGCGACTTGTCTCCTCGTCCACTCCGCCACTTGGCTATGGCGGATGGTATAATAGGCGGACGTTCCCCGGGGTGTAGCTCAGTTTGGTAGAGTGCTGGTATGGGGTACCAGAGGTCGCAAGTTCAAGTCTTGTCACCCCGATCAAAGGCGGTGGACCACCCGGTTCCACCGCTTTTTTCGTCTGGACGACCGACCACTCTCCACTCACTTCCCGACACAGAAGTCGTGGAAGATGCGGTGGATGATCTCCTCGGTGGCTGTTTCGCCGGTGATTTGGCCGAGGGAGTCTAATGCGGCGCGAAGGTCTATGGAGATAAAGTCCGGCGGGAGGCCGTTATCCGTTGTGGACTCGGCGTGGATCAGGCTTTCGCGAGCGGATTCCAGTGCGTGCTGATGCCGGATGTTGGAGACCAGGACAGAGTTTTCGCTGGAGTGGTTGTGCAAGACGGAATCAGCGATCGCATCCCGCAGCTCCTCCAGCCCCTCACCGGTCAGAGCGGATACGGGAAGGGCGTTGGGCGTTAGGCGTTGGGAGAGCTTTGAGAGTTCGGCTGGGGTTAACAGGTCCCGCTTGTTCAGTACATGTATCACCCTCACACCATCAGATCGGTCCGATCCGACCGATCTGTCCGATTCGTCCGATAGGTTATCCACCACCCGTAGGATCAGGTCGGCGGAATCGGCAGCGGCGCGGGCGCGGTCTACGCCGATGCGCTCCACCGGGTCTTCCGTCTCTCGCAGTCCCGCGGTGTCGATGGCTGTAATGGGGATTCCGCGGATGTTGGCGGTCTCTTCCACGGTATCGCGGGTGGTGCCGGGGATCGGCGTGACTATAGCGCGGTCGTGACCGACCAGGGCATTAAGCAGGCTGGACTTGCCGACGTTTGGGCGGCCGATAATCGCCAGGCGGATCCCCTCCCGGTAGACGCGCCCCTGCTCCGCGGATTGTATCAGAACCTCTATATCCTCTCGGATTCCGCGGAGTCGCGTGAGCATTGCCGGGTAATCCAGGTCGCCCACTTCCTCCGAGAAATCTATCGTCACCTCCACCGCGGCCATTGCGCCAACCAGTTCGTTCCGAATCCGCTGTACTTCGCGAGAGAGGGCCCCCTCGCGCTGTCTCAGCGCCAATCGCTGCGCCGCCTCCGTCTTCGCCTTGATCTGATCGCAGACCGCCTCTGCCTGTGCTAAGTCCATGCGGCCATTCAGGAAGGCTCGCTGCGTGAATTCTCCCGGCTCCGCCGCTCTCGCCCCCTCATGAAGACAGAGCCCCATTACGCGGCCGAGCGTGATCGGCCCACCGTGGCAGGAGAATTCGACCACATCCTCGCCGGTATAGCTGTGCGGAGCGCGATACAGGAGAATCACCGCGTCGTCCACGGTGTCATCCGAACCCGTTTCGGTGATGCGGCCATAGCGCAGCATATGGGTCGGCAGCCCGGACGGTTTGGCACCCACCGTGTGGAAGAGGCGATCGGCGATGGGAAACGAATCCGGGCCGGAGAGGCGCACGATTCCTATTCCCCCTTCCCCTGGCGGAGTCGCGATAGCGGCGATGGTGTCGTTCAGTCGCAGCATAGTAATGGAACAATCCATCGACTATCGACGTGAATCCTGCGATGCAACACAAGAGAATCCGATATCACTGGCTGCCGGCCTTCATCGCCGGAATGGCCCTCCTCGGCGCTCAGCTCGTACACGAGGCGTCCGCCCCCGTGCGCGTCGATGCAGGCCCGCGTAGCATTCACAACGATGTAGAGCAAAGCGAGCCGGTAAGTTCGCCTCCGAATCCGCTGCCTTTTCGCGAATCCGTCCGCGAGAACTGGCCGCCTTCGACTCAGCTCGCCCCGGAATCCGAGAATCATCGCGTGGAGCGCCCTTCGCGAAAACGCGGCAAGGGACATTTCAAGCACAAGAAGTCCAAGAAAAACAAGCACAGCGGCGATGATGACGACGACTAAGCCAACCGGGGATTCAAATCCCCGTCTGGACAGAATCGTCCTCCGGACGAACGGTGGGCGCTTCGCTCGTCCGGAGGACGACTGTCGGCAGACCGGCATTTGAATGCCGGTCTCGCTTCCGGACGCTAGACCTTTTTGAGCTTGGCGAAGGATTGGAGGAGCTTTTTGATTCCGTGCGGGGTGGGGAAGGCTACTGAAATCTGGAGGTCGTTGTCTAGATGGTCCACTTTTAGTACGACACCGGTGCCGAAACTGTCGTGCTTGACCTTCGTCCCAGGGCGGAATCCGTCGTCCCCGGCCATCTGCTGAATCTTGTTTTGGCGCGGAGTCGTGGGTGCGGTTTCCCACATTCTGCGAGGGGACGGTTCTGCGCGCCCAGGAGCGAATGAGCTGAGCGACACGGGTGTGTCGTAGAGCTCAGACGGAATCTCCTTCAGGAATCGGGAGGGCGGATTCGACGAGATCGCGCCGAAGAGCGTGCGGCGATAGGCGTGGGTGAGGTAAAGCTCTTCCCGGGCCCGGGTGATCCCGACGTAACAGAGGCGGCGCTCCTCTTCCATTTCCTTGTCGCTGGTTTGCGAACGGATGTGCGGGAAGATGTTTTCTTCCAGTCCTACGAGGAACACTACCGGGAACTCCAGACCTTTCGCCGAGTGCAGCGTCATCATGGTGACCGCTTCCCGTTCGTTGTTCAGGTCGTCCAGGTCGGAGACGAGCGAGACCTGTTCGAGGAAGGCCGACAGCGTCCGTTCGTCCGCCGAAGAGTCGAACTCGGTCGTTACTGTCAGCAGCTCGCGGACGTTTTCAGCACGCGTCTGCGCTTCGACGGTCCGCTCGGCCTCTAGCTCGGCAAGGTAGCCGGTCTTCGCGAGCACTGCGGCTGCGATATCCGTCACGGTCTGTCCTTCGCGCTGATTCCGCAGCTCCATGATCATCGAAGCGAAACCGGTAACCGCATTTCGGGCTCGCTGGACCAGGTCGGTAAGCAGGTGCACTTCCGTCACCACGTCCCAGAGCGAGCGCTTCAACTCGTGTGCTTCCTTTTCCAACCGGGCGATAGTGGTTGCGCCGATTCCGCGGGTGGGAGTGTTGATGATTCGCTTGAGGCTGACGGAATCCAGCGGATTGTGGATGACGCGCAGGTAGGCGAGAACGTCCTTGACCTCCCGGCGTTCGTAGAACCGGACTCCGCCGATGATCCGATAGGGCGTGCTGAAGTTGAGGAACACCTCTTCGAATACTCGGGACTGGGCGTTGGTGCGGTAAAGGATGGCAAAGTCGCCGTATTTTCGGTTCTCCGACCGGACGGCCTCCCAGATCTTGCGCACTACGAAGACCGCTTCCTCCTGCTCGTTTTCCGCCTCCCTCCGAACTATCGGCGGACCGGGCTCCTTCTCCGTCCAGAGCTTCTTATCTTTGCGACCCACGTTCCGAGAGACCACTCCGTGGGCCGCGTCTAGGATCGTCTTTGTGGAGCGATAGTTCTGCTCAAGCTTTACCACCTTCGCATCCGGATAGTCCCGTTCGAACTGAAGGATCAGCGAGACGTCGGCGCCGCGGAATGCGTAGATGCTCTGGTCATCGTCCCCCACCACGCACAGATTCCGATGGTTCTGCGCCAGGAGCTTGAGTAGGAGATACTGCGCGTAATTGACGTCCTGATACTCGTCCACCAGGATATAGCGGATTCGGTTCTGGAAGGTCTCCAGGACTTCGGGTTTCAGTTGAAATAGTCGGACGGCCTGCATAAGCAGATCGTCGAAATCCAGCGCGTTGCTGGCTCGGAGCTTCTCCTGGTAAAGTGGGTAGACCTTGGCGACGATGTTCTCGAAGAAGCCCTGATAGTGCAGCGAGAACTCCTCCGCAGAGACGAGCCTTTCCTTGGCGCGGCTGATGTGGGAAAGAACGGCGCGCGGGGCGAACTTCTTTTCATCGATGTAAAGCTGCTCGAGGCATTCGCGGACGAGGGTCATCTGGTCGCCGTCATCGTAGACGATGAAGTCCTTTTCGACGCCGATATTCGCGCCCGCCTCGCGCAGAATCCGGGCGCACATGGCATGAAAGGTGCCGATCCAGATGGCGCGGCTGCGGTCGCCGACGAGCTGCACGATCCGCTCTTTCATCTCGCTGGCGGCCTTATTGGTAAATGTGACCGCCAGGATATTGCCCGGCCGCACTCCTCGCTCAGCGATAAGGTATGCCACGCGATGCGTCAGCACGCGGGTTTTGCCCGAGCCCGCGCCCGCGAAGATCAGCAGCGGCCCGTCTATGTGCGTAACGGCTTCAGCCTGGATGGGGTTGAGGCTTGCAAAAAGCGGATTGGGGGGGATGGTTTCTTGCATGGTGGATACCCGGTATTATAGCAGACCGGTGTTGAGTAATGCGCGCTGCGTGCTGCCTGTTTCGTGAAGCGTGAACGAACGGATTCTGCGACCTTATGAATGTCTGTGACAATGATTCCCGCGAGCTTGCCCTTCGACTGCTGAACTGGTACGGAACGCACAAACGGGACCTACCATGGCGGCGGATGCAGACTGACCCGTACGCGGTTTGGGTCTCCGAGATCATGCTTCAGCAGACGCAGGTGCGGACGGTGATCCCGTACTTCGAACGGTGGATGGAGCGCTTTCCTACAGTGGAGGCCCTCGCCAACGCGGAAACGGAGGAGATGCTGCGCGTTTGGGCTGGATTAGGTTACTACGCACGAGCGCGGAATCTCCAACGAGCCGCCCAGATAGTCTTGAAGAAGCACGGCGGCCGGATTCCATCGGAGGTATCTGCACTGTCGGACTTGCCGGGCGTGGGGCGGTACACCGTTGGCGCGATCCGCTCCATTGCCTTCAACCAACCGGCGCCGATCGTGGATGCCAATGTGGCGCGGGTCCTATCGCGGGTCTATGCCCTGGACGGCGACCCGAAATCCGCGGCGAATCAGTCCAGGCTGTGGTCGCTGTCGGAGGAGCTGATTCCGAAGGGCAATGCGCGAGACTTCAACCAGAGTCTGATGGAGATGGGCGCGCTGGTGTGCACCACCGCAGACCCTTCCTGTGAACGTTGCCCCATCCTGCGATTCTGCACCGCCGGAAAAAGTCATGATCCCACCGCGTGGCCGCAGATTCCGCCTGGCAGGAGGACTGTTCGCGAAGTCCACAGCTCGGCCGTCGTACTTCGCGGCGGAGATGTGTTGATTACACGACGTCCGCCGCACGGACTCTGGGGTGGGCTTTGGGAGCTGCCGAGGCGGGTCTGTGAGCCAGGGGAAACTCCCGCGGCGTGCGCTGCGAGGGCCGCAAGGGAGGTGGCCGGCGTGATCGGACAGCCGGCTGAATCCGTCGGACAGGTCAAGCACAACGTCACCCACCACAGCATCACACTTCACGGAGTCCGGCTGGTCGACACTGCCGGCGAACCCATGCCCATCGACTGCGCGGAGGTTCGCTGGGTAGCGCTCGATCGCGCTTCTAACCTTCCATTGGCCGCGCCTCAGAATCAGTTGCTGAAACGGATTATCGAGCGCCTGGATTCCGCCGCACGGCAGCCGGAACTCCCGCTTACTCTCGGGGTGTAAACCGAGACGCTTTTATCTGAAAACGCAACGATCCCGAAACCGTTCGGACTCAAGTCCACCTAGCTCAGGAATTCATTCCGGGGTGGACCGTACGATGCTGCTTACTGTTGACCGCCCACTGACTTTCGCTTGACGAAGGGCTTTCCCGAACACGAAGCGAACTATGTGCTCGCCGATCCACTGACCCTGCTCCCGTAACCTCTATGTCCCCACCCAAGCTCCGGATTACTCCCCGCGCCCTGCTGGAAGCGAAGATTCCGAGCGCGCCACACATCAGCCCGGACGGTAAGCGAGTCGTCTTCGTCGTCAGCGAGGCGGATTTCGAGGAGTCTCGGGTGGTCGGCAGACTCTGGATGGCGGACATTCCAGAGGGAAATGCGCGCCAGTTCACGTTCAGTTATGAGGGAGAGCGGTCGCCGCGATGGTCGCCGGATGGGACGTGGATCGCGTTCCTCTCTACCCGCCCGGACATGATCGAGCCGCCTCCCCCACCGGAAGAGGAAGAAGAGGAATCGCACAAAGAGCAGGTCTGGGTGATGCGGGCCGACGGCGGGGAGGCCCAGCGCCTCACAAAGCCCAAGGAAGGCGTGATTGGATTCCGCTGGCTGCCGGACAGCTCGGCTATCGTATACCTCGCACCGGAACCGCGGGCCGAGCCGATGCAGGCGGTCAAGGACGACCAGAAAAAGCGTAAGGTCGACCCGGTGGTTGAACATAAAGAGAAGCTCCGCCGCCAATTCTGGGAAGTCGATCTGGACGAGAAAGAGCCGGTCCTGCTCTACACCGGCGATTACGGAATCGCGGAATTCGAGATCGCCCCGGATGGCAACCAACTGGTATTCAACAGCAACGGCACCGGTGAGGCGAATGACTATTATCAGTTTGACCTCTTCGTCCTCACGCTGGAATCCGGCGAGACGCGCAAATTGGTCGACCGCCCCGGCGGCAAGTTCCATCCCAGCTGGTCACCGGATGGAAGCCGCATCGCCTTCCTCGCCAACCTCGAGCCGCAACTAAGCTACTCCCAGGAATGCGTTTGGGTTGTTTCGTCTTCGGGGGGCGAACCCACAAACGTGTTCGCTAACCTGAGCTGTGACGCGCATGAGATCGTATGGCAGAAAGACACAAACGACCTCTTTGCCCTCGTAGCAGACCGAACAAACGGGGCTATCGTTCAGATTCGCGGCGATAAAGCGAGAACGATAACACCAACCGACAAGGCTGTTGAATGTACCGCCCTCGACGCAGGTGGCGACGGAACTATTGTCGCAGTCCTCGAGGCGGAGACTGAGCTGCCCGAACTGGTCTATATTCCAATTGGCAAAGACGATGACGTACAAATACTAACCAGGCTAAATGTTGAGTTTCTGGAACGATATGAGATTCCGCGCCAGGAGCTGATCACCTGGACAAGCCCCGACGGCCTGGAAATAGAAGGCGTCCTCATCCACCCCACGCGAGACCCGAAACCCGAAACCCGATACCCCCTGGTCGTCCAGGTCCACGGCGGTCCCAAAGGCCGGGTCACCCGGACACTCAGCAGCTACTATTTGCACCCGGTGTGGGCGGCGGAGGGGTATCTTGTGTTCCGTCCAAACTTCCGGGGGAGCGAGGGATACGGCAATGCATTCGCCATCGCGAATCGGCGCGACCTTGGCGGCGGCGACTTTCAGGATATTCTGAGCGGAATCGACATGCTCGTCGAGCGCGGGCTGGCGGACCCGGAGCGGATCGGAATCATGGGCGGCTCCTACGGCGGCTATATGGCCAACTGGGCCATCAGCCAGACCGACCGGTTCAAAGCCGCCATCTCCGGATTCGGCGTCTTCAGCTTGATCACCGACTACAGCAACTCCGAGATAGCCCGCTGGGACCCCGACTACATGGGGGCTTTCTACTGGGAAGACCCGGAAATCTACCGCAAGTGCTCTCCCTCAACCTACGTCGACAAGATCAACACCCCGGTCCTGATCATCCACGGCGAAGAGGACAACAACACCACCATCGCCAACTCACGCGAGATGTACCGGGCCCTGAAGGACCGAAGCGTCACGGTGGAGTTCGTTTACTATCCGCGCGAAGGCCACGGACTCCGCGAGCCCAACCACAAGCTGGACGAAATGCGCCGCTGCCTCGCCTGGTTCGATAAGTATCTCAATGGCGAAGGGGCGAAACAGGCAGCCTATCGAATCGGCGACCGCGTCGAACACGACGGCTACGAGCTGATAGTCTCTCGCGCCGAAGACGCGGAGTACCTGAACTGGGACGAGGAGTCCGGCCGCCTGCTCGATCTAGCCATTTCCATCGCCAGCAAAGACCCGGTCGAATCCGGCTGGGACCTCGCCCTCGCTGACGTGCGCTTGTTGGGCGCGGATTCCGAGCCGCTAAAATTCGCCGGCGTGCCCGTGAACACCGGCGGCGGCAACACTCTGGTAGAAGGCGAAAACCTGATGATCCTGGCCGAGCCCGACCGCGACACCGGCCGCATCCGCTTCGGAATCGCCGCCGCCTACGAGATTCCGCACGAAGGCGGTCTGTTCAGCCTGACGGTGGCCGACTTCCCCGCCGTTCAGATCGACGTTGGCTTGATGGAGAAGGAACCGGCAAAGGATGGTGAATCCGCACTTTCTCGGCCATCAGCGCCCCTCACATTGCCGGTCGAGGAAGGTCCGATAATGACTCCCGAACGCCGCTCGCGGAATCGGCGATGAGCGAACCTCCGGACAGATACGTTCTCACGCCGGAGAATTACGACGGCGTCACTTCCGCCCTCATCGGCAACGGCGAGCTCTGCACTACGGTCGGCCCCACCGGGTACCACACCCCGCCCGATGAACAGACTGACATCGCCCACCGGACCCAACACTTCGTCCTCGCCGGCCGACGTGCCAAGGGCCCTGGACACTCCCTTTTAAATTTGGGTTCACTTTCGATGGAGGTATTCATCGACGGATCAAATATGCCGTTGGAGTCCTACTGGCAAGATATCTTGCCGTCGAGAGGGCGGGTCCACTCCATCGGCCGTTTCGAGAATGGCTTGGTCTGCGATTCCGATACGCTCATTTCAATGGACCGTAAACTGTTCGTCGTAGGTAGCGGGATCTACAAGAGAGACCGCAGCATTTCCGAGGTCGAGCTTCGTGTAAGGTATGCGCCCGGTACGGTTCCGATTGAGTGGTCAGCGATAAATTGGCCAAACTCCATGTACGGAAGCTATCAGACTGACACGGTGACTGGAACCATAACAGTTGGAATGGCTGTATGGCCCGTCGAGATACCGTGGTCCCTTCGTGTCGATTACGGGACCGTGCTGTTTTCGGTGCAAGGCCCTGTCGCGTACCCTCCAGAAAAGGGAACAGGGCTCCATGCGTCAACTTGGGTCCACTTTTCGGATCGGATTACCTATGAGTTTCCAGTTGAAACAGAAGCACTTGATTCGTGCAAGAAGATACATGCATCCGGATGGGGCCGATTCAGATGGACTAGTGACGTTGAAACTGGCGATGAGCAGGTGGACCGATTCCGGCGCATGTCGCTATACAATCTCCGGTGCCAGGCGACGCCTTGGTCGGTGCCGCCGACGGTTTCGGAGGAATATTGGGGGGCGGGGGCGTTTCATGATGAGATGTATCCGTTTTTGGGGCTGCTCTCATCGAACCACGTCGAGCTGGCGGAGCGGATTCCATACTTCCGGTTGAGCACGCTGCCGCAGGCGATGCAGAGGGCGCGGGGGAGAGGTGCGCTCTATCCGTGGAGCAGCACGGAATACGGGGAAGAGCGGGACCCGAACGGGCTCTGGCTAACCGAGCGTTTCCACCTGGGGCAGTTCGCGGTCTGCATCTGGATGCTGTGGCTGTACAACCGCGACCGGATTCAGCTCGACGATCTCTATCCGGTGCTGCGGGAGATCGCCCGTTACTTCGAAATGAACATGCTGGAGCGGGATGAGGAAGGCCGTCTGCGGACGAAAGCCTGCGTGGACTTCGACGAATCCGTCGGCCCGGTCACCAACGGTCCTTTCACGATCTGCGCGGCAATCGCAAGCCTAGAGTATGCGGCCAACGCTGCCGAAGAGCTGGGAAAGGACCCGGAGCGGATTCCGCGGTGGAGGGAGCTGGCGGGTGAGCTGCGGCTGAATCTCCCGGGGGATCGAACCACGGGGGACACGGGGGACACGGGGAAGGACGTTTTCGGAATCCCTGGCGGGAAGCCGCTTCACTACTCCATTCTAGGGCCGATATTTCCGTTTCGGGTCGAGGTGGATTCCGAGCGTGCTAAGGCGAGTGCGGAGTATATTCATCGGGTGTGCCGGTCGACAAAGGGGTGGAAGCCGGGGTTTTCGGAGGTGTTCGAGGGCTCGAATTGGATGTGGACGGCGGCGCATCTCGGAATCGTGCATGCCATGCAGGGGAACGCGGAGCTTGCCTGGGAGGCGATCAAGGAAGCGCCGGCCAGCGCCGGTCCGTTTCTGAGCCCCAATGAACACGTCGATAAGGATGGCGTCATCCACGTCCCCTGGTTCACCACCGGCTGTGGAGGGTGGCTCTACGCGTTGAACTGTCTCTTCGTCCAGGTAGACGAGGAGGGTACCAAGCTGCTTCCCGCTGTACCGGCCACACTATCGAATGCCAGATTCTGCGATCTCCGAGCTGACCGAGCGGTGCTCGTTTCAGCCGAGTTCAAATACGGCGTTCTCGCGCGGCTGTCCGCCCGCGCGCCAAAACCAATGCCCTGGAGCTATCGGATTCCGTCAAAGTATGCGGAGCAGGCCAACCTCGGCGGCAAGCTGGAAGACATCGGTGGCGGCTGGCTCCGCGTGTCTCTGTCATTCGCCGACACGGAATCCGTCTCGCTCCTGGACACGACACCGTACCATTGACTTCCATCGCACTCAAAGCGGTCAACCACGAGGTGCTGAATGCCTGATATGCTGGTCAATCTATTGAAACTCTCGCCGGTAGAGCCGGTGCTAGAGGACATGCGGGCGAAGGGCGTCGTACTTCGGCGGGCCCAGCCTTTTGAGATGACCGCTCTTCGGCGATTCGTGGAAGAGAACTTTGCGGTAACCTGGGCGGATGAAATCACCGTGGGTTTGTCGAATAAGCCAACCAGCGTGTATGTGGCGATTCGCGACGGCCGCCTGGTCGGGTTCGGGGCATACGAGTGCACCCGCCGCGGATTCTTTGGCCCGACCGGAGTGATCGAAGTCGAGCGCGGGAGCGGAATCGGCAAAGCCCTGCTGATCGCTTGCTTGTGGGGTCTGCGCGAAATGGGCTACGTCTACGGAATCATCGGCGGCGCAGGGCCAACCGAATTCTACTTCCGCGCCGTCGGGGCAACAGAGATTCCGGATTCCGTGCCCGGAATCTACGCTGATATGCTGAAGAAAGAGGAGTAATACGTAACTCGTAATCCGGAAACACTGCTGCGCGAAATCGTGGGCCGAGTTACGCATTACGAATTACGCAATAGGACAGCCTTATGAAAGCCTATTTCGAAGGAATGCGGCCGGGGGAGCCGATGGTTTTTGACGAGTTGGGACGCAGGGTCAGCCTGACTCTGCGACTCGTGCCGGAGACGCCAGCGGAAGTAGCGGAGCTCAAAAAGTTCTGCCGGATGACGGACGCATTCAGCTTCGTAATCGACGAGGACTTCCGGGACAATACGGCCCATGTCGCGCCCGTATATGGAGAGCGCAGTTTTAGGGTGATACACGACAGCCCGGTGGCGATGGAAGACCTTGCCTTGGAGGATTAACGGGCCCGCGCCAGCGGAAGCTCGCCGTTCAAGGAGGTGGGGCGCGGGAGGTATCCGCGGGCCGGGGCGGGCCGGACGATTGCCAGGGAGCCGGCCTTTTCTGCGGGAACGGGTCCGCGTCCGGTGAGGGCGTAGGTTAGCCCGATGGCGGCGATGACGGCGGTGGCGGTGGCTGCTGCCCAACGAGCGTAAGTCACGGGGGTTCGGCGAAGGCGAGCCCGCTTGACTCGAACCGGGCTCGCTTCCAGGAAAATCTTGAAATCCGGGGATGGCGCGGGCAAGGAGTCGCGGAGCGCCTGGAGACCCAGTTCAATCTGGTCCCATTTTCGCACGAAGTCGCGGCAGCTTCCACACTCGCGGAGGTGGACCGCTGCGTCGGAAGGCATCGGTCCTCCTCCGGCGAGGTCGAACCAATCCTGCAGCAATTCTCGTGTCGACGAACAGTGCATCCGGTAATCCTGACTATAGCGGCGTCCCAAGGCGGTTGGCGAGCCTCTCGCGCCCGCGGTGCAGCCGGACTTTGACCGCGCTCACCGAGACTCCGATCGTCCGCGATATCTCATCAACGGACATCTCTTCGAAGTAAAACAAGACCATCACTATCCGATAGTGTTCCGGGAGCGTCTCCAGCGCCATTCTAAGCTGGCGGTGCCGTTCGTTTGCCATCACCGCAGCCTGCGGATCGGGCAGATTATCGGAAACGGGCGCAAACTCCAGCGGAAGCGTTGGTTTTCGCCCTCGGAGCCGCCGGCGGCATTCGTTCAGCGTAATTCGATAGACCCAGCTCGAGAGGAATCCGTCCGGTCGATAATTGGGAAGCGCGCGATATACG
>JBKJZI010000122.1:0-29592 GCA_046715155.1 Chthonomonadales bacterium | reverse complement strand
GGACGCCTACTGGTTGGAGATCGGAATGGCCCCGACGGGCTGCGGAGCGCTTCCTTGGCAAGAAACAGCTCAGTATAAGCTCGATTCTCGTCACTTCAGGCTCAAGACAGGTGTCGTTGCGACCCCTCATTTCGAGGAAGTAAGGGCTGAGTTGTCAGCAGGTAATTGAGACTCGCTCTAGCCCACCTACGACATGATCATTATACTTGCAACTGCCCTATTGGCCTGTCGAATCTTAAGCTAGCCCTACACGGTCGTTCCGGTCGAGGTCATTCTCGCGAACATTCAAAAGCATATCCTACCGAGTCTACGTCATCTCGGCCGGCGGAGAAAACGGCGATGAGTGTGACGCAGCGGCCAAGGTCGGCCTGCATTTCGCGCCAGTCCGGTCCGGAGCGCGTCTGTTTGAGCGTTGGATAGCGGCGGCGCAGGAAAGCTTCCGTTAACGATCCATAGGCGCCGCCATCCACTACCAATACAAGCCTTTTGCTGCGGTCGAAGTATAGCTCATACCGGGTGTCTGGGGGCCGGTAGATAAATGCGAGATGTAATCTGCTTTCTCCTATTGGGTAAACCACGGTTGACTTATTGACCATACCGTTCTCTCGTTTGTCCACTTGACGAAAGATCCGCTCTGCCTCCGAAAGCCGAGTTTTGCCCAGAACCAGACCGGCAAGCGGTTGCCCAGCGAGGCGGGTGACTGAAACGCTGAAACCGGCGATGCTGTGCAACAACCGATGTGTTTGGGCCGCTGCGTCGCGGACAAGCCGCTGTGAACGCGCATCCGCCTGGGTCCTTTGCCCGGAAATTCCGTCGAACATGCGGCCGATCTCTTCCAATTGCCATGCAGCCTCTTCACTCTTTCCGTCTCGATACAGTGCGGCGGACTTTTGAAGCCGGTCACGGAGCGTGCGCACAATCTCCCGCGTGCCATCCTCACGCGCGGCCGACTCGGCGGTTTTCAGAATGCCCGCCGCGCGACGAAAGGCCGCCTCTTGCCCCCAAGCGTATTGCTGGAAAAGTAGCAGAAAGACCGGCAGCCACAGCCAGTTGGACAAGAACGCCAGTGTTCGCAGTCGATTCATATACGTTCCTCCGGCGGATCAGGATGCGAAGGCAGCTGTTGCCGCAAGGGCGGCGAGGCACTTTCTTCCTTCGGCCGCCACGCAAACGTCACCACGGTGATCTCCGCGTCGATACCTAGTTGGTCGTCGCGAGCTCTGAACACGATCCTTTGGACGTCAATGGGTGGCTTCATCGATTCAAGGCCGAGCATCCACGACGAGATTCCTCGAAGGTCCCCCCTTAGTGTGACCTTCACGGGAAACCTTTGAAACGCACCCTCTTGTGACGTCGAGGTAGGTTCAATCGTTAGTAGGTCAATGCTCGATGCATCGCAAAGCTTTCGGCTCACTCCCAGCACATAGCCAAGATGCTCGGCACCTTTCGAGGCATAGAAAAGTGAGCCAAACTCCTTCTCGAATTCGGTCCGCGCGCTCTTTTCTGCGGCGCGCCGCTCGCGAGCCTCTTCGAGGCGCTTTGCCGCCGAACGAGTCTCCTCGATCATAGGTGGCAGTTCATGCGCATCTCGCAATCCCGGTATAACAACCGCCGCCCACCAAAGAACCAGGGTGCCGTATAGGGCAAACCTTCTCACGCCTGTGATGTCCCGTCTCGCGTCGGTCACTGAGTCGCCGCTCCAATCCGAGCGGCCATCTGGAATTCGATTCCGGAATCACCTTGCCTGGACGTGGAAGTTCGCGCGGAAGTGAGTTGTACGTCAAGAAAGAGTGGAATAGCGCGCGTGGCCGTAATCAACTGCGCGAGCATTTCATGATTCGTGACGACGCCGCGGAACGTAACCGCCTTCCCTTGGTCGAAAGAGAGCTCGCTGATACTGGCCGCTTTGGGGAGTCGTTCGCTCAATTCTCGAAGTAACTCGGGCCCGAAGGAGGCGTCGCGCCTCGTTTCTTCGGCGAGGCCAGCCATATCCTGGACGCGCGGATACCTACCAGTACTTTCGCTGGCGGAGGCTCGACGTAAATTAGAGAGTAGGGTGCGCGCGTAGGCATGTTGCCGCTCCATATCGCGTGTGATACGCCATGGGCTGTGCGGGCTGTACGCTAGTCCGAGCAGCAGCGAAACTGCCACGGCCGCTGGCGCTACTGCGCGACGGATCTGGGTTGCGTACGGCTTCCAGCGCGAAGTAGTGGGTCTTTCCCAGAGGTCGAGAGAGCTCGATCTGAAGCCGGCGAGCGCCAGGCCGGTTGCGCAGGCAAATGCGCCACGCTCCTCCGGCGGAATCGCGCGAGCCATCTGGCTTACCTCAAAGCTGGACCATGGATCCAGGAACACGACCTGCAGCGGGAGCGCTTCTTCGATCTTTCGTTTGAGCCTTTCATCAGGAGCACTGTCAGTATATATGGACGCCGATCTCGGAGACTCTGATGAATCCGCTGCACGCAGCGCCTGTAGAGCACGGCGCGCGTGACGGAGAACCAGATCGAGAGATTCCGATTCGGTCAGATCCGGCGGGAGGGAGATCATCCGAAGCGACCCCACTATCCCGGACCGAGCGGTCAATATTTGGAGCTGATCGCGGGCGATGCCAAGCGTTATGCAGTTTTGGGGAACGCCGCTCTTCCGTCGGTTCCGAATGCGAGGGCCGGCATTAAGTAGTTCGCGTAAGGCGACCGGACCGATGCTTATCCGCGGCTGAAAGCGCGCGGGGCCAGATCCCCATTCGGCAGCCAGGTTTACGGTTTCGCGGCGGGCGACGGCAATGAGGGCCGAAGCCTCCTTGCGGTTCATTTCCAGTAGCTCGTAGCCGAAGCAGTACCCGGACTCACCCAATCCAAGCTCGTGGTCTACTTCGAACCCGACCAGGTCCTTCATCACTTGCCTGTTGCGCGCCGGTGGAAGCCTCGATGCTCGCGTCAGGTATTCCTGCGCCGGCAGGGACGTTACCCAGCGGGCTCCGGGCCACGATTGTCGCAGTCGCTCGCGCCATGAGGTAGCTTCAGCAAGTCGTACCGCCAGGGGGGAGTCGGGCCTGGTCTCAATCCGCTCGGCCGCGAGCACTTCGAACGCGCCTCGGCATCGCTTGAGAACCGCGCACCGGATACTTCCCGCGCGGATGTCCAGTCCTATGCACACGGAACCCTTTGTTCGACTTGTCCGCATTGTGCTGATCTAAATGGGCCGCCGGTAAACCAGATGGCTCCGACGGCGAGTAAGTGGCGCATCGGGCGCCGATGCTGTTTTTTGTGTGACCAGGACGATCACGGCGGCCACCCGGCGGCGAACGGGGCTGCCAGGCGCCCAGCCCTCGCTTATGACTCTGAATGCGTTTGAACGAACCGTAAGCCGATCCGCCAGCTGAGTAAATAGCTGGTTGGAGACAGATGGCAGCGCCAAGAGATCGCCGACCGAGCGGAAGGGACCGCCTGCCCCGTTCCGGAATGCGACGATATCGCCGACCACGTTGTCGGTCATTCCAGGCAGAGCGCGTAATAACTCCGGGGGAGCGGTGTTGATATTAATGCGCCCCGCAAGGGTGCGTTCGCCTGAGAGCGTCAATCGGTCCGCGATGGCCTGCACCCGATCCCGCAGCATCGGCACGCGCAGGAGATCGCCCAGTTTCTTGAGGGGAGTGCGCGCGGTTTGCACGCCCTGGGCTTCCGCCGCCTGCGGGTCCGTTGTTTGCGGAACCGTATTGCCGTCGCGGAACTTCAAGATCGCTTCGATCTCGCCGTCGGAGAGCATGTCGCCGAGGCGCTTCTGGAACTGGTCACGGTCGGCGATCAAGAGGTTCAGGCGTGGCCGGCAGTGGCCATCGGTGTTGTCCTCGCGCGAATGAACCGTAATGATCTCCTGCAGCGGAATGTCTCCGCGCCTGAAAAGGCCGGTGGAGGAAGACGCCGGAACGCCGCGGCGTCCGGACGCACCGATAAGCAGCTGCGCGGTAACGCCCTTCGCTAAGAGCAGTTCATCCAATGAAGAAGGGGGCGCGTTTCGCGACGTGTACGGGGGATGAAGCCGCCGATAGTAATCGGTCTCGGCTCCGAAGGGACGTGGGTCTTCATCCTCGTCGCACCAGTCGCCGATCGCCTGAGCCAAATCAGGGCGGAGCAATCGAGAAAGGACGTCCGCGCAGAAGTCCGTCCCGCCCTGTTCGCCCGCAATCGCCTTGAGGTCCAACTTGCCCGATTCATCACTTACCTGAACGAGGTACTGGCCGGAACGGATTCCGTCCAATTCCCGTTTTGAATGAATCTCGGACTTCGCTTGATCGAGCCTAGTGTACTCAGGGCTCGAATGCTCCAGCTCTACCATTGCGCGCTCGATTCCGGCTTCGGCTGCCGCTTCCGCGCGGGCGGACTCCGCGAAGCCGGCGGTGATGCGCATCTCCGTTCTCACCGTGAGCGATAGGGTCAGCACGGTAGCGATCAGCGCGGCCAAAATCCATAGCGTCGCCACGAGCACCACGCCCCGTCGCACCGTAAACCCGGCGCGGCACGAGGGCAGTAGTCGAATCATTACGGTCGATCCTTCCGAGGTACTCCGGCATCCGGAAGCAACTGCGGCTTCGCCGGAACAATAATTCCCGGCGTGAACCCGGCGGCCGCCTTTGGATCGTCAACATGAGAGCCGGCGTCCGTTGAGCCTCCGATCGGGGCCGGTGATGTGCTTTGTGGCAGTGCGGAATCCGCGACAACCACCGGGAGTGCCGCGACCGATGAGAACCATTCTGACCGAGTTGTCCCCAGCCATTGCAGATGGAGGGAGATACTCACGGCCGCGGGAAGGCGGGCATCGGTTTGCCAGTCCTCCTGCCACGCGCCGGAATCAGGATCGAGATAGCCTAGCCGCCAGTCCAGAACCTGCCCCGATAAAGACAACCGTTGCCGGTCCTCTGGTCGAAGCGAGCCCAACGCCGTCTCTTCCCTGACGAAATGGCGAAAGCCGTGCGCATCATTTGCAAAACAATATCTCACGCGGCGAAGTGAGGCTTTCCACTCGGCGTGGGATTCCATTCCCCCAGCCACAGTGACAATGGTAAGGGCGTGGGGTCCTCGAGCATCCGGGCCTCCTTCCAGCGCGCTCGCGGTAGGTCCCCGCCACTTCGACGCGTCTGTAGAAGGCGCCGGCAGAACGTAGATGCGCGATAGGTCGGCCGCGATGCGGGCCAGCAGCACCCTGGCTGTCTGAGACGCATCCGCGACTTCCTCAATTCGACGATTTGCGGAGGTGATGCCCTGAAAAGTCCCATACACCGCCGTCAATACCATCACGAAGAGAGTTGAAGCGACAAGCGTCTCCACAAGTGTGAATCCCATTGAGGAGGGTCGGCTTATACGGAGGCCTGTATTCAATGGCCCGCCTCTCGCCGCGCCGCACCTGGACGGCGAACACGGTCCGTGCGCGAAAGCGTTTCCAGACCGTAATCTCTTTGTCGCCCGCCCCGCATCCATCGAACGGCCACTTCAAGCCGCTGTACTTCCGGCCATGCCGTAGAGAAGCTGCGGCTTCGCCAAGTGAACGACCTTCGGTTCAGCTCAACCCGGCCCATCAGCTCCGATCCGGACGGGGTCGGCTGCGCTTTGAATTCCGCGAGCTTTCGTTGCGCCAGCCCCGCCGCGATTGTGTAGTCCTGCGCCGCTCCCACGCCGTGCGCGCTGCTGATCACCACGCGAATAATCGCAAGGAGAGCGGTCGCTGTGATGAAAAGCGCGACCAGGACCTCGATGAGACTGAACCCCATGTACAACGGCCGTGGACTCTTATAAAGCCGCGATGTCATGGTCCCTCCACCAGCTGCAATTCCGAAAGCGAATCCGGTCGAGCCGAGACCTTTGCGTGCCCGGTGACTCCGGAAACGACCACGTAAAGTCTGCGGCTCCGGCGGTTCGTCAAGGTAACGACAGCCGCGTCGGAGGATCCGTCGGGCCGGAAAGCTACTCGCTGCGTCTCACCCGGATCTCCAACCGTCGCAAAGACTCCGGAAGGAAGCGGGCGTTCATGACCGGTCGGTCGGCTCTTCGTCGGGGATTCGACGGAATCGGAACCAGGGGTCGGGCGCCATTGCCCGTGGACCACAGACCCTTCGAGGATGAATTCCACCCATACCTCCCGCTGCCGGTTGACCGCGGCATCGCGGGCCATGCGAAAGCACGAAATGACGGCGCGGACACCCGCCCGTAAGGCTGCGGAATCGCGCGCCTGACTCAGATTCGGCGCGACGGCTCCAAGCAACAGAGCGACGATAACCGCGACCACAATCAGCTCGAGGAGGGTGAACCCCTGCCTTGAAGTACGCACGTCATGACCCTCGGTCCACAGTCCAGTTTGCCACGTCCGCGTTGTCGCCCTGGCCCCCTTCCTGCCGGTCTTTGCCGAACGTCCACACGTCGAAGCCATCTTCGTTGTGCCGTCCGGGGCATTCATAGTAAAAGGGCGAGCCCCACGGGTCTTTTGGCAGCTCCTTGATATAGCGGCCTAACCAACCGGCCGGTTCCGGCGAGGTCGACGGTTTGCGGACCAACGCCTCTAACCCCTGCTCGGTGGTGGGATAGTCCTGGTTGTCAAGTTTGTACTGTTCGAGCGCGTTGCTCAAATTCTCTATATCCACCCGGGCTCGGTCCGAGCGGGCGTGAGACACACGGCGAACGACGAGAACGGTGACACCCCCGGCGAGTAACGCCAGGATCACCATTACGACCATGAGCTCGACGAGCGTAAATCCTCGGATATGTGGACTCCTGCGGAACCGGCGCATCCGTAACCAGTTGAAAACCTTCATTGTCAAACTCCACCGGCGGGATTCAATTCGAAAAGCGGCCAGATCATCGCCATGAGAATAAAGGCTACGAGCAGGCCGATAACGAGGATAATCAGGGGCTCTACCAGCGCGAGCGCGCTTTTAACATGAGAGTCGACCTCTACGTCGAGCGTCTCAGCCACGGTTTGAAGAGCGCCCGCAACGTCCCCGGTCTCTTCGCCGATTCCGATCATCTGGCTGAGAAGGGGAGGGAATAACGCTGTAGCGCGAAGAGCGTCCGCTAACCGCTCGCCGCCGCGGACGCCGGTTCGCGCTTGCTCGACGGCATCGGCGAGGACGACGTTGCCGAGCGTTTCACGGGCGACCGCGAGGCCTTCGAGGATCGGTACACCCCCCTTAACCAGAATCCCAAGGGTTCGAGCAAAGCGTCCGACGGCGATCCTGCGTCGGAGCGGCCCCATAAGCGGAACGCGCAGTCTGCCTCTATCGCGCCAACCGCGACCTGATGGCGTTGCGACTGCATATCGCATTACCAGCCATGACGCGGCCCCAAACAGCGCGAGGATCCACCAGGCGCGGCCCATAAATCCACCAATTCCCATCAGCATGAGTGTCGGCGTCGGAAGCGCTTGCTCCACTTCCGCGAAGAGGTCTACGAACCGGGGCACTAGGAAGGTCAAAAGGAAGACCACCGCCGCCAGGCCGAGGACGATCAGCAGCTTGGGGTACGCCATGGCCGCCCGGAACTGAGAACGCCGCGCCTCCTCTTTCTCTGCCAGATTCGCCAGCCACTCGAGTACCTCCGTCAGTTCTCCGCTCGCTTCCCCGGCCCGAACCATGCTGACGTACAGAGGGGAGAAAAGCCGCGGTTGCTCCGCCAGCGCCTTCCAAAGTGGGCTGCCGGCCTCGACCTGCTTACGTACGGCGCCGAGCGCCACGCACGCGTGCGGATTCGTCGAATGAGCCTCGAGCGCGCCGAGCGCTGCAGCCACGGGCAGGCCGCCGCGCACGAGGCGAGCGAGCTGGCGGCTGAGAATCGCCACTTCCGAGGAGGAGACGCGCACGAGCCAGTGAAGAGGGTTATCTCCTCCGCCCTGCGTCACGGCCTCTTTCGCGGACAGAACTCTGGTGGGATGCCGTCCGGCTTCTCGAAGCCTGGCGATCACGGATTCGACCGTTTCGCCGGAAATCATTCCCGTTACCCGGCGTCCAGCCGCATCGACGGCGATGTACTCGAACTGTCCCATTAATCTTCCGCTCCGACTTGCGCGCTTTCGGTGACGCGTTGTACTTGATTGGATGGATCGTCGTGGCGGCTTACCCGAGTCACCTCCTCTATCGTGGTTAGGCCCATCTCGATCTTGCGAAGCCCGTCTTGGAGAAGCATGCGTGTGCCGCGTCTTGACGCCGATTCCATTAGATCGGCGGCGGGCGCGCGTCTGGCCACGAGCGATCGCAGCTCGTCGTCCATGACCAGGATCTCGAAAATGCCCGTACGACCGCGGTAACCGGTGTGCCTGCACTCCTCGCAGCCCACCGGCCGGCGGCGGCCTGTGCGCCCGATTTCAGCGACCGAGCAATGTGGACAGAGCTTGCGGACCAGTCTCTGCGCGATCACGGCCTCCACGGAGGAGGACACGAGGAACGGCTCGATGCCCATGTCCAGCAGTCGGACGATCGCGCCGGCCGAGTCATTGGTGTGAAGCGTGCTGAAAACCAGGTGTCCGGTCAACGCGGCGTGAATAGCGATTTCGGCGGTCTCCCCATCACGTATCTCTCCTACCATGAGAATATCGGGGTCCTGGCGGACGATATGGCGCAGCCCGTTGGCAAACGTCAGCCCCACTTTCGGCCGAACTTGGATCTGGTTGACGCCTTCCAACAGATACTCGACAGGGTCTTCGATAGTGATGACTTTTTTCTCGGACGAGTAGGTTTGCCGGAGTGCGGCATAGAGGGTGGTCGTTTTGCCGCTGCCCGTTGGGCCGGTCACGAGGAGAATGCCGTGCGGAATCTGAAGCAGACCTTCCAGCCGCTGCCGGTCGTCGGGCAAGAGGCCGAGCTCCACTAGACCGAAGAGCGCGCCCGAACGCTCGAGAATCCGAAGCGCGACCGATTCGCCGAATACCGTCGGCATTGTGGAGACGCGCACGTCCACGTCCTTTGATGCCACCCGGAGCTTGATTCGGCCGTCCTGAGGGACTCGCCGCTCCGCAATATCCATGTTCGCAATGATCTTGATGCGAGAAACGATCGCAGGCTGCAGCTTGCCGGGGGGAGCCGAAACGTCCATCAGAATTCCATCGACGCGGTAGCGGACTCGGACACCCTTCTCAAAAGGCTCGATGTGAATGTCACTAGCCCGATCCTGGACCGCGCCCCGAAGCAGCACATTGACCCATCGGATCACGACCGCGTCACCGGCCATGCGCTGCAGGTCGTCGATATCGGATTCATCCTCGCCAAGCAGCTCGATCTCGTCAGAGCCGGATTCCGACCGCAGCACCTGCTGCATGTACTTCTGAGCGGTCCAACGTTGGATTTCCGAAACGGGCGCGAGGATCGCTTCCACGGGCATGCCACAGGCGAACGCCGCCTCGTCCAAACTTCCAAAGTCGAATGGATCGCTGATGGCGATCCGCAGGGTGCCGCGCTCCACCACGAGAGGCAAGATCTGGCGCTTGACCGCCATAGCCGCCGGAATTATCGCCAACGCCTCCGGGTCCACGACCGCCTCCGGAATTCGGTTCATTACCATAAATCCCATCTGCTCGCCAAGCGCCCTCAAGACCTCCTCGTCCTTACAAGAACCGTCCTCCACCAAGAGCCGGCCTATCGGATTCCGGCACGAAGCTTGCCGCGCCAGGGCAGACTCAACCTGATCCCCGCTCAAGATTTCCCGGTCAACCATTATCTCTCCCAAAAGGCGATGGGTCATATGCAAGCTACCGAAACTTGTAATAACGCTGCCGGATCATTTGAGGGTTGCGACCGCGTTCTCACTCCCCACCGCCGACGGCGTCGAATTCGCAGCGGAAAGCCGGTTAACTGCTTCCTTGGCCGATGCATTGTCGGGCTGCAAGCGCAGCAGCTCACGAAATTCGGTCAACGCCTCCACCCGCTTTCCCTGCTGTTCCAGAAGGCGTCCCACGGCATACCGGGCGCCGGTTTGCTTCGGGTCTGTGGAGATCACGCGCCGGTAAGTGTCAAGCGCTTTGTCGGGCTGCCCATCGCGGTCGTAGACACCGGCCAGTGTCATGTGCAGCTCCAGGTTCCCTGGCTTCAAGCGGATCAGCTCGTTGAGCCCCTGGATCAGGTCCGCGCGACGGTCATACCGCTGATAGTAACCGACTAGCGTCTCTAGCGAGCGCACGCGAAGCGCCGGGTTCAGGGCGGCCCAGGAATCCGCCAGACGCCGCGCCGGATCGATTCCTTCCTGCTGCAGGTAAAGCTCCAGGATGGCGCGTCCGGCAGTATCGGCGGTGACAAGTTTGCCCCCGGAAACTAGCTTTTGCCAGAATCGCTCGGCCTCTGGAATCCGTCCCGACTTCTTGGCAACACGGAGGACTCCGGCGTAACCCTCCGGGCGCTCTGGCAGCGTCGCGACCATCTGCTGGTAGAGCTTGAACGCATCACCGTGTGAGGACTCGGCCTCCAGAATCCGACCAAGCGCCAGGAACGAGGTCTGGTCCTTCGGTGACGCCTTTAGAATTGAACGATAGACAGCCGCGGAATCCAATCGTCTGCCGAACTTCTCCAGGAGCGTTGCCTTCGCGTGAAGTATCGGCAGCGAACCGGGCTCGAACGCCAGCCACCGGTCGTACTCCGTCAGAGAAGCGGGGAAGTCGCCGTAGATCTCAAGCTGCTTTGCTAGGAGCTGAGAATGAGCGGGGTTCCGCAGCTCCATTTTCGTCAGATGCCGCAAGCATTCGATTACCTCGCGAGACCGTCCGTTCTGATGGTAGACCTGTGCGAGGGCACGCCACAGAATGAGATTCCGCGGGTCCTTATCGGCCAGCGGCTTCAGCTCGTCAATGGCGCGGGCGGGGACCTTCTCGCGCTCGCAAGTGGTGGATACCGCGTAATAGACGGCCGGCTCCATCGGATACTTGCGCATTAAGCGGCGGAAGAATCGAAGCGGGCTCTCGAGCTTTCCGGAATCAGTACTGCGCCAGACGGCATCGTAGAGCCGCTGTTCACGCGGACTGGCCTGGAGGCCCTCTTCTCCGCAGCGGCGCGCGGCTGCAAAGTCTTTACTCTTCTCGTAAAGGCCGATGAGCCGGCTCCGGGCCTCTACCCATCGGGGCTCGCGCTGCAGCGCGGACACGAGCGTCTTGACAGCTTCGGGTTCCTTAGCATCCAGTTCGAGCGCGCGCACCAGAAAGGCAAGGGCTTGCGGCTGCGGAGAGGAGGGCTCAAATCCGGGGCTGCTCTTCGACGTCGCGTTGGTCGGGAGCATACCTCTCGCGAGCCATCGACGATAAAGCGAGGCGGCCGCGCTCCATTTCTTGGCTCTCTCGTAAAGAGTTCCAAGCTCTGTGTATGCAGCGTCAGCGCCAGGGAAGGTTCGAATCAGCTCTTCGTACGCGGTGACTGCCGCGGAGGCGTCACCCTTTTGATTCAGGAGCCGGCAGACGGACAGGCGAGGAGCGATCTCCTTCGGCGCAAGTCGGGCGGCCTCACGATATTGCGCGATCGATTCGTCTCGTTTTTCCCGTTCCAGGACGCGGGCAAACTGTATTCGGAGCGTTGCGTTGCGCGGTTCCTGCTGGATCCCTTCCCGGTAAAGGGTTTCTACCTCGGCCCACTTTCCCTGGCGCTGCAAGAGCTCTGACAGTTTGTCCCGTATAGCGGGATCTTTTGGCGCGACCTTTCGGGCGCTGCGGACGAGTTCGGTGGCAGCGTCGAGGCGGTTTTCCTGTTGATAAATGGCCGCGAGCGAATGGTAGCTCGGAAGCTCTTTCGGGAACAACGCGATCGCGCGCTGGTACACCGCAACGGCTTGGTCTCTCTTGTTCTGCCCTAGGAGCGAATATGCAAACGCCTGCCGGGCGAGCGAATGCTTCGGGAAACGGGCGAGCATTTCTCGCAGACCCGACTCGGCTTGGGCCCAGCGCTTTTCGGCCAGGAAGGTCATGGCGTGGTTTAGATGTGGCTCCGGTCTCTGCGGGCTCAACCGTCGCGCCTCCTGTAGGACCGGGCGCGCTTCGTTCCACTTCTGCTGCCGGCAGTAGACCACTCCGAGGTCAAGAAGGACTGAAGAGTTGGTCGGATCGATCTTCAGCAGCTTTTTGTAAGTCGCGATGGCGTCGTCATAGCGGCCCGCCTTTTGGTGGCCCGCTGCAATCAGGGCGAGTTTTCGGATTCCCTCCGGCTCAATGCGCTGCTTATTGGCGACTGGGAGGCGGCTGAGGAGGTGGAGATTCGCGCGCGTGGCGGGGTTTCTGGGGTTAAGGGCTTGCGCTTTAGACAGAGCGCGAAGGGCCCGCGGAAAGTCGCCCTGATTCCGAAGCGCGGTTGAAAGGTTGAGCCAGGCCGGCTCGGCACGCGGATTGATGGAAACCGCCCGCTCGTATGCCTGCGATGCGCGAGCCCAATCCTTTCGCAACTGCAGCGCCACGCCCAGGTAGAAATGCGCTTCCGCGTCATCTGGCTTCAAGTTAACGGCTCGCCTGAGGTGAGATGCCGCGGCTTCGGGACGGCCGCGCTTGATTTCGAGCTGCCCGAGGAGAACGTGGACTTCGGAGCGCGAAGGAGCTTCGCGAACCGCCGCATTAAGACTCTCCTCGGCGGCCACCCATTGCTTCTTGCTCAGCGCCTGACGCGCCCGAGCGAGCAGGTGGGCAGTTGACATCCCTTCGGTGTCTGCCCGTGAGGCGGGGGATGCGGACGCGTACCCATCGAAGCGCTGGGCGGCAGTCGGACGCGCAGAGAGCAGCAACGCTGCGATCGTCAGGATCGCTACAGAGGGCCATGCCGCTTTTCGCCTATCGCCCTCCCTGCTCGACGCGGATCTCGACGCTACCGCCTTCACTCTGGCGACCGCCGTCTCTGGCGATCTTACGGGGACTGGTTGGCTGGTCAATGAGTAGCTCCTGTTGCTCACCGTCTTTCTCCCAGACGAGGTTGGTTGTCCTTATGGCAACAACCGTTCCGCCGCTCAACGTATCTCCTACCCGCACCGCGTGGACCGGGCCCTCGCGCTTACCACCCTGAAGCTCTTCGACGATGGCGGATAATTTGCCGTCGATATCCAGAACGACCCGCAAAATGAGCAGCACCTCCGGCACCTTTGGTTCGGGCGCACCCGTCGAAATCGTCGGTGGAGTGGCCGGATTCGGCGTCGGCGTCACCGCGGGAGGTGGAATCGCCGGCGGCAGCTCCCTAGTCCGCAGCATCTGCTGCTCCGGTCCAGGTGGACCGTATAGGAGCCCTGGCAGCGGCCGGACGGGGACCGGTGCCGTCTGGTTCTTCGAGTTGGTGCCCATAATTCGCGGTGCGGATGTTCGGATGAGATTCCGCTCGGCGATAATGCGGTAGTCAGCGTCCGGACGCCGAACCACGCTCACAGTACTTTTCCCTTCTTCAGAAGATTCTCGGGGCGGCCGATCCGCTCGCCCAATCGATACCGGTTCGTCTCTTCCGAGAACGAAATAGACCGCACCGCCGATTCCGATCAAAGCAGCCGCCACAAGAAACGCCAGTTCCCGAAATGACGGCGTGCGCTTCAATTGTCGCGCTCCCAGGCTTCCTATCCGGTACGGGTTTCTGCGGAAACGGAGGCAGCTCTCATGGTCGTTGCCGTTCTCCCTGTTCCTGGAAGAAAGGACCAGGCCTCAGAATCCGCGGAGTGATGAGCATCACTAGCTCGCTTTGCCGCTTGCGGGTCTGATTCTGCTGGAAGAGGAATCCGATGAGTGGAAGCTGGCCCAGTATCGGCACCTTCTGGCTGACACGGCTCACCTCTTCGCGCTTCAGTCCACCCAGCATGATCGTCGCCCCGTCGTGCACCCGAAGCGTCGTCTGCGCCCGACGCCTGCTGACTTCGGGAAGTCCTTCCGGCGACACGCCGGTGATGTCGTCCACTTGCGGCGCCAGCTCGACCGTGATCTCACCGTTGCTGCCAACATACGGAGTGATCTTGAGAAGGATTCCGACCTGGATCGTCGTTATCTGCTGCGGGAGGAATATCCCGCCTACCTGCGGATCGCCGCCGCCGGAGCCTCCGGTCGCCAGGATTCCGGTGCGGAAATAGCGGGTCTGGCCCACGTCCATCAGCGCTTCCCGACCGGATTGAGTCGCGATCTTCGGGTGAGCCAAGACCTTGGCGTTACCTTTCGTAATCAGCGCCTTCAGTACGCCCGTCACCCGCTGAGCGAGCTCGCTGGCGGAATCGAACACGATGGCGCCGGCAGCGCTGTCCGCCCCCCAACTCCCCTTATCGTAGGTGTAGCTGAATCCGAGGACCTTGTCGAGGTTCTCGGAAGTCTCCATGATCATCGCCTCGATCATTACCTGCGGTATCGGGACGTCGAGAAGGTCAATCTCCTGGCCGATGCGCCGCAGGGTCGTCTCCGTCCCGGTGATAGAGACCGCGTTCTGCTCCTTGAGGATCTTGAGGTTGCCGGCCGGGACCAACGGCGAGAGCAACTTGGGAAGGTCCTCCGGCTTCATGAACTTAAGCGGGAATACCGCCGTCCTGACGAGCTTTTCCGCGCCCGGCGCCGAGAGGTTCGACGGATCGCCGACGACGTAATAGGGCACAGAGATGATGGGCGTTGTTGCGCCCGGGTCCGTCGATCGCCTTTCTTCATCCACTATATGCGGTCCAGCGCCATTGCCGTTCGAATCCGTAGAGGCAGTCTTCGTTTCCGGCGGCGCGGCCACTGCCACATAGTTGTTGATCTTGCGATAGGTGTACTTGGTGCCGGAAAGGAGCAGCTTAAGACCCTCCTCCAGGGGCAGGTTGGCGAACTGCACGGAGACCTTATCCGGCAGCGGCGCAAGGGGAAGGATGTTGACGCCGGTTTGAGCCGCAAGGGCCTGAACGCACTCTTCAAGAGTTGCGTTCACCACATCCAGGCGGACCATTGGAGACGCTACGCCGACGTAGGGTAGCGGACGCTGCGGCCGGGAAGCATCGAACTTCTGGAAGACGTAGGCGCTCTGCGTCTTCACGACCGAAAGGCCATGCGCTACGGCAACCAGTGACAGCCCTTCGTCCACCGCCACGTCACCGATCTGCAACGTCGCCTTCCCGGTGACCGACGGATCCGGAATCAGCGTCTTTCCCAGAGCGATTCCAAGCTCCTTCAGCAGGTCCTTGAGCTCCACCTCTTTGCATTCCAGCGTGAGCCGGGCTTTGTCGTCGGAGAGCTTGATCTTGAGCGCCAGGCCGAGCGGCTTGGCGGAGATGAGGAAGACGTTGGGCGCGCTCTGGAGGGAATAGAGGCCCTTTACGGCCAGGATCGTCTCGAGCGCTTGGTGGACCGTGACCTCGTTTAGCGAGAGGGTGATGGTACCCCGCACGGTCTCGTCGGCCGCGATGTTGACTCCGGTCTGCTGCGATATGAGCCGGAGCACGTCCCGCACGTCGCCATCGCGAATGTTCAGCGCCCGCACCAGCGGTCCCCGCGCCGGTGCCTGCGACAGACATGAGGCTGGAAGGAGTGCACACAGTAGGGTAAGGACGATCACCCGGCATCGCGGCGCCATAACAGTCTTCCTTCGAGCGGACTCCGTCTCCCCATCCGGTTCGGATTCCGACACGCCCCATCATAGGCCGCGCGATTCCGTTTGTCATTTCAACCCTGCAACGCCCTCCTTGCACTAGTTAAACGCTGAACGAAGCGAAACCGGAATCCGAATCGCCATGGTGGGGCAGCATGCGAGGTTGAAGTCCTGGATGAAGACCTGGCCGGTTGTGACTTTGACGGGGCATTACTGTTGGCAAAGCCAGCCTTCCCCGAGGTATCGCTGCGTTGGTTGGTGGGGACGTCGGTTAACATATAGGTGCCGTCTTCGCGGGTTATGGCCGTCAAATTGGTCATCCCGACCGGAGTCGAGACGGTGGCGTTGCTGAGCGGCCTGGAGGTATCGGACCGCTTGACCGTCCCTTTGATGATTCCGGTAGTGGCGGTGTTGAGGGTGAAGTCGAGGGTAGCGACTTTGGCCTGCTCGACGGTTACGCTCTGGGTCTGGCTCTGGTAGCCGGCCTTGTAAGCGATGACGGTGGCGGTGCCGGTGGGGACGTGGGTGAGGCTGTGCGGCGTTACGGAGAATCGGGGAATTGGTCGGCGGCGGAGTCGCGGAACTGCTGGAAGTCGTTCCATCCTTCAGAAGATGCATCATCGGCGTCAACGAATTCGCCCGATGTGGTATCGAGCAAAGACCACTTATTGGGCTTGGAGAATCTTAGTATTGCTGAAAGGGGGTCGCCGCCGCCGCGCACGTGCAGCATAATCGTATCGACAACACTCGAGCCGTCAACATTGAACTCTATTGTGAACTCGTCTGATGCATATGTCCCCCAGGTTGGATCGGACCAGTCTACACCTGGCAGGTGTCGCGAGATGGACTCGCGCACTTGAGTTCCAGGGCCAAGCGGGTCCGGCTCCTCGTCGTCGGACGCGAAATCAGGCGGTTCTCCTCCGTAGTTCATTATCATCACGTCCCAACTCACTTACTTGCCTCCGAAAGTCACGCTACTAACGAAACGCGCAAAGGTAAGCCCGCTTTTCGCTTGGTGCCTCTCCACCCGAGTAAATTGTGCCGTCGCTGTTGATTGCCATCCGATAGAATGACAATACTCGATCACTCAAGTTCCACTCTTGTACACCAATCGGGTTGATTGCCTGCACCACATACCGGTCGCTGTTTTCAGGACACGAACTGATGAATACGGTCCCATCCGATGTGCTGCAGAGTACCTCGGGATTCTTGCCTACCGGCATCTCCCACATCACACGAAAATCGGAAGTAAGGCCCTGCGCCTTCAACGATGTTGGACCATAGAGATCAACGGACTCATCTTGCGAAATGCGGAGTGTCTTGTGAACACGAACCCCGGCAGGAACAATTGTGTAGAACAAACCGTTCGGTCCAATACCATGGATTCCATGGGACAGATGATTCACGTCGGTGCCATCTGGCCCAAAGAGTCTAGCTGTGTCATAAACATCTGTGAGAGAGTCAAGCTGGAGGTTTACGCAAACTTGCCCGTTGGGCAGTATCATTGGGGAGGATGTGATCATAACTTCGGACTCAGTTATGGGGCATGTTCCAAACGGAACCTTCCACTTTAGGTCACCTTCCGAACTTATCGCGAACAAAGTGGCTCGATTTGCGGCGATATCCGTTACGCAGTACACTGTGCCGTCCGTCCCGATCGCTGGACAGAGGGCGGCCGAACTAGCATCACTGCGAAGCCGGCACGTCCAACGTAACTCACCGTCAAGCGAGTAGCAGACAACGTCATTGCCTACTCCAAAACAAATGCCGCCTGCGCACACAGTGCAGGCTGTGGTGTGCAGGTTGCGCGTTGGGGACTCCCAGAGCAATTCCCCGCTCGAACCTATCGCATAAAGACGCTTGTTATACCCGGGGAAGTAAAGGCAACCATTGTTGTCGATGACGGGATCAGCGCAGCATATTGTCTCTATCTGCCAGGTCCACTTGAGCGAACCATCGGGGTTCAACGCGTATAGTAGCGTACGTTCCGGTCTATCTCGCCAGGCGCTAACGTGAATCGTACCATCTGGGCCGATTAGCGGTCCAAAACTCATTCGGCCGGCAAGATCAAAGCGCCACACTTCGCGGCCAGCATTTCCGCTAACGTTCGCAGGCGTAAAGGAAGTGTTACCGAGATCGCGGCGGAGTTTGGGCCAGACACTCTCGGCCAAATTAAGGCACTCGCAACTAGTCACGTACGATTCCACTCAGAAGCCTGATAGCACGCCTCGCTTGCAGATTGCATGAGCAGTTCTGACTCTTCCTCGGCGAAGACAGTTAGTCCAGTAGTTCAAAGGGCCCTCCTCCTATCTTCCGCATGATCTTAAAGCCTCTCATGCGATACATCTTTTCTAAGCGCTCCCAGCGTTTTACGAACCTTACGTCCTTACTCTTAGTAGGATCAAAGGGGATTTCGATCCGAAGTAGGGGTTGGCCGCCTTTCCCAGCTCCATCTAGGGCCTCATTACCGGTCTTGGAAAGAGCATCGACCCGCCTAGCTTGTTTCCGAGTCTTCCTCATGATTCGCTTCCAGATACAATCCGGAATTTTGTCCATAAATCGATAGGACTTGTCCTCGATCAAGTATAGTACCCCATCAATTTCCTGACGTTCGTCGAGCCAGCCGTAGACCTTCTTGCCATGGGTGGTCGTGCGGTAGAACATGGCGGGGTTCTTTAGAGTGAGGCCTTTAGCTCGCCCGCCCCAACTCTCAAACTTGAGGAGCAGAAGGGCGGCCGGCAACTTGCCTCCTCGTGGTCCCATCGCATTCGCAGAGAAGGCGCTGCTGGAAAAGCCTTCATCTAAGCCTCCGCCTTCCCCCTCTTCGCCTTCATCGTCTTCTTCCTCCTCAGCTTCATCGTCATAACCTGTTTCCAGCATCAAGAAAAGTGCGTTGTAGTCGTAGATGACGGGCTCGATGTACATGTTGTACTTGTCGATGATGTAAGTCATCGCGTTTAGCGAGGAGTCGAGGTGCTCCTGGCGAAGGATTGAGAGGATACTCGTGACGGAGAGGAGACCAAGGAGGCTTTCGTGACCGCTGGGGTCGACGTAGCTGACGGGGTTTGCTAGGCCGTAGAGGTAGCGATGGTGCGTTGTGGGGCGTTCGGGATCGCCCGCGTAGGTATCGAGTTGTGCGAATCGACCCGGTGATGGGTCGTAATATCTGGCGCGGAGGTAGGTTAGACCTGTTTCAGGATCTCGGCGCTCGTTAGCAAACGTGTATTCATTGGTGATTGTCTGTTCGGTTTCGCCGGCCAGCGGATTCCCATAAGCGTCATAGGAGTACCGGTTCTGAACCGCGCCGGACGTGTTTGTAACGATCCGGGTACTGCCGATTCCATCGTAGAAGTAGTAGTACTCGCCATTGCGGCTCACTTTCAGCCGGTTGTGCCCGTAGCTGTATTTGGCGGTTATGCTTCCGGCCCCATCGAGTTCCATCAGGACCTGCGCGAAGGCCATGTTTCCATCCACGACATACTGGGTCGTCGTGGTTGTCATGCTCTGTGTCACGCTCTTGCGGATGCGGTTGCCATCGAGGTCATACCAGTACTCTGTCACTTTGCCGTCAGTTCCCGTGACCTTCTTGAGCTGGTTCTCCCAATCGAACTCGTGCTGCGATCCGCCTTTCGTGATCTGCCCACCATTGAGATCGAACGTATAAGAGTTGCCCTGCGGATCGCCGACGATCTTGTTGGAATTGGCGGCGTAGGTAAAGGCGCCGGCGTTCTTCGTCAGGCGGTTGCCGACCTTGTCGAACGTGTAGGTGTCGTTGACCAGCGTCTGGGCCCCGCTGGTTCGGATCTCGGACAGTAGGCGCTGTAGCCTGTCGTAAGTGTAGTTGAGATTGTAGGAGACGCTTGTGCCGGCCGTCGTCTTCAGAAGTTCAGCAATAGAGGTACGGCGACCCAGGCCGTCCAACGTAAAGTCGAACTGACAGAGGGTGTCCGCGCCGAGGGCGCTTCTTATCTGAGTGAGACGGTTGGAGAGATTGTGCGTGAACGTCGATACGGCGCTGCCCACCTGGTTGTATTGCAGGGTTGCCAGGTTTCCGTTTCCATCCCAACCGTAGGTCGCGATCGTTTGCGCGCCTTCGTAGACATGGTAGATCCTATCCGCTGCGTCGTAGTCGTAGGTGACGCTGTATTCAGTGGCCATGGCGGCGTTTTCAACTTTGAGCAGGGTGCGCTTGCTCGTGGCGGTGTACGCATAGCTGATCTTGCGATTGTCATGGAGCAAAACGCTCTCTACCCGGCCAAGCGAATCGTATGTCCAATCCATGCGGTCACGGCCGCCCATTCGGTGTGCCGCAGTACGATTATCGATCGCTGCGATTCTGCGGCCAAGCGCATCGTAAATCAACTCGACGAATCCGGCGTCCGGATACACCTTTTTCCAGAGCTTTCCGTCATCCGTGTACTCCAGAGTGGTCTGCCGCTTCGTTCCGTTCCGTTCATAGACAGTTACGGTCTTGACATTGCCATTGTCGTGATACTCTTTTTCCTCCACCTGGCCATCGGCATGTCGGATTCTGATCGCCCGTCCGGCGGCATCAAGCGCCTGGTATGAGGCTCTCCCTTCGGCGTCAGTAATCTTCTTTGTATACTGAGCCGCATCTCCCATGAAGGTCCAGGGTGTCTGCCCGGCATCCTTGTACTCGAACGTGGTGACGGAATTTGTCGTCGATGTTATCGGCTCGGTTACAGTCCGAACGCGATCTTGCTCGTCGTAGGTGAATTCCTTCCAGGTCAGAATGGTCGTGCCATCGGCGTCGTAGCGCGTGACCTTCTGTAGATTCCCATCGCTGTAGTAGTCGTTGTGGACACTGACCTTGGCTTGAGCATGCCAAACGGGATTGTTGAGGTCCACCGTGATGTTGTTTATGGGGAAGCTCACTTCGATGAGTTCGCCGGAGTGGCCATACCTGTGGAAGACGAACGATCCCCTGGCGTCTTTGGTTACGATCCGATGCCCGAGCGCATCGTAGCCGAATTCCGTCACGAGGTCGTTCGCACCAGCCTCCAGGGTAATCTTATTGAGTCGGTCGAACGAATCGTAGCCGTACTCGACTTGGCTCTCCTGGTTCACTCCATCGCCCCGATAGATGATCTCGCGCTTCTTCAAACCACTGTCAAAGTAATCTATGTGAACGTGGCGCAGGACGGTAGTGGTGCTGTCTACAGCGAGCTGCTTCTGATCGGTCAGTCGATTCTGGTTGTCATAGACGAAGTTCGTCCGCCAGGTCTTGACGCCATCCCATGCGGCTGTCTGAGTGGTATTGCCTAAGTCATCGACAACGACGTCGGCGCGAGATTGGAAGGTTTCGGCTCCGTTGAGATACGCAAACCGTTCAGTTCTTTGGAGCTTGTTTCCCAGCGTATATATCGAGCGAGTCACTACGCCCACATCGTCGCTGCCATCGCGCCAGGTCGTTCTGGAATACGTCTGATTGCCGCTGCGGTCATATCCGAAGCGCGTTGTTTCGAGGGCTGTCTGGCTGTCGTAGTAGGCGGTCGTGAAGTCCGTTCTCGTTAACGCAGTCTGATCCGCGATCTTTCGGATTTCATAAAGGCGACCAAGCCCATCGTAGCGGTTACGCGTTACGGCAGACATCGCGGAAGCCGCGAGAAGAGAGGACCCTATCGAATCTGTGGTTGAGCGGAATGTGGTGGCGGTACGGGTGTTGCCAGGATCCGTGACCTGTAGTTTGTTTATCCGGCCCAACGGATCGTAGAACGAAGCGGTCTTATTCAGGGCGCCATCGATGGATTCGGTCTGTAATCCTTTGACCGCGATGGTCGGATCCGTATCGTACTTGTTACGGACCAGCGAATATACATCGTCTGCATCCCCAGGAACGCCGTTGGGGTCCGCAGTCAGTACCTTCTCTTCTGACAGGTACTTGTTCTGGTTGCCGCTGCCTACAGTACCATCAGCCTTCCCGAGAACCCGGCGACTCTCTTGGCGCTTTCCCGTGCCGTTGTATCCCTGGTAAGTGACAGTGCGATTGACCTGATTGTAAGTGCCGTCATACTCGAAAGTCCGAACGACCGCTTCGCCTCCCGTTACTTGGCCATTGCCATTCACGGTAGCCGTGCGATAAACCTTCTGCTCCGATACATTGCCGTTTGGCTGGTAGATCGAAGTGCGATATCGATCAATCGCATCCGAACTCTTCTTCATCTGTGTGGGTGTGAATGGATTGTTGGTATCGTTGAACAGGTTTAGACCTGAGACTAATGGACCGGGCGCCCCATTTGGCGTAACTTGCCCGCTTTTCAGCGTACCATTACTCTGATGGTCAATGTTCGTCACGCCCAGATCAGTGTTGTCGCTCTTCTTCGTTGTCGCAGAGGTGGTGTAATCGCCATTCTGACCCGGTGTAAATGCGAAAACCGTTCTGCTGAATTGGGTGGCCGTGACGAATCCCTTCTGCTCGGTCATGCGCCCTTCGGAATCATAGGTCACTTCGATCACCGGCAGCTTAGTGGTAGAGGCTTGAGTTGGCAAGACGACTTTGGCGAGCCGCCCGGATTTCTCTGGGAAGTTGGTCGGCGGAATCTCATAGCTGTATTCGGTGACGGGGTTGATGGACGTGAGATTCCCGTTCTCATCCGCGACGGGCGCGGTGGCGTACTGGGTGACGCTGAATTCCGGACCGGTGGTGCCGTAGCCGTAGTTAACCTGGCGCGTGACGTCGGCGGTGGGGCTGGTGTACACAGCGGAGATGGCGCGGCCATCGGAACCAAGGTTGACGGTGATCTTGCGGCCGATAGCGGTGAATTGGTTGTTCTGAATCGATCCGTCTTCGATCTCCAGCTTATCCGGAGACTTGGTGATGGAAACCATGTTGCCGAATCGGTCTTCCATCCCTACGAGTTCGCCGTCATGTAGCGCCCACTGAACCAGGAGTTCGGCCTGTGACTTAAATCGATATACGCTCCCGTCCTTGGTGGTCAACACGTAGTGGAGGATGAATTGGTCTTCCGGAAAGTCGGGATGAGGCTCCGTCAGGCGCGCTAGGGTCTCCTTGGATTCCTTGGGCGCGGTGTAGTTGACCTGGTTGCCGTCGTAACCCACGGGCGTGAAGACCATGCGGTTGCCGTCCGGCAGGCTTGCGACGACGTAGCCGTAGAACACGCTCCCGTCATGATGCTGGTTGTTGGAGTAGCGGGTGTCTTCGACCAGGCTCAGATTGTAGTTGTGCGTCCAGCCTCTTTGGAAAGGCTGGGTGTGGTAGTCGTGGGAGTTGTAAGCTCTCGTGAGGTGGAACGGGACGCCGTTGACAAACGGGACGGAGATGTCCGGCGCTTCGGTCCTTGCGAACTGGCCGAGTTTGAGAGTCCCCTTGACTAATACGTCGGTGGTCGCTTCAGCCCGGTTGTCTCCCACATCCACGACTTCAATCTTCACGTTATAGCGGCCGTTGACCATGACCGTGGTATGGAGCGGCGTGATCGTCGCGTTGCTCAACGCATTGGCAAGCGTTCCGGTCTTGAGCGTGGACCAGTTGGGGTCGTCTACCGGTTTGATCTTCAGGTACCACTGCAGGGGGTACTCGTTGTCGGAGGCGGAGCCGACGATGTTGACCACGCCCTCTACGAGTGCATCCGCACCGGTGCTCGAGACGGGACTGCTGATGCTAACCGAGGGAGCAGTAGTGTCGGGCTGGACGTCGAAGGTCCAGGTGAAAGTCGTGGCGTTGTCCGCCCGGTCTTTGACGAGGATTCGCACATTGCGGATTCCGGTCGCCAGGTTCTCGGTGGCGGTCCAGGTCAGCTTGCCCGTGAGCACGTTGAAGGTGTGCGGCACGCGCATGCTGTCCAGTACCAGCTCGATGGAATCCGGCTCGATTCCCGAACCCGCGCCATCGCTCAGGGTGGCGGAGATCGTCGGCTTGATCTTCTTGGTGATTCCGGTCGGGAGCTGATCCGCGACCGTGGGCGGAGTCGTGTCGGTGACAGTTAGGTTGAAGTCCTGAATCAGGGTCTGCCCGGCGACGACGGTAACTGTGGCATTGCCATTGGCGAATCCGGCCTTCACGACGGTGACGGATCGCTGATCTGCCGGGACGTCCGTCAGGGTGTACGATCCATCCTCCCGCGTGATGGCGATGAGGTTGGTCATTCCAACCGGGGTCGAGACGCTGGCGTTCCGAAGCGGCTTGGAGGTGTCCGAGCGCTTGACGATGCCCTTGATGATTCCGGTGGTGGCGGTGTTGAGGGTGAAGTCGAGGGTAGCGACTTTGGCCTGCTCCACCGTGACGCTTTGGGTCTGGCTCTGGTAGCCGGCTTTGTAGGCGATGACGGTGGCCGTACCTGTCGGCACGTTCGTCAGGGCATACACCCCGTCCGCGGCGGTGACCGCGGTATTCAGGCCGGACTCGACCGTAGCCCCCGCGATCGGCACGCCCGCGCCGGTCTTCACGGTGCCGCTGATGTCGCCCGCGGCGTACATCCGGAAGTCGGCGGTGGTGGTGTTCTTGGAGGCGACGGTGATCGTCTGCTTCGCCGGGATGTAACCGCTCGCGGTCGCAGTGAGCGTATAGGTCCCGGGGACCATCTCGAAGATGTTGTATTCGCCTGGCGGAGTATAGCCGGACTGCCAGCCTTCCCACACGCCGGACCGCGCCGTCCGTGAACCGGTGCTGATCAGCGCCTGGCTGATCATGATGTCCGTGTAGGGCGGAGGCGGAGGTCCCCCTTGTCCGTTCCAGGGCGGATTGATCCTCCGCTCGAACACTTTGCCAGAGATCTGGCCGTAAGCGGTGAGCTGGATATTCTGAGTCGTGGTATTCCCGTTGGTGACGATGACGCTGTACTCCCGCGGAATGTAGTTATAGGAGTTCGCCATGTGGTTGCCCTCATGCGCGATGAGGACATGCGTGCCGGGCGGCACATTGCTGATGGTATACACGCCGCTCGCGTCCGTCGTCGCCGACAGATTATTGATCGTCACGACCGCGAGATTAAGCGCCGCCCCGCCATCTTGGTCGGTGACCGTACCGGTGACGACGCCGGTGCCACTACCGGGATTGGTCGCGGTCAACGGGATGTCGCGCACGGCCACTTCGCCCGCGTTGACGGTCACCGCGAGACCGTTGGTTTGATATCCGGTGCGCGAGGCGTTCACCGTCTGGCTGCCCGCGGCGACGTTGTGCAGGGTAAATCGCCCGCTTTCGTCCGTGACCGAGGAGATCGACCCGACAGAGACCGTCGCGCCCGGAAGCGGAATCGAAGACGTGCCGGTAACCACGCCGCGTATCTTCCCGAATCCGGCGCGCGCCATCGGGAAGTTGAGGATTCCGGCCTGGCCGGCGGTCACGGTGATGTTGAGGGTCTTGTTCTGATATCCCGCGCGGACAACCGTAACCGTATACGTTCCCGGAGCATAGCCATGGAACTTGTACTTCCCGTCGGCCAGGGTCGTAAACGTGGTCTGGCTAAGCTCGGAAACGATCGCGCCCCCGAGGATCAGCCCGTTGTTGGAATCCGTTACGGTCCCTTCGATACTCGCCGGCTTGTCGAGCGTGATGTTGAGGGTCGTGGTCTGATCGGCGGTGACTGTCCCTGAAACCGACTTGGATAGGTGACTGCCCTCGGAAGCCTGGAGGACAACGGCTCCCGCCGGAACGCGGTCGATCAGATAGCGCCCGTCGCTTCCCGTCGTAACCGTTTGAGAACCATCCGTGACGATGGCGCTCGGCAGCGGGGCGCCGCTCACGGAATCGGTCACCAACCCCGTGACCTTGCCCCAGGCGCTGATGGTGAAGAGTTCGTCGCTCTCGTCCGCGGAGATGAGTTGGCTCGCGCTGTTATACAGTTCGATCTTCGAGCGGGCGGTCGTCGTGGCCGCGGACGGTACGGTCCATGTATACACGCCGTCGTTCGCTTCGCCTTGGACGATCTGATTCCACGGATTTCCGTCGGCGGTCCGATAATACAGCCGAACGGACGCGACAATACTCTGCGGATCGGAGCTCGCCCAGCGAATCGGAGTTGGAACACCGATGAGCCACCTCTCGCCGCCATTTGGCGCGGCGATCGCCGCCCATGCGGCCGCCGGGGCCGCCAGCGGCGTACACGCAAATTGCGGCAGGCTCCGAATGGTGAATTCGTCCACCGTCGGCGAGGTGCTCGGATTCGCCCGCCCGAGCGTAAAGCGGATATGCACGCCTTCAGAAGGCGGCACGTCGGTCAGCTCGCTCGTCCAGTTCTGCCCGTCGAGCGAATACTCCAGCAACGTCGTATGCGAAGACTGAAGCGCCGACATGCCTGTCATATGGCTGTAATTGTATGGGCCTGACCCAACCTTGTATCTACCGATCACTCGCCCATCCGGGGCGTACTTATAGGCGTCACTCCCCGTGTAACCCGAGTAGTACGAGTTCATGTTGGCGACCCACATGTTGCCTTTTACGTCCCGCGCAACACCCGTGGGTGTGGTCCCCGCTGGGAAAATGCCGTATATCAAACCATCCCTCGCGCGGAATCGCCACATTCGCGAATCACTGGTTTCCGCTACCCACATCGTTCCGTCCGGGTCCATTGCGATTCCGCGCATTCCTGTCGCATCTGCCTGATCTGGCAGGGAAAAATAGGTCGGATCGCTGCCCGTGTCCGGATCGATGCGGTAGATGCGCCGCTGGCCGCCGTATGATGAGACCCAGATAGCCCCGTCGTCTCCAATGTTGGCAACATAGGGAATCCCGTCGTTGCTGCCCCAGGGAATTTCCCTCACAACCTGGCCGAGCGCGGGACTGAACTGCACCATCTTGCTCGGATTGTGAGTCGTGATCCAGATTCGATTGCGTCTATCGAGCGCCATACCGTAGGCGCCGCCGGACATGTTGTAGCTGGCAAGAATCGCGCCGGTGATCGGATCGAGCTTCAGAAGCTTCGGGTAACTCGGGGGCGGCGGAATTGGCGGCGGTGAAGAAGGCGGACCGTTGTACATGCCGACCCACACGAACCCGTTGTGATCGATGCAAAGCGCTCGGGGCAGCGAGCCGTAAGTGGTTGAGTCGATCGGGAAGGTGGTTACTGTTCCGTCTGTCTTAATTCGAGTGACGCTGTTGCCCTGCCGATTCGCAACCCAGTAGGTCCCATCAAAAGCAACCATGCTCCGTGATGGAAACGTCGAGCCGTCGGGCGTGCCGTCGAGCGCGTAAGTCGCAATGGTCGCTCCTGTCGAGACATTCAACCGTGATACGGAGTCACCGGATGAATTGGCTATCCACACAGACTCGAAGGGAGCGTTATCGCAAATACTGGAAGCTAGCTGCGATTCGGACCATATCTGGACTACGCTCTGCTGCGGCCTATAGAGGATGGTTCCGTAGCCTTCGTTATTGTTCTGGTTGGCTAGCTTCACCCCGGACCGGGCTTGCCCGATTACGACATCTACGTCCTCCGATCCTATATTGAGCTGCCCCGTGATCGTCGTGTCGTTTCCATTCAGGTGGATCCCGTGGCCCCAGAGGTACCCGTTGATGTTATGCCCATTGCCGTTCACGTGGAGCTCGGCGCCCGCGTCTAGTATTCCCTGTAGGACGGCCGACTTGCCGTTTACATGGACTTTCCCGTCACCGTGGGCAAGTAGTTTTCCGTCCGCCGGTACCAACCGGAAGTGATCGTGATTGAGAAATACATCGCCCTTATCATTCGACCCGGCCTTTGTGGCGATCAGGGTTACCTTGCGATTGAAGTTCTTCTCATTGATCTTGATCTCGCCCTGCACGTAGATGATGCTGCCGTTCGGCACCAGCTTGTCTGGGCCGGCGCCCTTCACCCAGATTCCACCGCCTGAACCCATCGTGAGGTCGGCCTTGCCGGTGAAATACGTTCCGGCGGCCTGGGCATCAGTTTTGTATTGTGAAAGCGGGCGAGGAAGGAGCGGCGCGGCGCGAAGGTCAGTTACGTGCTGGCGCGTTATGGAATTGCCGGTTCCGCTGATCGTCTCGTTACCGTAGTAGGTGACCAGGTCGGTCACGGTGATGCTGTTGCCGTTGACCTCCAGGTCTTGATTACTGTGTCCACCGCCGGTAACGCGGATGTTGTTCCCATTGATCTTGAGTCGCTCATTCGCAGCCTTATTGAACAGCACCGCACCGCGGCCGGCCGCTACGATGACGCGCATCGCATTGAGCGTGATCTCGGCTTTGTTGGCGGTTACCGAAGTTATCTGTTCGTTGAAGACGACCTTCCCATTGTTGGGGAGCGTGATTACCTGCCCTACCGCTCCGGAGGGAGTAATTGACTGACCGTTGACTACCAGGTTGGTCACTTGGATACTTCCGCTCACGGTCAGGCCGGTCGTCACTGCGGCCGACGTGCCCTTGACGAAGTCGGCCGTGATGTTGTTACCGCCGGCATTGATCGCGACCTTGTTGGCATAGCCTTCGGAATCCACCCTGCCGATCGTGCTGGTAGTGTAGCCGCGCATAGTCTCGGCCGTCAGGATCGGGGAGACCTCCCCTTTGGCCAGTGTCGTTTCCTTGGTGCCGGTTGGGGTGATCAAGAGGCCGGAATCGGCAAGAACCGTAATAGTCCCGCCGACGACCGCACGTATTGCGATACCTTGCCCGGTCGCCTCGTTCAGCGTATTGGCGATTTCGAGGGCGCCGACGCAAGTTGTCGCCGTGAGCCCGTTCAGGAACCATTGCGCCCAATCCGTCTGGCTGGTCCAGGTGCGCGAGACGAAGCCGTCGCTTTCGATGCCGGACTGATCCACAGCCTTTAAGACAAAGTAGTAGACCTTGCCATTGTTCAATCCGGTATCGGTGTACGTCGCGATGGTCGGGCCAGTAGTCTGCCCGATCTTCAATCCGACCTGTCCCGCGATATTCGATCGATAGACGTTTACGTGGTCGAAATCCGACACCGTAGGATTAGTCCAGGCGAGGACAATCTGGCCGTTCCCGGGCGTCGCGGTGACGTTCGTAAGAACCATCGGCGGAGGCAGCGTGAAGTCGAGGACCTGCTTATTGTTGGCGGCGAGGTCGAGGGATTTCTTCACCGTGCGGAATCCGTTAAGCGAAGCCGTGAACTCGTACATTCCCTGGGGAGGCCAGAGGATCTCATAGCGTCCGTTAGAATCCGTGCGGGCCGTCCACGTTCCATCGCTGACTTTTACGCCGGACAGCGGTTGGCCCTGGGAGTCCTTCACTGTACCGAACACCACGCAGCGGCCAAGCACGAAGTCAACCGTCTCTTCCTGGCCTGCCACGACGGTAACAACCCGTCGCTGACTGGGAAGTCCAGGATAACTGCACGTGAGATTGTAAGTTCCGGGTGGAACGTACTGCATCTCATATTCATACGACGGCTGCTGGTATCCGCCAGACTGAACCGTGAGCGTGCCGTTCGTCACGAGAATTGTTTTGCCGGTCTCCGGGATATTCTTTTTGAAATGCTCGTCCATCACCCGGCCTGAAATGGTACCGGTTGTGGGTGATAGTGTGAAGTCCCTTGCGGTGAGCTGATTCTCGACTACTACGACGCCTGTATGAGTCTGTGTAGTGTAGTAGGGGTTCGAGGCGGAAACCTCATACGTGCCGGCGGAAACGTAAATACTGTAGTATCCGGATCCATCGGTCGTGACCGTTTGCGCCCCTATGGTCACCGTTGCTCCGGACAATGGGAGATTCGTCAAACCGTCGCGAACGTAACCATGAACTCCGGTGTTGCCGGGTGGACCCTGCGCAGTCGAGCGAGACGTGACGACGGCGCCTGCAAGGATTAGAGCGAAAACCAGGATGGCGCGATGGCAGCCAATTGGGGCTCGGCGCGGCATCGGGATAGGAATGCTGGCGAAAGTCCTCTTCGGGATCCTCGTTCCAGTTTTAAACATTGCTTCGCCTCCAGGCCCCTCGCGCGGAGAATCCTCTACTGCACTGAATGACTCGGCTCAGACCGTTACTTGGCCCTTTCCGATATTTGCTTTGCCAGCCGGACTATCTCTACTTTATCCACTACAACCGCGTGTCGAGCCACGATGGAAACCACGGTGCGACCTTTAAGGGTCACCTGTTGGGCCTCTTTCAGGTCCAACAGTCGCGACCATGATTTGTCACCTAGAGG
>JBKJZI010000121.1:0-5634 GCA_046715155.1 Chthonomonadales bacterium | reverse complement strand
CCGGGGCCGGCGCCATAGGGGGGGCCGGCGGGGAGCGACCACGTCAAGATCGGCGAGCATGACAACGCGGGAATCGACCTGGATTCCGCGAAGTGGCTGGTAGCCGAGAAGGGGGCGGTTTTGGTCGGCGCGGATACGAGCGGGCTGGAAGTCGGACCCGCGCCCGAAGGCAGCCGCAGCTTCAACCCGGTGCACGACTACCTACTCATCGAACAAGGCGTCCATATCGGCGAGTTCCACAATCTGGAAGACCTCGCTAAAGATAGGGCCTACGAATTCGCATACATCTGCGGAGTCAATAAGATCAAAGGCGCAGTCGCGGGATTCACGCTGAGGCCCATTGCGATACGATGAGCGCCGACTCCGAGTCCGATGCCTCTCAGGCGCGCGAAAACCTATCGCGGGGGGCCGAAGCGAGACATCACGGTCGAGATGAACTCGCCCATACGCTGTTCTCAGAGGCCCTCTTTCTCGCGAAGCGAAGCGGCGACCGCCAAGTAGAAGCGCGCGCATTAATGCTCCTTGCCGACCTTGCGTTTCATTTCAATCCCACGGCGGAGACGCCCTTCGAGAGGCGGAAAAGACTGTCGAGCGAGGCCCTGGCGATTTGCCGCGATATCGGGGATAAAGCCGGTATGAGCCGCAGTATGAACATTCTCGCGACGGTTTCGAGCGGAAGGAAGGCCGAGAGTCTGCTGGAAGAAAGCGTTGCGCTCGCGGAGGAGGTGGGAGACAAAAAACTCATAGCCGATGCTCTGGAGCGACAGGCGGCCATATGCGGGATCAGGGACAAAGAACGGTCTAAGAAGCTGATAGAAAGGTCTATCGCGAACTACCGAGAGATTGGCAACCGAGGGGGCGAAGCACAAGCGCTATTCTCACAATCCATCCGTTACATGAGCGACGACCCTCCTCGGTCGCGCGCTCTGGCCGAAGAGGCGCTCGTCATCTACCGTGAGCTTGGCCACAAGAAGCAAGTCGCTCAGATGCTCATGCTTCTGGATTCTGGGGAGCGTGAGGACCTCTCAGCCGAGCGGGAGTCGCGGCTCCTGGAATGCCGGAGTATCTGTCGTGAGATAGGGGTCGAATGCTGGGAGGCCGGCGCGCTGCGGAGTCTGGCTGATATGGCCGAAGCGAAAGGCGATCCGGTCGGGGCGGCGCGGATGCGTCAGGAGGCGCATTCCATCTCACCAGAGCCGGAAATTGACCCTGAGTTGATGAAGGCATTCGAATCGGCGGTCGAAGCCGAAGATTCGGACGCAGCTACGGATGCGTTACGGGGCGCATTCTTCGGTGGGCAGCCGGACGACTCACGCAATTGAATCGGACTGCATACGTCTGATGTGAATCAACATTGTGTCCACAGAGACGAACATTTGCGTAGGGCAGGATCTCCGTCCCTGCCTTTTGCCCGCATCCGGAATGCTCATGCGCAGAGCTAACTCTTACGCTTTCGCAATCTTTCAGCCACGTTCAGGGTAACGGGAGGCTGGCAGGGACGGAGATCCTGCCCTACGCGAACCTGGTTTCAGGCTTAGAACAATGGGTTTAAGGGGTCAGTTTTACATCAAACGTCATTCGATAACCGCCGGGTGCGTTTTTGCCTGCCTGGCTGGATGTGGCGGGAGCGGGGCCCCGATCGAGGAAGTACCTGTGACTTCCCCCGTCCGCGTCGCCGGCCTGCTTTCCCTTCGTCTTCAGGCCAACAAACGGGAATTCAGTCGCCGAGAGCCGGTTCGGCTGTCGCTGTTCGTCGGCAATTCCGGCGATACGGTCACAATACACGTTATCGGTTGTTTGGTTTTTGAAGCTCGCGTCTATAAAGGGGACGACCTCATTTGGGAGTGGCAGGTCGTCTGTGGGGCAGTATCGCAGTTCGTTGCTATCGGTCCTCGCGACGTGCGGGAGTTCACCGAAGTGTGGTACCAGCAGGACCTGGATGGCCGGTTCGTTCCGCCGGGCAATTATCGAATCACCGGGCAATTCAAGGGGATCGACCCGTGCGTCCGGAACGCCTGAAGAGCAACTGGCAAGCCAGGTGACGGAACCGATTGAAATCGTCATCCGTTAATCCTCCCATGACCAAGCTGAACGCGGGACAGGTAGCGGAGCTGCTTAGTGAGATTGGGGAGCGGCTGGAGCTGGCGGGGGAGTCTCGGTTTAAGTTCAAGGCTTATTCCAAGGGGGCGCACGCTCTCCTGTCAGTGCCGATTCCGCTGGAGGACCTGGTTGAGCAGGGGCGTTTGATGGAGATTCCGGGGATCGGGGCGGTGTTGGCGGAGAAGATCGAGACGCTGCACCGGACCGGGACGCACCGGACGCTGGAGCGTCTGCGGGAGCAGTACCCGGGCGGGCTGTTGGAGATGCTGAAGGTCCCCAAGCTGCGGCGCGAGAAGGTGATCCAGCTCTATGAACAGCTCGGAATCTCATCGCTGGAAGAGCTCGAAGCGGCGTGCCGGGCGAACGAGCTGGCGGGGTTGAAGGGGTTTGGGCCGGCGCTTCAGGAGAAGATCCTCAAGTCCATCCATTTCGCGCGGGATTCCAGGCGGATGATGCACCTGCACGTGGCGACAGGACAAGCCGGTGTTGCGGTGGAGATGGCGAAGGAGGCGTTTCCGGAGTTGGCCGATGTTGTTGCGGCGGGTCCGGTGCGGCGGGGGTGCGAGGTGGTGGATTCGATTCGGCTGGTGGCGCGGGAGCGATCGGACGGATCGGTCGGATCGGTCGGATCGGAAGCGGCGAGCCTTATTCTCGTGAGTGCGGGTGATGCATATGGGGCGGCATTGGTGACGGCTACGGGGTCAGACTTACATGTTGATGGGCTTCGGGGGCGAGCGGAATCACGCGGGCTTCGACTCGCGGAGGATGGGTTGTGGCGGGGAGGAGAGCGGATTCCCTGCCCGGATGAGGACTCGCTTTATCGGGAGCTGGGGCTGCCGTATATCCAGCCGGAGCTGCGGGAGGGGCGCGGGGAGATCGAGCGGGCCGAGCGGGGAGAGATTCCGGAGTTGGTGGCGGAGTCCGACATCCGCGGAATCGTCCACTGTCATACGGAAGCCTCGGATGGCCTTAACACTCTTTTGGAGATGGCGGAGGCTTGCCGGGAGCGCGGGCTCGAATACTTCGGAGTCGCGGACCATTCACAGTCCGCGTTTTATGCGGGCGGGCTCAAGCCGGATCGGGTGAGAGCGCAGCGAAAGCTGGTGGAGGAGCTCAACCGGCGGTATCAGGGCGAAGGGATTCCGTTCCAGGTGCTTCATGGAATCGAATCCGATATCCGGCCGGACGGTTCGCTGGATTACGATGAGGAGATTCTGGCGGCGTTCGACTATATCGTCGGCAGCATCCACGGGCAATTCGCCATGGACCGTGGGGCGCAGACGGAACGGCTGGTCCGCGCGGCATCGAATCCGTATATCACCATTCTCGGGCACATGACCGGCAGGCTGCTGTTGAGCCGGCCCGGATACGAAGTGGATATCGAGCGGGTGTTGAGGGCCTGCGCGGAGAACGGCACGGCGGTGGAGATCAACTCAAACCCGCACCGGCTGGACGTGGACTGGCGGTGGCACCAGCTCGGGCTTGAGTCAGGCTGCAACTTCAGCATCAATCCGGACGCTCACTCGATCTCGGAGCTGGACCATGTCCGCTGGGGGGTACTGCAGGCTCGCAAGGGAGGGATTCCGGGGGATAGGGTGATCAACGCTCGCGGCGTTGACTCATTTATCCAGCGCGGCGGTCAAGAGACGGTGCGGCGCGGCCCTCGCTAAGGCGATGCAAAACGGTAGACAAAGCGGCGTCGAGCCGCCGCACTCCAAGGGGTCCGCCTGGTTCACGCTTGCGGGAGAGCGTAGCTGTCTTCCACAGCCCATTTTGCGTAATTTGTGAACATCGGAAACAGTTTACGGTTTTTTTCAGTCTTGCTTCTGTATGCGGATGCAAGTATCGCTACGATGAGACCGCAAAGCTGCTTCAACCCGACTCAATCGAGCATGTCCGCTTAGTTCAACTCGCGACTCCCCCGTCGCCCGATTCAAATGCTATTCTTAATAATCCGGCCATATTTTCACGCAATTGCGCCATCGCGGGGAGCGGGTCATCAAGTTTAGGAATCGGGTACGACGCTGCCATTTATTAACGGGAGCGGAGGTTTACTTTTGACGGCAATTCGGCCGTCTCCACCAACTGAGCAACGGCTCACAGAAAGGTGAACGATGAAGTCAATCAGGATGTTGATGCCGATTCTTATGGTCCTCGCCGCCAGCGGGGTCGCATCGGCGCAAATTGTTACAGTGACGCCGAGCCCGGCAGTCACGAACGAGCCCACTACGGTATCATGGACGGCGGCATCACCGGGGCCATCGGATTGGATCGGTCTGTACGCCGTGGGAGCGCCGAATACGGCCTACATGGACGCGTTCTATACCAACGGGACAACTTCCGGAACCGTCAAAAGGTACGCTCCCTCGACCCCGGGAAACTATGAGTACCGCTACCTGGTAAATAACAGTTACACTTCGACAGCAACCAGCAATCCGCTTGTCGTTGTAGCGCCAAGCGGATTCTCGGTATCAATAACTCCAAGTTCGGCGGCGCCCGGCAGCCCACTTACGGTGTCATGGACGGCGCCGGCGGGCAGGCCCGCAAATGACTGGATCGGTATCTACGCTGCCGGCGAGACGGAAAACCGTAACTATGACCCGAATCGGTGGATTTACACGGGCGGAGCAACGTCCGGCACATGGGTGACCACCATGCCGTCCTACGGGCCCATCGTCGCCCGATACCTGCTGCGGGACTCCTACGTGCATGTAGCCCAGAGCAACGTAGTCCAGAGCGCGTATTCAGTGTCGGCCTCTCCGACGACCGTTGCACAGGGCGGCCAGATCACCGCTTCGTGGACGGCGCCATCGGGAACCTCAGCGACCGACTGGGTAGGGCTCTTTAAGGTCGGGACGGCCTCCCACCAATGGTACTCCTACGTCTATACGGGAGGAACGACCAGTGGATCGGCGATATTTACGGCGCCGAACGATCCGGGGCAGTACGAGTTCCGTTACTATTTGAACGACGGAAGCGGACTCGTGGCGACTTCTCAAACGATCACGGTTAATTAGCGCCGCTGAATAGCCGGAGGCCCCGATGGGAATCCGGCTGTTTTCTTCATCCTTACCCTTATCCGAATTTCGGTGGGTAGGATTAGGATTAGGATTAGGATTAGGATGAGAGTAGCAGGAGGCCCATATGGGCCTCCTGCTATTTTTTTTCGCGTGAGACTCTCGAGCGAATGCCGGTTTGGGACGACTCCTTCAGGAGTGGCCGAATGAAGCGATCAGGATGAGGCGATGCGGAGTAGGAGGAATCCGAATCCGAAAAGTTGTGCGGCGATAAGGGTGGCGACCAGCGCCTTTTCGGTCGAGCGGCTGAAGCGGCGACGGTGACAGTAGCAGCACTGAGCCTCGAATAGATAGACGCGGTTATGGCAATGACGACACTTTACCATTACAGATCAATTCCTTGTGGAGTAATAAGATGCGCCGGTGATTGCCTGACCCTGCGCAGGGGTGAGACGATTCAGCGTACTTGAAGGTTCCCGAGTTAGGGTGTAGGGTGTAGGGTGTAGGGTGTAGGGTG
>JBKJZI010000120.1:0-11504 GCA_046715155.1 Chthonomonadales bacterium | reverse complement strand
TTGGAATCATCGCTGAGATCATGCAGATTCTGCGGGTGCCGGACGGAACGGTGCGCGTGATGCTGGAGGGAATAGAGCGCGTTCGAATCGTCGGGTACATTCAGGAGTTTCCTTACTTTAAGGTAGTCGCGGAACCGATGCCATCCGAAGAGCGCAAGGACATCGAGATCGAAGCGCTGATGCGCGGCGCTACGGCTCAGTTTGAGCAGATCGTCAACCTCGGCCGCAACATCGCTCCCGAAGCGCTCATTAACGTCGTCAACACCGATGAGCCAGGGCGGCTTGCGGACACTATCATCCCCTACCTTCAGCAGCTTCGCGTCGACGTGAAACAGGAGATCCTCGAGACGCTGGACGTGCAGGAGCGGATGGAAAAGCTCTCCATCGTGCTCAAGAAAGAACTGGAGATTCTGGAGATCCAGAAGAACATCCGCTCCCGCGTCGAGAAGGAGATGGGCGACACGCAGCGCGAGTTCATTCTGCGCGAGCAGATGAAAGCCATTCAGCAGGAATTGGGCGAGAGGGACGACCGAGGCGGAGAGATCGAGGAGTATCGCGAGAAGATCAGCGCGGCCGGGATGTCCGAGACGGTTGAGGAACGGGCCCTTCATGAGCTGGACAGATTGGACAAAATGCCCTTTGCTGCCCCCGAAGGGAGCGTTATTCGAACCTATCTCGACTGGCTGGTTTTGCTTCCTTGGAAGAAGGCAACCGAAGACCGAAAGGACGTCGAGGAAGCGGCGAGAGTACTGGATGAGGACCACTACGGTCTTCAGAAAGTGAAGGAGCGAATCGTCGAGTTCCTGGCGGTGCGGCAGCTCGCTGGTCCTACAAAAGGGCCTATCCTGTGCTTCGTGGGGCCGCCCGGTGTTGGAAAAACATCGATCGGCAAATCCATCGCGCGGGCGCTCGGGAGAAAGTTCGTTCGAATATCGCTGGGCGGAGTTCGTGACGAGGCGGAAATTCGCGGGCACCGGCGGACCTACGTAGGCGCGCTCCCGGGGCGCATTCTCCAGGGCATCCGGCAGGCGGGCTCGAATAACCCGGTCTTCATGCTGGACGAGATCGATAAACTTGGAATGGACTTCCGCGGCGACCCGTCATCGGCGCTGCTAGAGGCGCTGGATCCCGAACAGAACGATGAATTCAGCGACCATTACCTCGAGGTCGCGTTCAATCTCCGGGACGTGATGTTCATAACCACTGCTAACCTGCTGGACACCGTTCCACCCGCGCTGAAAGACCGCCTTGAGGTCATCAGCTTTGCGGGTTACACCGAGGACGAAAAGGTGAACATCGCGCGGCAGTTCCTGGTTCCAAAGCAAGTGAAAGAGCATGGGCTGACCGGTCGGAACCTCACCATCAACGATGATGCCGTAATCCAATTGGTCCGCGAATACACGCGTGAAGCTGGTGTGCGAAATCTGGAGCGTGAGATAGCGGCCCTCTGCCGCAAAGTCGCTCGCCGCGTGGCTGGAGGAAGTAAGTCCAGAGTAAAGATCGATGCGCCTCACATTCAGACGTTTCTCGGCCGGCGTCGATTCCATTATGGGACGGTTGGCGAGGAGGACGAGGTCGGCGCTGCGACCGGAATGGTATACACCGAAGCAGGGGGAGACATCGTCACTGTCGAGGTGACCCTTATGCGAGGTCACGAAGGAAAGCTCGTCCTCACCGGGCAGCTTGGCGATGTCATGAAAGAGTCTGCCCAGGCAGCGCTCTCATACATTCGGTCGCGCGCGCGCCAGTTGCAGCTCTCGGAAGACTTTTATCGACAATTCGACATCCATATCCATGTTCCGGCAGGCGCGGTGCCAAAAGACGGGCCGTCCGCCGGGATAACCATTGCCACGGCGCTCGCTTCCGCGCTTACGGGCCAGGCGGTACGGAAAGACATCGCAATGACGGGGGAGATCACACTTCGCGGGCGAGTGCTGCCCGTGGGTGGAATCAAGGAGAAGGTCCTGGGGGCGCATCGAGCCGGAATCCGCACTCTGATCTTGCCCGAGGAAAACCGCAAAGACCTGGAAGACGTCACGGAGTCCGTACTCAAGGAGATCGACTTCAAGCACGTCAGTCACGTTGACGAAGTACTTGCGCTGGCGCTCGTGAAAGTGGATCCGGCCATGGAGCCGTCGCGATCTGCGGTCAGGGAATCGCGTGAGATCGAGGCGCCATCCGTTCCCGGGCCGAGCCTACCGCACTGAGGAAGAGGGCGCTGCCTGCACCGTCTGATTCAGGCCATACGCTTCACGGATAAGTCCACGGAATGTTGGCGAGATAAACCAGAAGGTGAGGAAGAAGAAGCCGAAGACCCCGGCGCTCCAGAGGGTAATAAGCGCCGGAGAACGAAGGTCCGACACCCACAGCGGCGAGGGGCGCTTGCCGTAAACGCGCGCGCGGTCGATCATGATGGCCGCCTCTTGCAACAGCTTGCGAGGAGGCTGCGGATTCCCCAGGCCTTTGCCGCACAGGTTGAAGATATGAACTCTTCCCCCGTGCTTCACGCCGCAGAAACCGTGGTCGTGCAGCATAGGGATCCATCCCTCTAGCTTCTCCAGGTGAGCCGCCGCCGATTCTGACAGCAGAATGTGTCCCGCATCCCCGCAGTCCATGACCCGCTGGGCCAGGACGATTCCGTCCCCGGAAACGTCCGGTTCGTCCAGAATATTGCTTATGACGATCACCGGGCCGCTGTGCACGCCCATTCGAACGCGAAGGTGGGGACGCTCCTTAAGTTTGGCGGCGAGCTCCAGGGCGCAGTTTACGGGAGACAGGAAGTCGTCGAAGAAAACCAATGCCATACCGTCACCGCGAGGGAGGAGAATCAGCTCTTTGCCGGGATCGGCTTCGCGGAAAGGCGTGGTTCGACGAACCAGCTCCTGCAGCTCTTCGATGAGAGCCGCCTGCCGGTTCATAGGCGCAAGGCCATAGCCTACTATGTCAATGAAGAGGACGTGAGCGGGATCGTAACGCTCCGTCTCGACTTCGTACACTTCCGGTACACCGGGGTAAGTCTGCATATATGCTCGTCCGTAAGCAGTGAAAACGTACCGCTCGTAGAGACGTGACGGTGGTTCGGAAAGGTTCCATCGGGAGACTAAAGGAGGTTATCGCTTCGGCAACTTGCGTTGCAAATCCTCCTCCGGCCGTTTGTCCGACCCGTTACCGATGAGTATTGTTCCAATGTGCGGCGGAATCCAGAACTGGGCAAACCACCGGGAAATTAATGAACGATTATGACGCAGCCACCCTCAAGGAACGGGTTTTCGCTCGTGGCCGCTCGCAGCCGTTCCACGCCCGTCGAACCGATCGTAAGCACGCTTCCGGCCGGCCCCGCACGAACGGCCTTGAGCACGAGTGGATTCTCGCCGGACAGCTCCATTCCGCGCGCAGCCCCCAGACTCGAAGCGAACTGCGGCGTCCCGGACCACAACTCGCTGCCGTCCGCCGTCAGGATCCGGATTCCCTCGCCCTTATTGACGGACTGTCCCCTGGCGTTTAGAATCAGTGACGTAAAGTGGGAGCCTTCGGACTCCGCATCCTCGGATTCGGCAACGGATGATTCCACCGCCGGTCGAGGGCGGATATCCGTCTTCATCTGTGGATCGGCGGCGTAGGAGGGTAGTGAACCGCCCGTCCGCGCACGTCCCTGCTGGCTACTGGTGCGTTTGGAGCGAGATTGCTTCTTGTTAGCCCGAGCAGGTTTCTTTTTCGCGACCTTGATTGCGGCGGCTGGAAACGCGGAGCGGTACTTTTCTTCAGCCCATGTCTTGAATCCCGGCGACACGAACCACGCGGAGGCCGTCCCCGCAATCACTATCGAGAATAATACGAATGCAATAGTCCCGGCCGAGATGCGTCTTCGGCGGCGCCACTGCCCCTTGACGACGCCGGATTCGGCGGGTCGGGTGAGCGGGTGCGTGGGGTTCCCAATACTTCCTCCAAAGAGGCTAAACAGGCGGATTCGGTTGCCCGGCCGCACTTCGCACTCGCCCAGGTCATTGATGTAGCGCGCCCAGAGCTCGACCGTCGATGCCGCCCGGGCGACAGGCTCCGATGTGAGGATGTGCCCTTCCTGGCCCGCGGTCATCAATAGCTGCGCGCCGGACAGAACCTCCCCGGTGCATTCGCGCGCGTCGGTCAGGTCCGACGGAACGTAGACCGGGCCGCTGTGGAGTCCCATGCGGATACGCACGTTCGGGCGTCGCTTGGCTTCATTGGCAGCCTGAAGTGCACACTTGAGTGCGGCCAGCGGATCGCCGAGAAACACCAGTTGAATGCTGTGTTCCCTCGTCTGGATGAGAATGCTATTGCGATCCAGCGCCTCCCGCACCTGCGGTGTAGCCATTATGAGCCGCTGGAACTCCGTGATGACCCCGGGCAGCTCATCCCGCGTGAACCGGGCGAGTCCGATCAACTCAATCGCGAGCACATGCCCGGTCTCCAGCGTGCGACCGGAACGTGACCCAGTTAATGATTGGTTCCCAATCATGAGTGTAAGGCGGTGTTTGGTGTTCGCGTCAAACTAACGCGGGCTCGACCAATGTGACCCCGTCCCCGATGCGAACTGATCCTGACGAGACGACGGCGGCCATCCAGCCGATCTTGCCTACTGCGCCATCCAGTGAACGTCCTTGATAGCTTTCAAAGCGGTTGCACGGCTCCCGCAGTTGCAAAAGCTCGATCACCGCGGAATCACCTATTCGCAGCCGCGTGCCTTCCGGCAGCGACTCGATATCGAATCCTGATATCACGAGCTGCTCTCCGAGCTGGCCCGGAGCGGTCTTATAACCGGATGGGGCAAGCGCGCGAACCGATTCTGCACCCATAACGTTTAGCTGGCGGTAGACGTTTCCGCCCTTCTGGTCCCCGATGATCCCATGTCCAGCCTCCAGGCGCGCCTCTTGCACCGGGATCCGCGTGAATGCGCCGTCCGCCGGCGTCGCGTCTTCCGGTTTGTAGACAATGCTGACCAGTTCCGCCATCTGCTGCCCTTTCTGTCCGGTTGGTTTCTTTAGTATGCCGTATTTCTACCGCCCGCGCCATGTAGGACAGACGGCCAGACGGCGGCGATTAAGGGCGGGGGGCGCCGGGCTTCGGTTTCTCGGCGGTGGCGGTGGCGTCTGGGCCGAAGCGGACGTGATGGCCCCCGTGACCGGCGAAGCGGTTGCCATAAATGGCGCGGACAATGCCCCACTGCATAAAGAGGGCGGCAATCAACGCCGCCATGCCCACCACGGCGGCTCGCCTCAGGAGAACGCCATACGCCGCTCCGGATTCCGCTCCAAAGCCTCGGACCGGGGGCCCGCCAAGAACCAGCGCCGAACATAGGACCGCGTTCAGAAAGATCACGCCTTCAGTGATGAGCCGTTGGGGGGCGAATCCGACGATAGCGCGCTCGAAATTCGCGATCACCATCATCCACAGGAATATGATGTAGAGGAGTTGAGCTTTCCCCGCCGCGGACGACGGGACCAGGGGAATCGGATTCCGCCGATGCCGGAAGATCAGCCACACCACGACAATCGCCGCGGCCGCAAATCCGAGATCGAACCAGGTCTGCGTCGGGATTCCGTACATCGATGCCGGGAACACCTCCTTTTCCACCCACCGCTCCGGATTCTTCTGGATATTGAGGTAGGGAACGATCAGCAGCGTGAATACGACCGCGACCGTGCCCGCATTACCCGACTCGGATTCGTCGTGCATCGAAGGAGCGCGGCGAAGGAGCAGCCCCATGGCGGCAGCGATTGCGATTCCGTTGACCGCTCCGTAAGTCTGCTCCATGATGCTGTGCCAGTTCGTCTCCAGTCCGCTGGTGACCTCGATCAGTTTCAGCAGTATCGCGCCCGAGAATCCGAGGCCGCCGATAAAGCCGGCGACCAGGGACGCTAACGTTACGCCGGCCAACCCGTTGCGCTGGAGGAATACCCATAGTCCGATCACCATCCCAAGGCAGCCCGCCCAACTGTCCCCGCGTGGCGGAGTCATCCTTATTCCCAAGAGCACCACGAGGATCAGAAACGCGGCCCACCATCCGACGGCCACATGCAGAATCAGCGAGCAGGCTTTGTCCCAGCGACGCCTGACTCCCGCGTACACGAGTACTCCGACCACTGCCAGAAGCGCCGCCGTCCAATCCGTATCGAACCAATACAGAGGGTCATTCTGGCGGTATGCCGGGTCGACGGCTATGACTCGGACCTCGTACTGATCGCGCAGGTACCAGAGGCAGAAGATTACAGTGAGCGGCGGAATTAGCTCGCTTAGTTGCCGTTTGGTAAGGAACGCGGCGAGGGCGATTCCGGCCCCGCCCAGAGCGGCCCACAGGAATCCGATGAGGAAGAGGCTGGCGAATCCGTAGAGGACAGATGCGGAGTGCCCCGAGTGTGTGTATGCGATGACCTGGCCGTAGGACATGGAGCCGCCGAACGACCACCCGATGCCTCCGAGCGCCGCGAACCAGGGCGCGCGCCGAATCCAATCCTCGCGCCCCGAGAGAATTACAACCGCGAGCGCACCGAGAACGCCGGCGATCATCGCGCCGGCTTCATGCCCAAAATTGCCGCGGATTCCCCACCCGATCGACGTTGAGAGGGCGGCCAGGGTCCAAAAAGACCAGCCGGGCGAAATGAGTTGGGCCTTCTCCTCGGTGGAAGAGTTCATCCTTCTCCTCAAGCCATCGTTGAGGAGGAGTTCGACGCCCGCCTGTTATTCTCCGCCCGGCTGATAAATGGGTTACGCCCTTGGGAACTCGCGTACCTTTCCGCCAATCACGGACAGCAGCTCTCCGGTTGCCGCATCGATAACGACGTGCGCCCGGCGACTGGGAGCGCGGCACGAAACGTGCCAGGCCGTGCGCGAGAACTCCACATTGCGCAGTCGCCAGCGATCGCCCGCCGAGGTCATCGGCAGCTTACGTAGAGAATGCGCAGCCATAATGACCGCCTGGCGTCGGTTGATCGGACGGGCCAGCTTCCGAGTAGAAGTTGGCGTCTGCCGGCTCACGGCATTGAGGTTTCCACCGGCCGAATCCCAGATCATGTGGGCCTTTGCCACGCCATTCGAATCCAGGCAGTCCACCATCCAATAGCGCAAACCGACTTCTTCGCATTGGCCATCATTCTGGACTGTGCCACGATCCGAAGCCCGCCTGGACGCGGAACGAATTGCCGGCATACCGCCTCGGATCGGGCAGTCACCTGAGCGGTGTCCGCCTTGCTGTGGCGTTCGGCCTGTCGCTTCCACATCTCCATTCCGTTACCTGATAGGGCGAGCGCGGCAAGCGCGCCCGCCCATAGACTGAGACGGAGCTTTTCCGTTCCCTTCTGCATGACAATTCTTCTCCCTCGGCGATATCTGATCCACCGCGGGGAGTGCGTCGATGCACCGGCTGCGCCCGGACCAGCAAAAGGCGCCCCCTGAAAGAATATGTATGGCCGCCCGAAAACGACAAAGGCCCCCCGAATGCGTTCGGGGCGCCCGCCGCCCGGCCCCATAAGCCAGACGCAAAAACGGGCATCGCCGATGTTCGAACCGGACGACGCCCGCGTCGTTGCTTTCACTTCCTGGTGTACTGCGTCTTACTCAGACGATTGGATTATACCCACGACCGTGGTCCACTCTCACACGAATACCTCTGATTTCGAATCAATTGGGCGTGATGAACACATGGGGTGCGTAGGACGGGATTCTCCGTCACCGCCAAACCTTCATTGAGTTATAAGCTCAGCAGGGACGAAGATCCTGCTCTACGCGAAATTGGCGGTTGCTTGTAACGAGCATGGATCAAGCTGGCATTCCAGCCACCCACGCCTACCCAATGTCACGACTCAGGGAATCGTCTATCCGTCGTCGGAATCACTCGCCGGTTTGGTTGCGGATTCCGCGGGGGGCTTGAAGGTCAGGCTGGCGGAGTTGATGCAGAATCGTTTGCCCGTGGGGGGAGGGCCGTCGTCGAAGATGTGGCCGAGGTGGCCGCCGCAGCGGCTGCAAGTCACTTCCACGCGCTGCATCCCGAAGGTACGGTCCTCGTGGTACGCAACCTTGCTCTTGTCCATCGCCTCCCAAAAACTGGGCCACCCGCAGTGGGATCCGAACTTGGTCTCGGATTCGAACAGCTCCTGGCCGCATCCGGCGCAGGAATAGATGCCCTTTTCAGTGTGGTCCGTATATTTTCCAGTAAAGGCCCGCTCAGTGCCCTTCTGGCGCAGAATGTGGTACTGCTCCGGAGTGAGCTCCTTCTTCCACTCTTCGTCCGATTTGACGACCTTCACGCCGCTCATGGGCTGGACCTTTCCGGATGCGGCCGCCGGCATGCTCAAATGCTCGCTGCAGCCGGCGATCGTAAGAATGGGAAACAACAAAAGGATTCCGCGACTCATATCGGTTACCTCTACGGCCCGGCGTCAGAGGGTGTTCCCGGACATAAGAGTTGAGTGTTGCGTGTTGAGCAATGGGAATTTAACACTCAACACTCAACTCTTAACACTTTGGTTTACGTCGGGTGTGAAATAAGTAACAGACAGATTCGGCGAGATTGGACGATAATGTGGATGAGAGACGGGAGGCATTCCCCCGCATTCCGAATGTGCAGCCTGGTGCATCGGAGCGCGGGGGAACTCCATATTAGGGTATCGGGTTTCGGGTATCGGGTTTCGGGTGAGAACCAAAAAGCCCTGCATCCGTCTTACCCGATACCCGAAACCCGATACCCGAGACCCTCTACTTGTCCGGATCTACCAGGAAGATCACCCGGCATTCTTTGAGAAAGTCGGCGCGGCGGGTGGCTCGCAGCAGTCGGTCTGCGTCTCGGTCGGTGATGACGGCGTCGCAGTTGAAGTTTCCGCCGGCTCGGCCGATGGCGCGGATCACGAGCGGATTCTCACCCGCTCGGCGGTTATTCCGGGCATCCGACATAGATCGAGCGTAGGCGCAGATTCCGTGCTCGATGACGAAGTCGGGATCCACGTTCATGGTGCCCCAGACTTCTTCCCCGTTAGAACGGCGTATCTTCGGCGCCATGCTTCGTTCCACTCTTAGTCCACGAGTATCGATGATCACGGACGAATAGGCTTCCTCAACCTCGTCACGCGGCTCATCGCGCGGCTCCTTGCGCGGGAGCGGAATCCGGGGCGTGTCGACGACGGGCGGCTCGGTAGGAGTTGTCTTCGGGCGGAAGATCTCCACGCGCGCGGGCTTATCCGGCTCATCATCCGAGGAACGGCGATTCAGCTCAGGCACGATGGCCCGGGCGATTCCCTTCTCTCCGTACAACGGCGTGATGATGGTGACCTCCACCATCTGGCTGCGGCCGACACGAACGGTTCGTTCAGAGATCACTTCGGCGCCCTTGATGATTCCCTGTACCTGAGCGCGGATGATGTCGCTATTGGTCACGAAGTCCGCTCCGACCGTGTGTGAATCGATGCGGACACCTTTGACGGTCATCAGCATGTTGCGAAGAGCGTCCAGCTTGGCAAATCCGCGGGCCTTCAGGTAGGCCTTCGCGTCGTTCTCCGGATTCTGCGGCACGGCGCCGAGCCCCGTGGCGTAGAGCACGCTCTTGTCCCAATCCACGCGTCCAAACTTGCCGATCTTTTCCACGCTCTTGCCCGCGAGCGCGATCCCGGTCACCGCCAGCATTGCGCTAGCGGCGAGGAGGGCTGTACCGGTACGTCGAGATACGATTAGTCTCATGGCGATGTCCTTTCGAAGGCGAAAGACGAAAAACGAATGACGAATGAAAGCCTTATCGGCCGGTTACCCGCTGAGCGGGCCGGGCTGCGCACAAAATCGTTGGGCCCCGGTCGTTCAGGAGCTTTAACTCCTGCTGGTTAAGGGTTAGATCTGTCAACCGGCGGCGCAGGGCGCGGGTGTCAAGTCGGGTAAGCAGACGGAATGTGTGCGAGGCGCCCTCCTGCTTCTCGTAAACGAACGTTCGGAATCCGCGCATGGCGGCAAGCTGCTGCCGGAGTTGGTCGCGGGACCTGGGATCCAGACCGCTCGCCTGGATTGCGACAACGTGTCCCTCCTGCCTCTCCCGGGCCCAGCGGACGAGCAGGTCCTCGCGGAATAGATCACGGCTTTGGACGACGAGGTTGTCTCCCGCAGCTTCGGCGGAATCGGCGCGGGCTTCCGTGTCGCTGGTGAAACTGCGACCCGCGCCATGACCGGAGGCCGTCAGAAGGACGGATTCGCTGGCGGTAGATATCACTTGAACCGACAACCGGGTTCGGCAGGCCGCCAGCTTCTCACCGATCCCGTACGGCGTTTCCTTATCGCCCAGCCGCAGGGTCGGGGTGTACTCCACCAATCCGGTGATCAGTATTTCGGCCTTCTCGTCGCGCGAGATCTCGTACCCTTCCGCTTTCAACGCGGCCATTAGCACGTCTTTAACGCGCCGTCCAGCGTCGTTGGTTATCTCGACGCGGATTCGCGGCCGCTCAAGGTCATCATAAACGTCCTTGATGTCCGATAACTTCCGGATGACCGGAAGGAGGGCGACAGTCGCCTTGACCTGCAGCCGGAGTACTCGCCCGTTCCCCAGCGCTTCGATCTTGCGGGACCCCGGAATTACTTCCCACTTGCGAATGAACCCGTTGGTGCGCCCTTCGATCCGGTCGTCCTCGAGCTCGAAGTCTCGGCCCACTGCGCGGGCGCGAAGGAAGATTCCGGCAGCTTGCTCCACCGCGTTGCGCTTCGCGTCCCACACCGCCTCTTCTTCTACCGCCGCCAGGTCCTTCGTAACCGCCGCCGCGCCGTTAGCAACGATCTCAATCTCTTCCTTAGCGCTGTCCTTCAAAAGGGCTTGAACCGGGACCACCCAAAGTAGTATGGCTGCCAGCATCGGGCCTATCCAACGCGTCAGAGTCGTCCGACGGGTCAGACAAAACTGAAAAGCGCGCCGACGCTGAATCATTCTTCGCCGTACCCTGGGAAGTCGGTGCGGGTGACAACGCAGACTTTGAACGTTTTCAGGAATTTGCCGCGCTTGTTGAGCTCCTTAATCTTATCTGCAATGAAGTTCGTGACTACGAGATCGTCGCGGCCGGGGCCGTAAACGCCTACGGCGCGGACGATCATGGGTCGTTCTCCTGCGCGATTCGCATCTCGGATGCTCTTCGGGTAGGAGGCGGTGCCGTGGTCCTGGAGCCAGTCAGGGTCGGGCATATGGTCCGCTTCGGGATATACAAGCCGCCCTTCCTGATCCAGTATCCGCATGCTCATTGAGCGCTGGACGTCGAGGTCACGGGCATCCACAATGAGGCCGGTAGGCGCGTCGAGATCGGGAGGCTCCAAGTCACCTTTTGCGAGCTGCGCGTTGGCCCGAAGCTCGCCCACGGGCATTTTGGCGAGCAGCGTCTCGATGAAAGTCCAGGTGGCGTTCTCACGCGGGCGGAGGGGTTTTTGGGCCGCCCACCAACCGTGATCGACCGCGGCGGCTATGTAGAGCTTGCCCCAGACCGGACCATCCGACCAATCCGGCGGCAGCTGCTTTG
>JBKJZI010000119.1:0-5328 GCA_046715155.1 Chthonomonadales bacterium | reverse complement strand
TACTGGAACATCGGTTCGCGCGGGTATGCTCGGATACCTGTTGCTTACAGCCTTAAAATCCTTTCAGGTTCGCAGGAAAGCATGGCCGCAGGCGTGTAACCGGGTGAGCGGAAGCAAGTCCGTACTTATGTAATCCCTCAAAACCGTTCCCCTGGAGAAAGCCGATGCATAGCCGCCTCGTCGTGGTCCTACTTTTCTTGACTATCGGTATAGCCGCCTGGGCCGTCCGATCTTCTACCAATGCAGACAGCAACTGGCCGCAGTGGCGCGGGCCCCTGGGCATTGGCATCTCGACCGTGGCGGAGCCGCCTGCCACCTGGAGCGAAGGGAGCAACATCCGGTGGAAGGTCAAGATTCCCGGCAGAGGAACGTCCAGTCCCATTGTCTGGGAGAACCAGGTTTTTATCCAAACCGCCGTGCTCAAGACAACGGCTCCGTCTGCGGAATCAGCACCAGTCGCAGTCCCACAGCCAGGTCAAGGACGCCGGGGCGGGATGAAACCCACAGATCCGGTCGCCTTCACGCTCGTCTCCCTGGACCGAAAGACGGGCAAGCCGCTGTGGCAGAAGGTCGTGCGAGAAGAGATTCCACACGAAGGGCATCACCCCGACCACGGATTCTCGTCCCACTCGCCTGTAACCGACGGCAAAGTCGTGATCGCGTATTTCGGCTCGCGTGGCCTGCATTGCTTTGATCTGAAGGGGAACCCGAAATGGTCGAAAGACCTGGGCAAAATGCAGACCAAGATGTCTTTCGGGGAAGGCAGCTCGCCGAGCCTTCATGGCAACACGGTCGTGGTAAATTGGGACCACGAAGGCGAGGACTTTATCGCGGCATTTGAGAAGGAGACGGGCAAGGAGATTTGGCGGCAGCCGCGCGACGAAGACACGTCCTGGTCTACCCCGGTCATAGTGGTGCATGGAGGAAAGCCGCAAGTTATCACCACGGCCACCCGCCGGATCCGCAGCTACGATCTGGCTACCGGCAAGCCGCTCTGGGACCACGCGGGCTTGACTCCGAATGCGATTCCCACGGCTGTGCACGCAAACGGTATTGTTTACGCTACGAGCGGATTCCGCGGCAACGCGCTTTACGCGATCAAGCTGGGAACAGACGGGGACCTGACCGGGACGGAATCCGTGCTATGGAGCCTCAACCGGGGTACGCCGTATGTTCCTTCCCCGCTGCTTTACCAGGGCCGGCTTTACTTCTTCTCCGGCAACACGGGCACGCTCTCTTGCTTCGATGCGAAGACCGGCGAACCGCTCATCGACGGCGCCCGGATCGAAGGTCTGCAGGGAGTATACGCCTCACCTGTTGCGGCGGCCGGTCGCGTCTACCTTGTCGGCCGCAACGGGACAACAGTGGTCATCAAAGCGTCGGATACTCTTGAGCCGATAGCGACAAACGTGCTGGAGGATAGGATCGATGCATCGCCCGCCCTTGCCGGGAAGGATTTACTCTTGCGAGGGCACGAATACCTCTACTGCATTTCTGAGAAGTAAGCATCAGGCGGGCGCGGGAGCCCGCTCACTCGGAAAGGAGTGCGAAGTGAAACGTAGTTCAGCATTCATAGTTTCGTTGCTGGCGGCCGCAGCCCTATGCTCTACGACCGCGAATGCATCCAGCTTGACGGCGCACATGCAGGAAGGGAATCCGTCCCTGCAGTCCGCCGGCTCGCTCACCTTTGGGCCCGACGGAATCCTGTTCGTTGGGGATACGAAGGCCGCGGCCATCGTCGCCATCGCCACGGGTGATAAGAGTCCGTCAGGTGCCGCGTTGACCAAGGTCGAGGGGATAAACCAGAAAGTCGCCGGCCTGTTGGGTACGACCCCGGATCAGATCCTCATCGACGATCTTGCCGTCAACCCGGCCTCGCGCCGCGTCTATCTGGCAGTTTCACGCGGACGGGGACCGGACGCTATTCCGGTGCTCGTGCGCATCAATAGCGACGGCCAGCCCGAGGTGGTTTCGCTGGACAAGGTCAAGTTTTCGCGTGCCACCCTCCCGGACGCTCCGGCGGACGCTGTCGTAGGGCAGGGCCAGCGGCAGAGCAATCCGCGCCGCGAATCGATCACGGACCTGGCCTATCTTGATGGCCGAGTCCTGGTGGCGGGCCTTGCAAACGAGGAATTCGGCTCTACTCTCCGCGCGATTCCATTTCCGTTTACGAGCTCGGTGAACGGCACCACCGTGGAGATATATCATGGCGCCCACGGCCGCTTTGAGACTCGGGCTCCGGTGCGCACGTTCGTTCCGTACAAACTTAGCGGCCAAAACTATCTTATCGCCGCCTACACGTGCACGCCATTAGTGCAGATTCCTTTGAGCGAGATCAAGCCGGGCGCGAAAATCAAAGGCAAGACGATCGCCGAGCTCGGCAACCGCAACCGTCCGTTGGACATGGTGGTGTACCAGAAGGACGGCAAGAACTACCTTCTCCTTGCCAACAGCAGCCGCGGCGTGATGAAGATACCGACCGATGATGTTGCCTCCGCCGAAGGAATCGAAACTCCTGTACCGGACAAAAAGGGCCTGGGCTATGAGACCCTGACGACCTGGACCGGCGTGGACCAGCTCGACCGGCTCGACGCGACGAACGTAGTCGTGCTGCGCCGCGCGGAAGACGGTACGCTCAGCTTGGAGTCGCTGCCTCTTCCATGACGGGACAGTCAGTCGCTGCGGCCGCAGTACGGATTCTGGCCGCCTTAGCGACGGTGAATGTAACTCAGACGGGGACTGATCAAACTCAGTCCCCGTCTTCTCGTTATGTCCTGCGATGGGAGCAACGGGGAAAGAATGCGATCGTTACAGTGTCTGGAATTCCAGCATCTGTGCGCGAAGCCGTCCGCAAGGAATCGTGGACGCAAGATCGCTGGAGCGCAATCCTGTCCGTCGTTACAACTCGTCCGTCCGAACTCAACAAAGGCACCCCTATGTCAGGCAGGTACTCGGTCACAGATGTGGGTTTCCAGTTCACTCCCGCCTTCCCGCTCCAGCCGAATGTCCGATATTACGCAGTGTTCCGGCCGGCCGAATTGCCGCAGGCGGATCCCGTCGCTCCAGTCCTTGAGCCCTTCTCCCTGTTGCGACGTTCCCCTCGGCCAACAGTCGTTCGGCAAATCTATCCCACTGCGAGCCTCCTGCCGGAGAATCTGCTGAAGTTTTACGTGCACTTCTCCGGGCCGATGAACCGAGGCGGAATCTATCGGCACATTCGGCTGCTCGGCGACAATGGGCGGGAAGTGGACCTGCCCTTCCTGGAGATCGACGAAGAGTTATGGAATCCGGAAATGACACGGGTGACGCTTTTCATCGACCCCGGCCGGATAAAACGAGGCGTAAAGCCGCTCGAAGACATAGGCCCGGCGCTCGAATCCGGAAAGAGCTTTACCCTCGTCATCAGCCGCGAATGGCGGGATGCGGCGGGGAATCCGCTGAAGCAGGAGTACCGTAAGCGATTCAAGGTTGGTCCCCCCGACCGAACGGCAATCGATCCCCGGCGATGGCGGATTCAGCAACCGAGAGCGGGGACGCGGAATCCGCTGAAGGCAGACCTGGGAGAGGCCATCGATCACGCGCTCGGGCTCCGATTGCTGCAGGTGATGAATCAGGGCGATAAACCCATCGCAGGCAAGGCTTCTCTCTCAGAAGGAGAGCGCCGGTGGATGTTTGCGCCGTCAAGTCCGTGGATTCCAGGCCGGTATTCTCTGGTGGCTGCTACAACCCTCGAAGACCTGGCCGGAAACAATATCGGCAAGCCGTTCGAGGTGGACGTATTCAAGAAAGTTCAGCGGCGGTTGACATCCGAAACAGTTCGGCTTCCTTTTCGCGTGCGCTGAGGCGGTTTGACAGCCCGTGTCTCAAGCAGAGCGAGGAGCGTCCATGCTGGGGTTGAGATTCGCTGCGCGTAACTTTCGCCGCCCGCAGGCCGTGTAGTCTCGGGCCAGCTTCCATCCGGATTCTGCTCTCCTACGAGAAAAGTCCGCGCCCTTTGGATTCTCCGCTCGACGCCGGGAAGATTGCGAACTCGTGCCAGCGCGAGGAGCGCTATTGACGTGTCGAATACCTCCGGCCGAGAATCCGCGAACGGACCCCAACCTCCGCTGATGGTCTGCGCCGCCAGGATGGGAGGGAGCGCTTGCTGGATTCGGCCAACGGACTTAGAATCCGCGCTAAAGAGGATGACGGCCGCCCGGTCCACCATATTTCGTGGCTCGCTGCGTTGGAGCCACCTGGCGGATCGCACTAACGGCGCCGAAGCCTCCGGGGATTTCGAATCTTTCAGGGTCTTCCAGCTGAGGTAAGTCGCGAGGGCGGTACCGTACGTCGTCGGCGATCCTGGCTGAGCCCCCGCATCAATGGTCCATGCCCCATTAGCGCCCTGAATACGCGTTAGCCGGCGTACTGCCAATCCAAGCGCGGCTGTCCCCTTCAGGAAACCGTGGTCAACGGCGGAGGCGGTGGCCGCCGCGAACTGTACGTCCGCGAGGTGTTTGTCACTGAACGCCGGGTCTCCCTTGTTCTTGTCCCATCGCTCGGGATGGCTTAACCACTTGAGCGTATCTTGGAGCGCGGATGGAGGAATCCGGTAGCCGTTCCGCGCCGCGGTGAAGAGTGCACGAGCAGCGTCGCCGTTATTGTGGCAGGAGTAACAGCCGTTACCTTTGAACCAGAAAGGGACTTCGCGCGCGAGGAAGCGTACAGCGCGCTCTTCGGCCTTCAATGGCGCGGAAGATTCCGCTGCTAGCGGCGCTGAGATCGTGAGGATAACGGGAATCCACCACATGTTCTTCAGGATACACTACTCCGTGTGAGCGATGGATTGAAAGACGCCGCATATGAACATGCCAACTGAATTAATGGTCAACGGAAAGGCCGTACGTCTGGACGTAGATGGGGAGCGGTCGCTGTTGAGCGTGCTTCGGGACGACCTTGACCTGACCGGGGCGAAGTACGGGTGCGGAGAGGGGCAGTGCGGGGCGTGCACCGTTTTATTGGACGGCACGGCAGTGCGCTCGTGCATTACGGCGGTCGGTTCCGTGGGCGGTAAGCCTATAACCACGGTCGAAGCGCTGGAAAAGAACGGCAAGATGCATCCGGTGCAGGAGGCGTTCCTGGAGGCGGATGCAATGCAATGCGCCTACTGCACATCGGGAATGATTCTCTCGGCGGTTAGCCTTCTAAAGAAGAACCCCAATCCTTCCCCGATAGAAATCGTGCGGTCTATGAACGGCAACATCTGCCGGTGCGGCTGCTACGGGCGGATCGTGACTGCCATCACGCTGGCGGCGCAGAAGATGCGGCAGGCAAAGCGATGAACAAAGC
>JBKJZI010000118.1:0-17129 GCA_046715155.1 Chthonomonadales bacterium | reverse complement strand
CCTTCTCACCCTCCAGGGGGCCGGGGGGCGGTACCTTGACAACCAGGTTCGTGCAGCGGATTCTCCAGCCCTGGAAGGGCGGCATTCGGGTAGCCATGGGTGATAACCCTTGGGCACGGGTCGTTTGGGCAAAACCCGCCAAATCCGGAATCAGTCGTCCCCGTGTCCCCCGTGTCCCCCGTGGTTCAAAACCCCGGAATCCGCGTCTTTCCTTTCGCCTTTGCGCCTTTGCGTGAGACCGGCTCGGAATCCGCCCTAAGTCGCTTCGTCTGCGTCCCGCGGAATCGGAATCTCCACGGTTACGTTGGCGCCGCCTTTGGGGTGGTTTTCGAAGCGGGTGGCGGCGCCGAGGTCCCAGCGGCTGAGGCCGTCTATGAGCTCGAGGCCGGTGTTGGCGGTCTTCTTGACCGAGAACTCCGCGGGGAATCCGGGGCCGTGGTCTCGCACGCACAGGATGGCCTTTTTGCCCTGGACCTTCAGGCTCACCTCCACCTTACCCTTGCCGTACTTGAGCGCGTTGCTTACCAACTCGTTCACCACCAGCGCGAGAGAGCTTCCCTGGCGGGCGGGGAGTCGGATATCGTCCACGTCATACTTGATGGGACGGCCGGCCGCGGTATCCTGCAGCATCGGAATCAGCTTCTCCAGCACGGCCAGCGCGGAGAGGTTGTGGGCCTGTCCGTCCCTCTTTGCTTCGTGGGTAAGGATGTCGTGGACCGCGGCCAGCGTGCGAATTTGAGAACCGAGCCGATGGATCTCCTCGACCGGAATTGTGTCCTCCTCGTCCATGAGCCGCATGTCCACAATGGCGGCGATGGTCTGCAGGTTGTTCTTCACGCGGTGATGGGTTTCCGTCATGGCGCGCTGGAGCCGGAGGTTCAGCCCTTCGATCTTCCTTTGCTCTTCCATCACGGCCTGCTCCGCGCGCTTCCTCTCCGCGTTCTCGCTCTTGAGTTCCCGGATTGCGCGCTCGAGCTCCGCTGTGCGCTCGGCGACGCGTTTCTCGAGATCCGCGTTCAGCGTGCGGACCTCTTCCTCAGCCTGCTGGCGCCGCTCGATGTGCGCCCGGAGTTCCTTGTTCTTGCGCGACAATTCGACGAAGGCGCCGACCTTGGCTCGGAGGACATCCGGGTGGAACGGTTTGAAGACGTAATCGGCTGCCCCGACAGCGTAGCCCTGCGACACGTGGGCGTCGGTCTTGTTGATGGCGGTCAGGAAGAGGATGGGCGTATGGCGGCTCCGGTCGCGCTGGCGGATCATCCTGGCGGCTTCGAATCCATCCATGTCCGGCATCTGGACATCCATGAGAATAACCGCGAAGTCCTGTTCGAGCAGCCTCTTGAGCGCTTCTTCGCCTGAAGCCGCGGTAACGAGGTTCTGCCCGAGGTCGCCGAGGACCGCCTCCAGCGCGACGAGGTTGTCTGCGTTGTCATCCACCATAAGGATGTCGACAATTTCCGCGGGCTGCTCTTCTACCGTTCCGCTCCCGTTCAAAAGCTCCGCCTGAGTTACTTGCGGTTTGCCGCGTTTACGGGCAGGGCGAACGAGAACGTGCTCCCCTGACCCATCGCGCTGTCCACCCATATCCGTCCCCCGTGCGCTTCGATGATCATTTTGCAGAATGTAAGACCCAGGCCGGTCGACATCCGTCGCCCCGCCTTACGGTTCTCGACCTGGCCGAACTTTTCGAAAATATGCTCCAACGAGTCTGGCGGAATCCCTTCCCCGGTGTCTTTGACCCAGAACAGAAGCGACCCTTCGGACTCTTGTAGACGAACGCCAACCGTAATTCTACCGCCCCTCGGCGTAAACTTCACCCCATTCCCGATGAGGTTCGTAAGGGTTCGGCTCAGCTTGTCGGGATCTGCCTCAAAGCACGGCAGTGGGCCTGAAATCTCAACCTCCAGAGTGATACTCTTCTCACGCGCGAGCGATTCGAGCTGGCAAACGCTGTCTTGGACCATTGCGGCGGCGTCCAGCCCCTCTAATTCGAGTTTGAGCGAACCGGCTTCCAACTTGCTGATATCCAACAGGTCGCCGATCAAACGCAGCAGATTCCGGCCGGAGAGCACCGACAGTCGGAGCATTTCCTCCTGCTCTTCGTTGAGGTCTCCGAGCGACTCCATCATTTCGAGGCCAGTGATGAGGGATGCAAGAGGGCTGCGCAGGTCATGAACGATCATGCTCGTGAGGTCGTCTCGCAGCTTTTCCAGCTCCTGCAGACGACGGTAGCTTTCCTGAAGCTTGGCGCTGACCTCGCGCTCGAGCTCTACCTCCTTTCGAAGCTGTTCCGCCTCCCAACGCTGTCGTTCTTCAGCGAGCTGCCGCTCGTGCGCCTGAAGTTGCGTCGCCCTGAGTATCTCACCTGTACGGCGGATCTCTTCGGCTTTGCGATAGAGGTCCACGAACACCGCGATCTTTGACCGAATGATCTCCGGGACAATTGGCTTGAAAAGGAAGTCCACGGCCCCAAGGGCGTAGCCCTTCTTTACTTGCTCGTCACTCTCCCCAAAGGCGGTCACGAAGATGATAGGGGTGTATTGAGTTCTGTCGCGCTGGCGAATGAGCGCTGCCGTCTCCAATCCATCCATCCCCGGCATCCTGACATCCAGGAGGATAGCGGCAAACTCCGTCTTCAGGACGTGCTTGAGCGCCTCCTGGCCGGATGAGGCGTAGACGAGGTTCTCGCCGAGGTCGGAGAGAATCGCCTCCAGCGCCTGGAGATTCTCCTGCCGATCATCTACCAGCAGGATGTTCACCCTGTCTTCAGCGGCTGTCTGCATACTGTTCGCTCGGCTGCACGATAGTCGCCAGGATAGGTCCTATCTCCCTTAGGGGTACGACCCAATCCGGACTTGCGCTCTTGATTGCGGCGCGCGGCATTATGCCGCTCTCCGCGGTCGCCGGGTCCTGGACCAGAATCCGGCCGCCCCGCTGTTTGATGTGGGCAGCCCCCCTTGCCCCATCCGCGCTGGCCCCGGTCAGAACCACGCCGATTACCCCCTCACGATAGGTGTCAGCCGCCGATTCGAACAGGACGTCGATGGACGGCCGCGCCGACATCACGGGCCCTTCCGTTGAAAGAGCGAACGTTCCGTCCTCGATCAGAAGGTGGTAGTCCGCCGGCGCGATGTATATGTGCCCGGCGCTAATTAATTCCTTGTCCTGCGGTTCTTTCACTTTCTGGGCGGCATAGAGTTGCAGCAACGGCATCAGTCTGCTCTTTCCATCCGGCATCCGATGCTGCACTACCGCAATCGGCAGCGGAAAGGAATCTGGCAGGCTCGAAAAGATTGTTTCCAGCGCTGACAGCCCGCCCAGCGACGTTCCAATGACTACTATTCCGTTTGACATTACACTGCCCCTACCGCGCTCGCCGAAATACTTTGACCCCAGGCTGTAAGGTCTCATAGTCTTTCTCGTGCGGCGTGAACTGTATCGACTCTTTGCTCCCGATCCCAAGGATTCCACGAAGGTTCAGGCTGTCATACAACAAGTCGTGCACGCGATTCTGGAGCGATTTCTTGAAGTAGATCATCACGTTGCGGCACATTATGATGTGGAACTCATTGAACGAGCCATCCGTGGCCAGGTTGTGCTGGGAGAAGATTATATTGCGTTTGAGCGAGGCGCGGAAGATTCCGCTGCCGTAAGCGCCGGTATAGTAGTCGTCGAATGTGCCCGCGCCGCCCGCCTCGACGTAGTTCTGCCGATATTGTTCGGCGGCATTTAACGGGAAAATGCCATCCCGGGCCTGCTTCAGCACCGCCTCGTTCATGTCCGTTGCGTAAATACGGCAGCGGTCGTAGAGGCCCTCCTCCTCCAGCAGGATCGCCATGGAGTAGACTTCCTCGCCGGTCGAGCAGCCTGCGTGCCAGATTCGGACGAAGGGATACGTCCGCAGCATGGGTGTCACGCGCTCCCGCAGTGTGCAGAAGAAATCCGGGTCGCGAAACATCGAAGTTACGTTAACAGAGATGGCCAGGAGGAGCTGGTCCATCGTTCCGGGATCGTGCAAAATCTGTTCCTGCAGTCCCGAAACGGTCTTAAGGTCGAGGCTGCGCACAACGTTCAGGACACGCCTTTTGAGCGACGTGAACGCATAACCGCGGAAGTCGTACCCATAGCGCCGGTAAATGGCCTCCAGCAGGAGGTGCACTTCCAGCGCGGTCAGGTCCTCCCTCGGTTCCCCCTGAGGAACGGCAGGTTGTTCAAGTACGTCAATCATGGGCCTTCACGAGCCATTCTGTGAAATGTCCAATGACAAATGTCCAATTACCAATGAGGGAACCTGCTCAGTTGGACATTGGACATTGGGCATTGGTCATTTGTATAGCCACACCCGCAGCAGCGACAACAACTGTTCAGTGTCCACCGGTTTGGCAATATAGTCGGATGCGCCGGCCCCAATGCAGTTTTCACGGTCGCCCTTCATAGCTTTTGCTGTGAGCGCAATAATGGGGAGCTGCTTGAACTTCGCCTTCTTGCGGATGGCGCGGGTGGTCTCGTATCCGTCCATCTCGGGCATCATGACGTCCATCAGGACGATGTCGATTCCGGGGGTGCTTTCCAGAATCTCGACGGCGTCCTTCCCGTTCTCGGCATAGACCACTTCCATCTGGTGGCGCTCAAGCAGGCTGGTGAGCGCAAAGATATTGCGGACATCATCGTCCACCACCAGCGCCCTCTTGTGCGATAGTACGGGATCGTTCAGCCGCACCTGTTCGAGCATCTGGCGCTTCGGCGGAGGCAGGTTTGCCTGTACGCGGTGGAGGAAGAGCGTGGTTTCATCCAATAGCCGTTCCGGCGACTGTACGTCCTTGACGATGATCGTATCCGCGACGCGGCGAAGCTCGGTCTCCTGCTTTCGCGTGAGCTGCCGGCCCGTGTATATGATGATCGGCAGGTCTGTCAGGCGGTCATCCTTGCGGATCTTCTGGATGAGCTGGAAACCGGTCATATCCGGCAGGCCCAGGTCCAGCACCATGCAATCGAACTCGTCCTTCTGAAGCTCCGCGAGCGCCTCTTCCCCGGTACGAACTGCCGTGGTTCTAACGTCATCATTTCCGATGAGCTCGACGATGCTGTTTCGCTGGACCTCGTCGTCCTCCACCACCAGCAGCCGCTTGACTTTGCGCTCTATGAAGGTCTTGATGTTTGCGAACGCTTCGTCCAGATCTTCCTTGGATGTAGGCTTATTCAGGTAGGCCAGGGCGCCCTGGCGGAGTCCCCGGAGCGGCTCTTCGGTTCCAGATATGATGTGGACCGGTATGTGGCGGGTTTCCGGGTCATGCTTTAGCCGATCCAGCACGGTCCATCCGTCCAGGTCCGGGAGGCCCAGATCGAGAGTGATTGCGTCCGGCCGGTACCGCCGCGCCAGCGCCGGGACCGCCTCGCCTCTGGAGGCGATTACGCCCTTGAAGCCTTTGTCACGAGCGAGGTCGAGCAATACGCGCGCGAAGTTGGCATCATCTTCCACAATGAGGAGGACCTGATCGCCCGTATCGATCTCGCTGCGGTCGTCCGCGATATCACCGGGCGACAACAGCGTTTCGTCCATCTCCGCGACCGATAACTGCGGCCGAGCCGCGGTCGCCGTGGCGGAGGAGCCCGCCGCGGAAGTGGCCATCGCCGCGGCGCCGGATTCGACCGCAGCCGTCGCCAGCCCCTCATCGCCGCCGCCGCGAGTAGTGTCGACCACGACGGCTTCCGCGGCTTCCAACGATGATCGCTGGGGCGGCGTGTAGTCAGCGGGGAGGAAGAATGTGAATGTGCTTCCCTCTCCGGGCGAGCTTACCAGGCGTATTTCACCGCCCAGCAGGCTGGCGATCTCACGACTGATGGAAAGGCCAAGTCCCGTTCCGCCGTATTTGCGGCTCGTGGTCCCGTCCCCTTGCTGAAACGCTTCGAATACCAGCTTCTGCCGATGGACCGGGATTCCGATTCCGGTGTCCTTGACTGCAAATGCAATCACCTCTCTTGCCGAGTTCAGGATCGTGTTCTCCCTGCCCCAGCCTTCCGTAGCCCGCGCCATATTGAGCGTGACCTCGCCTTCCTCGGTGAACTTGAACGCGTTTGAGAGAAGGTTTCGCAAGACTTGCTGCAGGCGCTGCGGGTCCGTGCGGACGGCATCCGGGAGATTCTCCTCCAGCACGATGTTGAGTCCGAGGCCCTTATCCTGAGCTACTTCGCGGAAGTTGCGTTCTACGTAATCTCGGAGATCGGTGAAGGTAATGTCTGTGACGTGGACCTCCATCTTGCCCGATTCTATCTTTGCGAGGTCCAGGATCTCATTGATCAGCCCCAGGAGGTCGTTGCCGGAAGAGTGGATGGTGGTGGCATACTCCACCTGCTTCGCGGTTAAGTTGCTCTCGGGGTTCTGCGATAACAACCGCGACAGGATGAGCATGCTGTTGAGCGGTGTCCTCAGCTCGTGGGACATGTTCGCAAGGAATTCGTTCTTGTACTTTGAGGTGAGCGAAAGCTGCTCTGCTTTCTCCTCCAGTTCCTGTCGCGCAAGCTCGATCTGCCGGTTCTTGCGCTCCACTTCACGGTTCTGCTCGGAAAGAAGCTGCGCCTTTTCCTCCAGCTCCTCATTGGTCTGCTGCAGCTCTTCCTGCTGCTGCTTGAGGAGCTCTTCGGATGCCTTCAGGGATGCAGCCTGCTCTTCCAGACGTTTGTTGGTTTCCTGCAGCTCCTCGCGCTGCTTCTGCAGCTCCTCGGTAAGCGCGGTGGATTGGCGGAGCAGGTCCTCCGTCCGCATATTGGCTTGAATGGTATTTAGTACAATCGCGATCGATTCCGTTAATTGCTCTAGGAAGGTTAGGTGGGTGTCGCTGAAGCGGTTGAAGGAGGCCAGCTCGATTACGGCGAGTACGTCGCCTTCGAAGATGACGGGGAGGACTACGATGTTTCGGGGGGCCGCTTCTCCTAGGCCGGAGTTGACTTTAACGTAATCCTCGGGGACGTCGGTGAGCAGAATCCGCTGCTTCTCGAGGACGGACTGGCCGACCAGGCCTTCGCCGGTGCGGAAGCGATTGTTGAGGGATTTGCGTTCGTTGAATCCGTAACTCGCGATTAGCCTTAGGGTCGCTTCGCCATCTTCTGACGGTTCGTTTACGAAGAAGACGCCGTGCTGTTCGGAGACGAGTGGAGCGAGCTCCGAGAGAATCAGGCGCGAGACGGTGAGTAGATCGCGCTGGCCCTGCAAGAGCCGGGTGAATCGCGCGACGTTCGTCTTGAGCCAGTCCTGCTCGGTGTTGATCCGGGTGGTGTCTCGCAGATTCCGGATCATCTCGTTGATGTTGTCTTTGAGGTCCGATACTTCGCCGGCGGCTTCGACGGTGATGCTCCGGGAGAGGTCGCCGGTGGTAACGGCGGTGGCTACTTCCGCGATGGCTCGGATCTGGGTGGTGAGGGTTGCGGCGAGCTGGTTCACGTTATCGGTAAGGTCTCTCCAGGTGCCGGCGGCCCCCGGGACGTTCGCCTGTCCCCCAAGCTTTCCTTCATTTCCTACCTCGCGGGCGACCGTGGTGACCTGATCGGCGAAGGTGGCCAGAGTGTCGATCATAGCGTTGATGGTGTCGGCCAGCTCCGCGATCTCACCCTTGGCTTCGAGGACGAGTTTCTGCTTGAGGTTTCCGTTCGCGACGGCGGTAACGACGCGGGCGATTCCGCGCACCTGGTTGGTGAGGTTGCCGGCCATGAAGTTCACGTTGTCGGTGAGGTCCTTCCAGGTACCGGACACCCCCTTAACGTCGGCCTGTCCGCCCAGTCTTCCTTCGGTTCCTACTTCGCGCGCAACGCGGGTAACTTCAGAAGCAAACGCGTTGAGCTGGTCGACCATCGTGTTGATGGTGTTCTTCAGGTCGAGTATTTCTCCGCGGGCCTCGACGGTGATCTTCTTGGTAAGGTCCCCGTTTGCAACCGCGGTGGTGACTCCGGCGATGGAGCGAACCTGGCCCGTCAGGTTGGAGGCCATGAAGTTCACGTTGTCGGTGAGGTCCTTCCAGGTCCCGGCGACTCCGGTCACGTAGGCCTGCGCCCCGAGCTTTCCTTCCGTACCCACTTCGCGGGCGACGCGCGTTACTTCGGTGGCGAATGCGTTGAGCTGATCGACCATCGTATTGATGGTGTTCTTGAGCTCCAGAATCTCGCCCTTGGCGTCCGCAGTGATCTTCCGCGATAGGTCGCCGTTTGCCACGGCGGTGGTCACGTCGGCGATATTACGGACCTGGGAGGTGAGGTTGCCCGCCATGGAGTTCACGGAATCGGTCAGGTCCCTCCAGGTACCGGATACCCCCTTCACCTGCGCCTGGCCCCCGAGCTGACCCTCCGTTCCCACTTCCCGGGCTACACGGGTAACTTCAGAGGCGAATGCGTTGAGCTGATCGACCATCGTATTGATGGTGTTCTTGAGCTCCAGTATCTCGCCTTTGGCGTCGGCAGTGATCTTCTTCGTAAGGTCGCCGTTTGCAACCGCGGTCGTGACTTCCGCGATGTTTCTCACCTGGCCGGTAAGGTTGGATGCCATCGAGTTTACGGAGTCGGTAAGGTCGCGCCACGTGCCGGAAACGCCCTTGACGTCCGCCTGCCCGCTGAGAATCCCTTCCGTTCCTACTTCCCGTGCAACACGCGTTACTTCCGAGGCAAACGCATTGAGCTGATCCACCATGATGTTGATGGTGTTCTTCAGCTCCAGAATCTCGCCTTTCGCGTCGGCCGTGATCTTACGCGAGAGGTCGCCTCGCGCGACGGCGGTGGTGACGTCCGCGATGTTTCTCACCTGGGCGGTCAGGTTGCCGGCCATGGAGTTGACAGAATCGGTGAGGTCTCGCCACGTTCCGGAGACGCCTTTGACTTCCGCCTGGCCGCCGAGCTTTCCGTCCGTGCCTACTTCCCGCGCGACGCGGGTAACTTCGGAGGCGAAGGCGTTGAGCTGATCTACCATCGTGTTGATGGTGTTTTTGAGCTCGAGGATCTCGCCCTGCGCGTCCGCGGTGATCTTCTTGGAGAGGTCACCCGTTGCAACCGCGGTCGTAACCTCGGCGATGTTTCTCACCTGGGCGGTGAGGTTGTTCGCCATGGAGTTCACGTTGTCGGTAAGGTCGCGCCAGGTCCCGGAGACCCCTTTTACGTCGGCCTGGCCCCCAAGTTTCCCTTCCGTTCCCACTTCGCGAGCAACGCGGGTTACTTCCGAGGCGAAGGCGTTGAGCTGATCGACCATCGTGTTGATGGTGTTCTTCAGCTCCAGTATCTCTCCCTGAGCATCCGCCGTGATCTTCTTGGAGAGGTCGCCCGTTGCGACAGCCGTAGTCACTTCGGCGATGTTACGGACCTGGGCGGTCAGGTTGCCGGCCATGGAGTTCACGGAATCGGTCAGGTCGGCCCACGTACCGGCTACTCCCTTGACCTGCGCCTGCCCGCCGAGCTTTCCGTCCGTGCCTACTTCACGGGCGACGCGCGTTACCTCAGAGGCGAATCCGTTCAACTGGTCCACCATCGTATTAATGGTGTTCTTGAGGTCCAGAATCTCGCCTTTGGCTTCGACAGTGATCTTCTTGGTGAGGTCTCCGTTTGCGACCGCGGTGGTGACTTCGGCGATGTTGCGCACCTGCCCGGTCAGGTTGTTGGCCATGGAGTTCACGCTCTCGGTGAGGTCCCTCCACGTACCGGACACACCCCGCACCTCGGCCTGCCCGCCGAGCTTTCCGTCCGTGCCCACTTCGCGAGCAACGCGGGTTACTTCCGAGGCGAAGGCGTTGAGCTGATCGACCATCGTGTTGATGGTGTTCTTCAGCTCCAGTATCTCTCCCTGAGCGTCGGCGGTGATCTTCTTGGTGAGGTCTCCATTTGCGACGGCGGTGGTGACTTCGGCGATGTTTCGGACCTGGCCGGTAAGATTGCCGGCCATGGAGTTCACGGAGTCCGTGAGGTCTTTCCAGGTACCGGACACGCCTTTAACCTCGGCTCGTCCGCCGAGTTTGCCTTCCGTTCCCACTTCCCGGGCGACGCGGGTCACTTCGGAAGCGAATCCGTTGAGCTGGTCGACCATGGTGTTGATCGTGTTTTTGAGCTCGAGCATTTCGCCCTGGACGTCGACCGTGATCTTCTTGGTGAGGTCTCCATTTGCGACGGCAGTGGTGACTTCCGCGATGTTCCGGACTTGCCCGGTGAGGTTGGATGCCATCGAGTTGACGGAATCGGTCAGGTCTTTCCAGGTGCCCGAAACGCCCTTCACCTTTGCCTGGCCGCCGAGCTTGCCGTCGGTCCCTACTTCTCGGGCGACGCGGGTCACTTCGGAAGCGAAGGCGCCGAGCTGCTCGACCATCGTGTTTACCGTGCGCGCTGTTTTGAGGAATTCACCGGTAAGAGGGCGGCCCTCGATCTCGAGGGTCATGGTTTGCGATAGGTCGCCTTTGGCGACGGCGGTGATGACGCGGGCGACTTCGGTGGTGGGTTGGACGAGATCAGTTATGAGGTCGTTGACGGAGCCGGTACACGCCGACCAGCTTCCGCCGGCGCCGGGGATCAGAGCGCGCTGCGCGATCTTTCCCTCTTTGCCGACGACGTTGCCGACGCGGACGAGCTCCCGCGTGAGCTTTTCATTCAGGTCGATGACGTCATTGAGAGTGTCGTATATTTTGCCCGTTATTCCGGTGTGGTCAGTGGGCATCCTAACCGAGAAGTCGCCCTTTTTGAGGGCAGTCAGGATGTTCAGGAGGTCTCTAGCGTCCGGCACGTCCGGCGGCTTGGCCGCAGTTGGCATATGTGCTCTCCTTGTGGGGATAGTCGCGCGCTAAAATGAACATGAACCAATGAACAATGAACAATCAACGATTGATTGTTCGGATGCACATTGGTTTTCGGTTCTTACAGAGTACGCCCTCTCAGGCGTGATTCCTTCGGTTGCGAATCAGGACACGGCAAAGGGAACGCTGAAGCCAGCGTTCCCTACAGACCTGCGGCGAGGCTCGGCTGGTGTAAGGCAGGTAGGATACGTTGTTCATGCGGCCCGGCCGCAAACGCAATGTCAAATTATGCAGCGAATAGCCTGATTTCTGACAGGGAGAATCCGGCCGGCTATTCCATGGGATCCAAGCGGAGTCCGGTCCATTCGCGGATGCCGGGTGGAAGACGGTTTTAAGAAAGGATGAGTTCCGCTAAACCGGGGCTTTCGGATAGCCTGTCTCAAAGGTGGTTTTTTCCTCCATTCGGGATGAAACATTTTTTACTGGACGCCCGTCTATAATGGTGGACGGGCGTTTATTTGTTTGAACGGAAGGGATCGGACGGATCGGTCGGATCGGTCGGACGTGTCGGATCGGTCGGACCTGTCGGACGTGTCGGACGTGTGGACGTGTGGGACGTGTGGGACGGATTGGGCGAGAGGGGGAGAAGGATTCAATGGATGAGTTTGGGTTTGTGGATCCATCGCGGGAGGAGGGGTGGATTCCGCAGACGGAGGCGGAGAAGCTGCTGGGGCTGCCGGCCGGGGAGATGATGAGCTGGGATTACATCGAGGCGGAGCAGTGGGGCGCTAATCGCGTTAACTGGGTGAAGCTGCTGCCGAAGTACCGGGCGGCAGTCGGCAGTCGGCGGTCGGCAGAGGGACGCAAGACGGAAAGCGGGAAACGGAAGGGGGATTCCACTGTAAAGTGCAAAGTTAGCAATGCAAAATGCAAAGTGGAAGGCGAGACGGGCCCGGTTAAAAAGCGCAGGAGCAGGTGGGACCTTTATTTCTCGCGGCCGTTTTACTTTGGGATCGACACGTACACGGTGCAGGAGGCGGCCGCGGAGCTGGGGCTGAGCGAGACCTATGTACGGCATATGGCCCTGAACCGTCTGAATGCCTTCAAGCGCGATGGGAGGCTGTGGATTCCGACGGACGAGGTGGAGCGATACCGAGAGAAGCAGGCGTATTGGGCGGAGCGCGGCGGGCAATGGACTGCCTATGGCAGGCAGTGGAAGAAGGGCAGGGAGCCGATTCCGGAGCCGGAACCCGAGCTTACGCTGGAGGAGCTGGGAGAGCCGGTTGGAGGGAATATCTGGATCACGACCGCGGAAGCGGCGGCTAACCTGGGGCTCTCTAAATGCCGCGTGTATGAACTGGCGAAAGCGGGAGCGCTGTCATACCGCGTGGAGTACGGGCCGGACCGCAAGCGAGGGCGCGGGCATCGACTGAACCAAAAGCGCCACCTGTACAACCTGGCAGAGGTGCTGAAACTTGCGATGCGCCGGGCCGAAGCGGAGGCAAAGCAGATGATCCCGCCTTCCGAGTTCGGCCGATACCGCCGGCACCCGATCTTCCGGAGCTGGCGGAACGTTCCGGAGAGCGTGCGGCTTATTCTGACTCGGGAGGCAATGGCAATTCTGGGAGTGTCGCACTCGACCTTGCGGCAGGTGGTGGATCAAGGGAAGCTCTTCGTGTGGTGCCGATATCCGGGACGGCAGGGGATTCCGTGGTTCTTCAGCGAGGACCAGGTGCGGCGATACGCGGCGGACCCTCAGCGTCTAGAGCGGCAGCGGCGCCAACGAGCCGGCCGCAAGGAACCGGAATACTATGCAGCGGACGGACTCCTTAAGGAGTGGGCCTACTGGAAGGAAGAACACAAGCTACTCGATCATCATCCGGGACCGAAGACGGGAAAGGACTACGGCGAGTACTTCACAACTTCGCAGGCAGCGCGGGTCCTGGGGGTCTCGTACAGCGCCGTCCGAACCATGCGGCTGCGGCGCCGGTTAAAAGGCTATCGCGTTTCGCGTCCCCGCGTAGCTGAAAACCTGCAGTCTTACTGGTTCTTCCGCAAGGAAGACATCTATGCCCTGCGCGACGATTCGGAATACCAAAAGCGCCGCGCAACGTTCCGCCGAAGCCAGACTCCGGAGTCCAGGGCCGCCCGCGATTCCGAATGGTTTCAGGAAAGCGAATATATTCCTCACGACCCGGCGAACGTGCGCTTTCTCGACTCCGAAGCTCGCCGCCGCCTCCGGGAGGAACGTATCATTTGGTGACCGCCTCACTCCTGGAGTTTTCATATTGCACCGCGTGAAAGCCCGACCCGATGGAGGATTGGTCAACCGGAGAAAGACAACTCAAAACCCCCGATTGTCTGTACGGCGCTACGGCGGGACAGGTAAGCATAACTTTCGCAGAAGGGCTTATTACTCGGCGGTCCTCTCTAGGCCGCCGGCAGCCGAACGCGAAATCGCTTCGCCGCACGTCTCCGGCTCGTAGACCCACCGGGTCTTACCGGTCGCCGCTTCAACTTCAAGGATTCTCTTTCCAGGATGAGGAGAGCGGAAGTCTCGTGTCGAACCGGTGTAAACCGGATCGGCTCCACGGTTACACTACAGGGGAACGTATTCGATGGTTTCGCGATAGATAGACCCGAGTGGTTAACCGTTCACCAATCCGCGGCCTTCTTCGCAAGCGATTCGTCGAGGCGATGCACGCTTGGACGGCGCGTTTTGTTGCTAAAGGAGAATGAAAAATGCTGCAACCTGCGGATGTAGATGGAATTACCGTGGCGGCACGGGACGAGGTGGTGGACGAGGTGGCGATGATGCAGACGTTGAAGAACGACCTGCAGGGGCGGCTCGGCGCGGCCGACCAGGCTGTGGTGGACCTTCAAGCTGCTATCGACCGTTTGACCGCAGTCTGCAACGACGCCTCGAAGTGGCAGGCTTAGAAGGAGCGTGGAGGGATGGAAGCCAGGACCACCTAATGGTGAGTCGGACCAGTGTCCGAAAAACGAAACAGCCGGAGCCTGACGGCCCCCGGCTGTTTCGTTACTGTGTTTCGCGCTACAGGCCGCGATACTTCTTGTTCATCTTCCGTGCTCGAAGTGCCTGGCCATTCGTGAACTGGTACATGACGATATCGTCGCTGTAGTCCATGTAGTTCTCGATCGGATCGCGTCCGGGGCTAACCGTTTGCGTGAACGGCTTGCCGAGGATGCTACAAGTGTCGGGATATCCGCTGGTATCCGGGGTGCCGAAGTAAGGAAACGCCTCTGCGGGTGTATCGCCAACGCTGTCGTTCGGACGGAAGCATCTGCCCTGGAAAGTGTGATAGAGACCCACCCAGTGGCCGATTTCGTGAACCGGCGTATCGCCGAGGTTGTAGCCGGTGTACGTTCCGTTGATCCAGGTCCGGTGGTCAACCACGATCCCGTCCATTAGAGGGTCGTCCTGGTACCAGTTGGGGAACGTGGCAAATCCGAGAAGTCCGCCGCCAAGACGGGTCGTGTATACGTTCAAGGTCTCCGGCCCGCCGACGCGCAATGCGGACTTCATCGCAGTGATATCAGACCATCCCGGCTGGAACCACGCGTTATTGGCGATTCGGGCAACCCCCTGCAGGGCGAACCGATACGGGACGTCGGCTGTATCCTGCGCCGAGATCCTATACGCCGGGTTGCGTGGCTCCTGGCCGGCGAAAGCCAGATTCATAAAGTCTATCTGGGCATTGACGTCGGCATCCGAGATGTTTCCCCTGCCTGCGGAGTCCGTCATGATATGGACGTAGACAGGGATTGTTGTGGCAATGCTTCGGAATCCGGCGCGGCGACCCCGGTTCTGGCGGCCCATCGGCTTGGGATTGCTGGCCTCCAGATCCTGCAAAACCGCAAGCTGTTCCTCGAGTGAGGGCTCCGGTGTACCGCAGCGAGCGCCGGAGAGGATGAAGTCCTTCTTCGACGGCCAGGTGTGATCCCCCAGGGTGAAGGGCGTATCCTGAGGTGGTGCGGGTGCGGTAACCGGGTCGGACGGGGCCGCGGGCGCACCGTAAGTACCGCCGCCCGGGCCTTTCTGAGCGCCGGCGGCTAGTACGAGCGCGCAAACGGCGATGACGCAGACAGGTACCGCCCAAAATCTACGATTCATGAGTTATCCTCCGGAAGAAACGAACTGCCCAACCAGCCGGTCCCCTGCGAGGCTGCGAGAAGGCTGTCGGGTCTACAATGTTAGTCCCTCTGTTATACATTGTTTAAGTGATTCCTGCAAGAGTTTTATCGCGATACTGTTCATACGGTTCAACCGCCGTAGATGCCTTGACAGGGTCGCCCGTGGCTGTTAGGATGAGGCGGTTGAACTACGATAGCCAATCCAAATGATGCAAACTCACCGAACCACCCAATTCCGTCTCGGCGCTGTGTTCGCATTGACCACTGCCGTACTGGGCGCTTCCACGCTCGCCGAGGGAAAAGCGCCTCAGGAGGCCGTGCACTGGTCCCTCCGCGCGATCAAACGACCGGCGGTGCCGAAGGACGGAAAGCGGAAAACGGAAAACGGAAATACGATCGATGCCTTCATACGCGCAAAGCTGCGTGAGAGCGGATTGAGAGAGTCTCCTCCGGCGGATCGGCGAGCGCTGATACGACGGGTGACGGTGGACCTCACCGGGCTACCGCCAGCGCCGGGTGAAGTCGAATCCTATCTGTCCGATAAGTCCGATAACTCCTATGAGAAGGTGGTGGACCGGCTGCTGGCCTCGCCGGCCTATGGCGAACGGTGGGCGCGGCACTGGCTGGACGTCGTGCGCTTCGGAGAGAGTACGGGGTATGAGCAGAACCATCTCCGGAATAACGCCTGGCCGTACCGAGACTACGTTATCCGTTCCCTCAATGAGGACAAACCGTACGACCGCTTCGTGATGGAGCAGCTCGCCGGGGACGTCCTCGGCAAGGGTGACCGCAACGTAGAAGCCGCCACCGGGTTCCTGGTAGCCGGAGTCCACGACAACGTGGGTATCCAGGAAGAAGAGGGCACCCGACAGCAGCGGGCGAACGACCTGGACGACATGGTCGCCACGACCGGCGAGGCATTTCTCGGCACCACCGTGGGCTGCGCGAAGTGCCATGACCACAAGTTCGACCCCATACCGCAGTTGGACTATTACCGTATCGCGGCGTGCTTCGCGGGCGTGCGTCACGGCGAGCGTTCGCTGGGGAACGAAGTGCTCACAGAATCCGAGCGTGCGGAGCTGCTGGGCCTTCCCTCGAAGATCGCCGGCGCAACCAACGGAATCCAGGAAATCGAGCTGGCTGCCCGGGAAACGGTCCTGAAAACCCGCGGCCAGAAGCCCGCGCCCAGGCCGGCCGTGAACGCGCGCCGCAACGTGGATGATTTCCCGCCAGTCGAAGCAAAGTTCATTCGGTTCACGATCCTGGCGACCCGCGATGGGGCCGAGCCTTGCCTGGATGAGCTGCAGGTTTTTGGACCGGATGGCAATCGGAATCTGGCGCTTGCTTCCAACGGCGCCCGGGCGACGGCCTCGTCGGTGCTCCCCGGATTCGCCATTCACCAGATCGCGCACCTGAATGACGGCCTGTTCGGCAACGATGAGAGCTGGATCAGCGCGACGAAGGGGTCCGGCTGGGCGCAGATCGAGCTGCCGAAACCGGAAACCGTGAGCCGCGTGCTCTGGAGCCGCGACTCTGCCGAGATTCCGCGCTTCGACGACCGGATTCCGTCCGCCTACCGCATCGAGGTCTCTAACGACGGTAGGAGCTGGAAGACTGTGTCTACAGACGAAGGACGGGCGGGCTCGAGCGACTATATTCACCCCGACGCGCTCGCAGCCGCACTGACCGACGATCAGAAGGAGAAGCGCGCGAAGCTGATGGCCGAACGTGATGCGTTGAACGCCCGGAAGAGCGCGCTGGAATCGGCTACGCGCGCCTATATCGGCCAGTTCTCCGCACCGGATTCGGTTTACTTTCTCAATCGCGGCGACGTAATGCAGCGTGGTGAAGCCGTCTCACCCGGCGCCCTGTCGCGGATTCCGGTCCTCTCCGGGCCGGAACTCGTGGACTCGAAACTCCCGGAATCCGAGCGCCGCCTCGCCCTCGCCCGCTGGATCGTAGACCCGCGGAATCCGCTTACGGCCCGGGTGATAGTCAACCGCCTCTGGCACCACCACTTCGGCCGCGGACTCGTCGCAACCCCCAGCGACTTCGGCCGCATGGGCGTCCCACCCTCCCACCCGGAGCTGCTGGACTGGCTGGCGGCAGAACTAGTAAGTCCGGGGGTCGGGAGTCGGGGGTCGGGGGTGGGGAACGGCGGGTCCCCCCCACCCCGCGCACACCAACCGCCACCCAGGTGGATTAAACCAAAACCACCGCCGA
>JBKJZI010000117.1:0-3256 GCA_046715155.1 Chthonomonadales bacterium | reverse complement strand
AAGTAATAGAGGGCAGGCGGGCGTCAAGATACGCCCGAGGAGTTTGGAGTATGGCTTCCGACCCGCTGCCGCTGTTTCCGTTGAACACGGTCCTCTTCCCCCGAATGCCACTGCGGCTCAAGGTGTTCGAGGACCGATACAAGGTGATGATCGGGCGCTGCATAGAGGAAGAGAGACAATTTGGCGTCGTCCTGATCCGCGAAGGAAGCGAAGTCGGCCCGCCCGCTACACCGGAAATGGTCGGTACGCTCGCGCGAATTCTCGCCGTCCAGGAGCTGCCAGATGGCGATATGAACCTCCTGGCCGAAGGTACGCGCCGATTCCGCCTGCTCGATTACGCGACAGCCGCAGAGCCTTATCTTGTCGGAATGACGGAGGCGATAACCGATTCGCGTGCAGACGCTGTAGCAACGGAAGCGGCGAAAGAAGAGTCCGTCCAACTCTTCCACCAGTATTTTAACGAGCTTGTCAGTCACGCAGGGGTGACGATGCCGTCATACGAGCTTCCGGATGATCCCGAGGAGTTTTCCTTCGTCCTGGCCGCGGTCCTGCAGGCCGAGCCCCACGTACGGCAGGACCTGCTCGAACTAACCGATACTATCGAGCGCCTCACGCGCGAGCGTTCGATGCTGGAGCGAGACCTTGCTCGAATCCGCAAACTCGCCAAGTTCCGCGCCGTCCGCGCCGAGCGCGTCCCCGCCGAAAAAGGCAGACCCTTCTTCTCCCCAAACTGAGAAAAGCCGGGTGTCGGCTGTTCGGGGTCGAACCGGTCCGACATGTCCGATGCGTCCGACATAACCGGGCATCTGAATTAAATGGCCAAGCCTCGCAAACCCTCCAAACCCACGCTGAGTCCCACGCGGATCGCCACATACCTAGAATGCGCGATGAAATATCGCTACGTCTATGTCGACAAGATAGGGCGTTACTATCTGCGAGCGCAGCCCGACTACAGTCTCGGCTCCACGCTTCATAACGTGCTCCGCACCTTTCACGAGGAGGGCGCTATTCACACCGCGGAAGAGCTCATCTCACGAGTGGGAGAGAAATGGGTCTCCGCTGGATTCGTCACGCCCAATCAGGAACATGACTACCGGTTGGCGGGAGAAGAGATGGTGCAGTCATACCGTGAAGCGCACCAGGAGCGGGCCAAAATGCAGACGGAGACCATCCTCGCCGAAAAGCAGATCAAGATGGACATGGGCGCCTTCTGGCTTGCCGGACGGATTGATCGAGTAGACCGCTACCCGGATGGCTCCCTGGAAGTGATCGACTACAAAAGCGGCCGATGGGAGGCGAGCTCAGACGAGGTCGCCGCGGACCTGGCAATGAACGTCTACCAGCTCATCCTGAAGCGGAATCATCCGGGTGCGCGGGTATTTGCCACGATATACTGCTTACGGTCCGGAGTCCAGGCAACCCCGGAGATGAGCGACGAATCGGCCGAACACTTCAGCGCTGACATTCAGGTCATCGGCGAGGAAATCATCTCACGTGACTTCGAAAACGTAGAGCCCCTGAGAATCGAGACTTGCGAGCGGTGTGAGTTCGTCCGTCGCTGCGAGCGGTTCTGGCGTTGGCAGGAGCAGACGGAGTCGATTCGAGACTAGCGAAAGGCATTGGAATGCCTGTATGCCAACAATCGTCCTTACGGACAAACACCACCTTCCGTCCGGAGGACGGTTGCGCCCACACGGGGATTTCAATCCCCGTCTTCGGTCTAGTCGATGCGTTCGCTGCGCTGGATTCCGCCCGGCGGCTGGGGGGCCGGCGGCGGATTCTCCTCGACGCTCAACCCTTCTGATGGTGGAGCGCCGGAGGACACGGGAGGAGTAATCGGGCTTCCCACCAACGGTTGAGCGCTTCCTAGTTCCAGTCGCGGCTGGGGCTCGATAGGGTCCGCTGCCTGCACTGTGGATTCAGATTGGTCCAGAGTAAGACTGATCCCCGGCCCCGGCTGCGTGCGACGCCTGCCATTATCCTCCACACGAAGTCCCGGTTGTTCTCGAGGTGCAATCACGGACGAAGATCGGGGATTGGGACGGGTCTGAGCCGGGCGCGGGGGCGGTGCTTTTTCCTTCTCCTTACCGGACATTACGACGCCGAGAAGCGGTGAAAGAATGAGCATCCCGAAAAGGAAAGAGCAAATGAGCAGAGCGAACCAGACTGCGGCGATTCGGACTCGCGACGTGCGGCGCGGCGCTGCGGTCGGTCGCAGGGGGGTAGGTTTAGTAACGCTCATTAAGATGATCGGAAATTGATACAGACGTACTGTCCATCTCAGCGAGTGTACAGGCGGTCTACGGGTTTGTCAAGAATTGAAACGAACGACGAACGCCTGAGTTTCTACGGGTTGATCGCCGGGTCCCAAACCACTTCCCGTCGGAAGGACTCTTCCGCAGCTTCATCCGATCCCGGCTTTGGCGGCTCGTAGACAACGATCGGTTCCGCGCTCTCCACCTTGGGCTTCAAAACAACGCGCTTCTTTTTGCGGGGCGGACGCTCCGCCGGTATATCTGTGCTATCGCTGACATTCGCGCTGTTTCTGCCCTCTGTGACTGAGCTCGGCGATCCGGAAATGGGAACAACACTTATGTCTGGCGCGAGGGTGTGCGTAGACGTGGCAGATGGCCGAACTACAGGGCTCGACTCAACAACAATTCCGGGGGGCGCCTTAGGCAGGCGGTTACCAGCGTGCAGCCGCGGGCCCGCCGCAAGGAATCCAACGACAAAGCAGAGTATCCCTAGCGCGCAGGCAAAAAGCACCCGCCGCTCCATTATCCACTCGGAATATCGTACCCGTCCGCGCGGAACTATGATCTGCCGGTCCACCGCTGAAGCTCCTCCATTCAGTTTTCTTCCGATTACTATAGGGAGAAGAACGACCATACGGGCCGGCATGTTCCCGCATGGATGAGTATGTCAGGCCCTAACTCCTCCCGACTTCGTTCGAAGCAGTAAGCTCGATGCAGCTGCGGTGCCTGCCCCAACAAAGAATGGCGCTGACGGAGAAATGTAAGTGTAAAGGAATCCGGCGATCACGCTGGCTGGCAGCGCGAGTAGACCAACGATCATATGAAATGCGCCCAGCTCGGTAGCGCGGCGCTCCGGATGTGCGTAGTCGGCAGCCAGCGCCCGCTGTACCCCTTGCGTGAGCGTGTAGTACACGCCATAAAGCACGAACAACGTCCAGGCAGCGGCTAGTCCGTTCAGAAGCGCGAATCCGAGGTAGACAACCGCAAACACGCCGTACCCG
>JBKJZI010000116.1:0-20660 GCA_046715155.1 Chthonomonadales bacterium | reverse complement strand
ACACTCCTCCGATCAGGACCGATCCGTCCCATCCGTCCGATCCGACCGATACCGCGATCAGCTTCGGTCGCGTGTCCGTCGTCATCATCGCGCGGGCGACTTCCACGTCCGCTTCCTCAGACCGCCCAATCGCGTTGGCAAACTTCGAGATGCCCTCTTCGACCTTCTCCAGAGGAAGCGGCTGGCCGATGATCCCGGTGGAGGCGGTCATCACCATCTCCGCGGCCACCCCGAGTTTAGACGCGGCCATCTCTGCCATCCGGCGGTTGTCGCGGTCCCCTCGCTCGCCGTTGCAAGCATTCGCATTCCCGGCATTACAAAGGATGGCCATCGCCCTTCCGGATTCCGCGATCTTTCGCGACCACCGCACGCAGCTAGCCTGCACCACATTGGTCGTAAACGTCCCCGCTGCCGAAGCCTCGCGGTCGCTCACTATCAGCACGAGGTCGTTTCCTGCCCGTTTCAAGCCAGCCCGAACCGCGGCCGCCGCGAACCCCTCCGGGTAAGTAACCCCGGCCTCCCCCTCTTCCCATTTTGTAATCATTCGATAGTCCCAGGCATTAAGGATTGAGCGTTAAGGGTTAAGACTCACGGATTACGACTCGACCCTCAACGCTTGGCGCTTAACGCTTAACGCTTAACGCTTAACGCTCACTTCTTCACTTCGTCCCGCGCGCCGGCCACACGCCAGAAGGCGGCCTTCGCGACCGCGTATTCCTGTGAGTTATGGAGCTGCTCGATGTGCTTCGCCATTTGCTCGTGCCGGTAGCCGACCAGCGCTACGAGTTGTCCGGCAGTGATCGGGCCAAAGTATGAATGCTGAGTGGTCGCATCGCTGGTGATTGGCTTCTCTGCGGCCGCCTCCAGCTCTTTCCAGCAGGTCATGTACTCGAGCCGGGCATCCATGAGCGTCAGCCGCGTGCCTTGTCCGAATTCGTCCGGCATCGGGTCCTGTTTCGGCTTCCCGGCACGGATCGAATCAAGCCGCTCCGCGGCCACCCGCATCTCCATCGCGAGATGAACAAACATCTGCACGATGCTCTGGTCCTTGTGACGGACAGCGGCGGTATCCTCGGATTCGTCCATCGACAGGCGAATGAACTCGTTCCGCGCCGTCACGACCGACTGCCAGAGATAGGGCCAGGAAAGCTTGTTCGCCCGCGCCCCCAGCACCGTCTTCGCCACCATACGGCCTACCATAGACATCCTGCTTTCCTCCTTGATCCCAAAGCGCGCCCTCGCGCAGATCACCTTAATTATCTTTATCCTAATCCTAATCCTTATCCTAATCCAGACTCACCACCCTGCCCCACGTACCCTCCGATACTCCTCCGACTGCTTCACCCGATCCACGCGCCGAATGTGATACTCGTGGTGCACCGCTATCAGCGCCACCCACTCCGCCGCAGACATCGGCCCAAAGAATGGATGCGGCGTCATATCAGAGCTCGTCACCTTACGTGAAGCGGAATTTTCCAGCACCCGCCACGATTCCGAAAACTCGCCACGGACATCTTCAAGTGACCTCCCGTCCGACCCCGGAAACAGATCCGGAATCTCCCCGTTCAAGGTCCGCCCCGTCCGCAGCGCATCCAGCCGACCAGCAATTGCCCGATTAGCAACAGCCAGGTGGACCAGCGTATCCTTCACACTCATCGCCCCTCGTGCTGCTACCGACGCCGATTCCTCCGTCTCATCCGCAATCAACGCCTCAAACCGCTCCCGAGTAGCCGCCGCCCCCGAACACAACTGCTCCCACGTCAGCTTCTTCACCCGCGGCGCAATCATCACCCGCTTAACAATCCGTCCGAGCAATGACATGATGACTAAGCCGACGGCGGACGGCGGATGACGGACAGAATTCTCAGGGCCGTCGGTCGTCGGTCGTCGGTCGTCGAATTCACGGCCAGATTCCCGGAATCCGAAGCCCCGCAGTCTCATCGAATCCGAACATCAGGTTCATATTCTGAATCGCCTGTCCGACCATCCCCTTCCCCAAATTATCCGTCGCGGAGACCACTGTTACCCTATTGGTCCGGGAATCCACCGCGATACCGATGTGGCACATGTTGGTCCCGAGCGTATGCTTGCTCGCGGGTAGTCCGTCTATCACCTGGACGAATGGGGCATCGCGATAGAATTCGCGGAATCTGGTCCGCAGCTCATCGGCAGTAACGGAATCCGTTAGCTTCGCATAGCAAGTGCAGAGGATTCCGCGCGTCATCGGAATCAGGTGGGGCGTGAAGGACACGGTTACCTTCTCGCCCGCGAGCAGCCCCAGCTCCTGCTCGATCTCCCCCGTGTGCCGGTGCGTCCCAGCGATCTTATAGGCGGAAACGCTCTCGTTCGCCTCCGAAAAGTGATAGTCCAGCCCGAACTTACTTCTCCCGGCACCCGAAACCCCCGACTTGCCGTCGATGATAATGGTCGTGTGGTCGATCAACTTCTGCGCGACCAGCGGCGCCAGCGCCAGAATGGAAGTCGTCGTATAGCACCCCGGATTCCCCACGACCGACGCCTTCCTAATCTCCTCGAAGTGCAGCTCCGGCAAACCGTACGCCGCGGTCTTCGTCAACTCCGGCGACTTGTGCGCCGTGTTGTACCAAGATTGGTAATCCGCCGCATCCCGGAATCGAAAGTCCGCGCTCAGGTCTATCACCTTGCACCCAGCCGCCACCAATTCCGGCGCGAGCCCCATTGCCACCCCATTATCCCGCGCCAAAAACACCACCTGGCACTTGGAAACGTCCTCAATTCCGGAATCCGCCCCAAACTCCAGGTCCACAATCCCCGCCAACCCGGGAAAACTAGCCGAGACCGGCCGTCCCGCATAGGTATTGGAAGTCGCCACTCCAACCCGGGCATGCGGATGAAGCGAAAGCCACCGCAGCAGCTCCCCACCCCCATACCCCGACGCCCCCACAATCCCCACGCTTATGTTCTCGTTATTCATCCTGAACACCTGAACACCTGAACGCCTGAACGCCTGAAATGCAAAAAGCCCCAGGCTCACAGCCTGCGGCTTCATTCATCGACGGAATAGAATCGAAAGCGGCCGCAAGCAAGCCCGATGGAGGCTGCCCACAGCCGGTTCATAAACCAATACTGTTTACCGGCGCTCGTCGTGGGCAGTTAACTCATACGCTCACGACGGCGACGGTTGGAATTCAAGCTCATTACATACTAATCCCGAGCCGTTCGCCAGCTCTTCAGTTCATTCGTGGCCCAGTATATCGCAAACCCGATGCCGATGTCAAATAACGAAATCGGACGCTTCGACGATAGAACTGTCTCAGCATGACGGTTTCCTCTTCGACAGCTTCCGGAACGGCACAACACGGCATTAGATGAACGACACAGGTGGACACCCATCCCGGAACAGGCGGGACGGAACACTGCGGTGATCAGGGCAGGCCGGGTTCGCGGCCGCTCGGGTCGAAGGGCGTCGGAGCTCGGAACGAATTATTTGGATTCCAGACCTTCTTCTCGGGCGTAAAGGCTTTGCCGTCCACCGTCATGCTTGCCCGAATCGGCTCGATGGTCATAAGAAGCCACCGCGAGCCGTCGTTCATCCAGGTATGCCGGAACGTCGCCGTGCTGCGCACGCGGCTTGGCTTATTCCATCGGCGATGGAACGTCCCGTCGAACTTCTTCGTTACCATTGCCGTCGCGCGACTATCATTCGCTGTATGTTTGTCGATAGTGATAGTGAGTGGGCCGGAATCGAGTGCGGCCATCCGTTTTTTAGTTCGGCGTCTTTGGGGAGCGTCATCGTAGAGGAAGCGCCATGAAAGGGCCACGCGCTGAATCTCCTCGAGACTCGCGGGCGGATCGGCGAGCACCGATTCGATCTCTCCTGCGTATACCCGCTCCATCGCTTCGCCGAGGGAAGGGCGCTGATTCGTCCGCGCGCTCATCGCCCGGTTCTTCTGCGGAATCGCCGCACCCGCACAAGCCACCATCAAAAGGGCCACGACCCACATGGTTCTCATCTTCGCCTCTCCTCGGCAGTCTCACCTAAACAGATTCGCAATCCTCCTCAATAGTTCCGCATTTGTTCGCCATGCCGTCATCATCTAAATTATGGATCACCTACGACAGACGACGGTTCTCACTTCACACGCAGCACGCAGCACGAATCCGTCATCCTTTCGAGGCTGAGCGGGCGTTGACACGTACCGCATCCGCAGGTATACTTGCCCGTCTACTGAATGGATGAGAAGAGCAAGGAGGAGCTCTAAGTGCCGTTAGTACGTGAACGGAAAACCTCGGTCATCGAGGAGCACAAGACCCACGTTACCGATACCGGGTCGCCTGAGGTGCAGGTCGCGCTGCTCACCGCGCGCATCAACCAGTTGACCGAGCATCTCAAGACGCACAAGCAAGACCACCATTCCCGGCGCGGCCTGATGATGATGGTCGGCCGCCGCCGCCGCATGCTGAACTACCTCGCTGAGAAGGATATTACGCGTTACCGCGCTCTCGTTGCGAAACTCGGCATCCGGTCAAAGCTTTAGGAAAACAGGGTGTAGGGAATAGGGTGTAGGGTGTAGGGTCCCCCCAATCGGGCGACCCTACACCCTACACCCTACACCCTACACCCTACTCATTTTTAGGAGAATCGTGTTGATACAAACAGTTGAAGGTACGTTTGGCGGGAAGTCCTTGCGCCTTGAAACGGGCAAGCTCGCCAAGCAGGCCGGTGGAGCGTGCTGGCTGCAAATGGGAGATACCGTCCTGCTCGGCGCGGCCACGATGGCCCAGACAGTCCGCGCAGGACTCGACTTCTTTCCGCTAACGTGTGATTACGAAGAGCGGAAATACGCCGTTGGGAAGATTCCCGGCGGGTTTGTGAAGCGCGGCGGCAGGCCGACGGAAAAGGCCATACTTACAAGCCGCCTCATCGATAGACCCGTACGACCGCTCTTCCCCTATGGATTGCGCAACGATGTTCAAGTGATCTGCACCCCACTCTCCGTAGAGCATGACTATCTCCCCGACGTCCTCGCCGTAGTCGCCGCCTCCGCCGCCCTCAGCGTCTCCGACATCCCCTGGAACGGCCCGATCGGCTGCGTTCGCGTGGGCCGGGTGAACGGGTCATTCGCCATTAACCCTTCGTGGGAAGAGATCGATCAGTCCGACCTCGACCTCATCGTCGCGGGTACCGATGACGTGGTAAACATGCTCGAAGCCGGCGCCAACGAGGTGAGCGAAGAGGACGTTATCGCCGCCATCGAATTCGCGCACGCCGCCATCAAGGAGCAGATCGCCCTGCAACGCCAGCTCGCCGAGAAGGTCAACAAAGCGAAGCGTGTCGTCTCCCTCCACAAGCCGGACGACAACGTCATGGAAGTGGTGAGGGCGAAAGAAGGTGACGGAATCCGCGCCGCGATCCAGAATCCGGACAAAGCGGCGCGCGAAACCGGACTGACCGAACTTAAGGACGACATCGTCGCCCGGCTCCTCCCCGACTTTCCCGAGCTAGAATCCGACCTGGGCGAAGCAGTCGAGAAGGTGATCAAAGAGAAAGTCAAGGCCCTGATCCTCGAAGAGCGCAAACGTCCGGACGGCCGCGGACCCGAAGACATTCGCCAGATCTCATGCGAAGTCGGTCTACTTCCGAGGGTCCATGGATCTGGCCTCTTCAACCGAGGCCAAACCCAGGTACTAACCGCCGTGGTCCTCGGTTCGACCGAAGACTCTCAAACCGTCGACGGACTGGAAGGGGACTTCGAAAAGCGTTACATGCACTTCTATAACTTCCCGCCCTATTCCGTAGGGGAGGCAAAGCCCCTGCGAGGACCTGGACGCCGGGAGATCGGCCACGGAGCGCTGGCCGAGCGCGCGGTCCTCTCAGTCATCCCCACCAAAGACATATTCCCGTACACCATGCTGCTGACCTCCGAAGTGCTCGAATCCAACGGCTCCACCTCTATGGGCGCAACCTGTGGATCGGTGCTTGCCCTGATGGATGCCGGCGTGCCCCTCAAAGCGCCGGTGAGCGGAATCGCCATGGGGCTGATGGCGCAGGACGACAAGTACGTGGTCCTCTCCGACATTCAGGGCATGGAGGACTTCTCGGGCGACATGGACTTCAAGGTCGCCGGCACCGCCAACGGAATCACCGCAATCCAGCTCGACACCAAAATCCGCGGGCTGACGGCGGAGATGATCAAAGACACGTTCGCGCAAGCCAAGACCGGCCGCGCCCACATCCTCGCCGAGATGCTCAAGGCCATTCCCGAGCCCAGAAGCGAGATGAGCCAGTACGCGCCGCGCATCTTCTCTCTCCAGATCAACCCGGAGAAGATCGGCGCAGTCATCGGTCCCGGCGGCAAGATGATCAAAGCGATCGAGGCCGAGAGCGGCGCGCAGGTGAGCATCGAGCAGGACGGCACCATCTACATCGCCGCGCGCAGCGGCGAGGGCGGCGAGATTGCGGCCAACATGATCCGCGGAATAACGCAAGAGGTGGAAGTCGGCACCCGCTTCAAGGGCAAAGTCACCCGCCTCATGGGCATGGGCGCTTTCGTGGAGTTCCTACCCGGCAAAGAGGGGTTGGTCCACACTTCGCTGCTATCCGAGGAGCCGATTCGCCGGCCGGATGATGCAGTCAAAGTCGGCGACGAGATCGACGTCCGCGTCGTAGAAGTCGACCCGCAAGGTCGAATCAACCTCTCCGCCATCAAACTCGATGAGCCCTTCGACCCGGCCCTCCACCGAGCGCAGCGCGAAGATCGCGGCCCACGCGGCGGCGGCGGATTCGGCGGACCCAGAGACCGTGACCGTGGCGGCTACCGCGGCGGCGGCGACCGAGATCGCGGAGGGCCCCCCGGCGGCGACCGCGGCGGCCCTCCCGGCGGCGACCGTCGCTTCGGCCGTGACCCGGACCGCGGATTCCGTGGAGCCCCAGCCCAAACCTCCGAGGCCCCCGAGCGCCGCGACGAGCCCGCCCCCGCCCCCGCCCCGGAAAAGCAAGAAGACGAAGTCCCGAAGGCTAGATTCCGCCCCCGCCGGTAAATACTGTGTGGGTGTGTGGGTGATCACCTACACACCCACGCGTCTTATGCTCCCACCACTTCCGCCCTCAGTCTGTCCCAAAGGCACGATGAATGCGCGCTGGCGACATGGCTGGCGCAGACGACCTGGTCGACTTCCGATTCCGCCTCCCGGTGGCAAGCAGCGTATAATTACCGGTGACATTCGTGGGGCGAGGATTCTTTGGCCAACTGGCGTGATATGAGTGAGGGAGCATTACGGGGCGCGGAGATCCTGCTTCGCGAAGGCGATTACCGGGGCTGCGCCAGTCGCGCCTATTACTCCGCCTATTGCGCCGCAACGAGCGAAATCACAAAGAAGCTCACCACCTTCTCCTATGGATGGAAGAATCCAACGCATGAGAAGGTCCCTGTTTACGTTCAGAATAACTTGACAATTCCGCAGGCCAAGAAAGATACTGTTTCCACGCTGATTAAGACTTTGCGCCTATTCCGAGAGGACGCAGATTACAGGCCGCACGTGCCTGTCGATGAACTGATAGCACGTGATAGCATTCGGGACGCGGCGGCTGTACAGCAAGAACTGTGGTGAAAGTCGAAATGAACTCGAGCAATAATCAAACCGTGGCCGACCGGAAGACGGTCATTGCAGCCGTCCGCAAGCTGCTGAAAAGCCGCCATCCAGGCGGGGTGACCCTCGAGGTCGTCCCGGCCGGAGTCCGCCAGGACCAGGAGTGGTGGTACGTCCCGGTCCGGCCGAGCGCCCAACCTCCCAAGAGGTACGAATACTACGAAACGCTCGCGCAGGTAGAAAACGAGCTTCAAAAATCAGAGCACCTTACGGTTCTCCTCGTGCCGTCCGCACCTTAAGTTTGACGAAGTCCCGAAAGCCTGCTTCCGCCCCCGCCGCTAAACATTGTGTGGGTGTGTGGGTGATCCCCCCACACCCACACACCCATCCAGTCAATCACTCCAGCCGATCCCGCCAGTAAGAAGGCTCGCGATGGAGGTGAGCTACTGCGATAATAAGCACTTCACGGTCGCGCACCTGGTAGATCACGCCATAGGGGAAGCGATGGGTCTGGCACCTTCGGATGTCTCCGTCGATCACCTGCCAACCCAGAGGATGCTTCTTGATTCGCTGAATGGCGGCCCGTACCTCGGTTCTAAGCTCCTCGCCAAGGTCGCGCCGCTGCGCGTTGTACCAGCGAACGGCATCCCGAAGTTCCTTGCGCGCTGCAACCCCGTACCGAATTCTCACCGGGCGTCGGAATCCGAGAAAAACTCCTCTTCCGACACTTCTTGCATCTCTCCCGACTCAAAGGCGGCGATTCGCACGCGCGCCTCCTCCGCCCAGAGCGCATCGATACGCGGATCCGGCTGATCCAGGCTGTGCAGCACCTTTTCCGCAAATTCCGCCCGCTGCACATCCGGCAGCGCGAGCACCTCATCCAGCAGCGCCGTAGCTTTCGTAGTCATTACTTCCCTCCCCGACCCATTTTATCATAGGCGACGATTGGATATACTGCACCAATGAACATCGAGTTCAAAGGCAGAATCTGGTACTGGAAAGGCCCCGCCCCCCACCATTTCGTTACCGTTCCGGAGAAGCACTGCAGCGAGCTTAAAGCCCTATCCGGATTCGTGACTTACGGCTGGGGAATGATTCCGGCAAATCTTCAAATCGGCAAAAGCGAATGGAAGACCTCCCTGTTCCCCAAAGATGGCGGCTACATCGTGCCCATCAAGGCGAGTGTCAGAACAGCAGAGAATCTCGAGGAAGGCGACCGGGTGACTCTCCGCCTCGAAATCCCGTGAAACGGAAACAAACGCTGCCTGGGCAGCACAGCCATAAGCACATCGGCCCGAACGGAACCCCCGGGATCGGGGACAGCTTGACATAGGGTATCTGCTTATTCACCCTGCAACTTACGGATACTTTCCCTGAGCTTCTGTCGGGGCGGCCGGTGATAATCGTTCCAGCACCGCCTCCAGGCTCACTCGACACTGCGATGGTTACTCGCTGGGATGGCGGCTGATTCTGAGTAATCACCGCGGCGAACACACAGAAAAGTAGGATCCATGCGGCAATGAATCGGAGGGACATGATTCCGTCGGTTCCATGTGGCGCGAATGACTCCTGTTCTCGGATTCGGAAGGACGTATATTGACGGTGACACGGGAGGTGATATAATGCGCCCAACCGGTCATTTCGGAAGGGAAGATCACGAGGTTGCGGAATCTACTCGCCGTTATAGCAATATTCACCCTTTGCATTACGTGCGGATGCGGGCCTAAACGCACGTATCCGTCAGCAAACGGCGGGATTCCCACCGAACCTATCAAGGACCCGCTGCGTCTGACCATCGTCCCCTACGAGGCGGCGGAGCAGTTGAGAGAGGGCTACACGCCAATGGCGCAGTTCCTGGCCAAAAAGCTCGGCCTCAAGAGCGGGACCTACATCCAGGTAGCGGATTACAGCGGCGTGGCAGCGGCGCTGCAATCCTACAAGGTGGATGTCGCCTACCTGTCGCCCTTCTCCTACGCCCTCGCCAGCAGCATGACGAAGCTCCACCCGCTCGCCATGCCGGTGATCAGCGGGAGCCTGATGTACCGCGGAATCATCTTCGTCCGCGCAGACAGCCCGATCAAGGGCCTGGAGGATCTTAACGGAAAGACGTTCGCCTTCGGAGACCCCGCCTCCACGACCGGTTATCTCTTGCCAAAGGGACTGCTGGACAAGCGCGGAATCAAGCTGAAACGCTCCTACCATGCAGGCGATGCGAATGTCGTGGTTACCGCTGTAGAAAACCGCCGGGCCGACGCCGGAGCCGCCTATGAAAACGTCTTCGATGTCACGTATCGAAACGCACCGGAGAAGAAGAAACTGCTGCGGGTGATTGCCGAGACGGAGGAGCTCCCCAATGGAATCTACGTCGGGCGGGGCAACCTACCGCCGGATCAGATCGAGAAGCTCAAGCAGGCCTTCCTCGCGATGAATACGGACCCCGAAGGACAGGCCGCCCTCAAAAAGATTCCGCACGACCGAATCGAGCCCGCGGACGATAAGATGTTCGATTCCATCCGCGAGACCGCTCGTATTCTCGATCTCGACCTAACCGTCTTCGACAAAAAGAAGAAGTAGCCTGGAACCCGTCGTCGAGCTCCGCCGCGTCACCCACCGCTACACCCCCGATAAAGCGGCGCTGCTCGACATCAACCTGGCTATCAATCCCGGTGAGCGTGTCGGCCTCATCGGCCCATCCGGCGCTGGCAAATCCACCCTCCTGCGCCTCCTCAACGGCCTCATCACCCCAACCGAAGGCGAGGTCCACACGCTTGGCGAGAACGTCTCCACCATGCCGGAATCCGCGCGCATGCGCCTCCGCCGCCGAATCGGCATGATCTTCCAGGAATTCGCGCTCATCGAGCGGCTGCCAGTCTTAACCAACGTCCTTGTTGGCCGCCTGGGCTATACCGGTACACTCCCCAGCCTCCTCCGCCTCTTCCCGCCGGAAGACCTCGCTCGTACCCGCAATGCGCTGGAAGAAGTCGGGCTAGCGGAGTACGAGGAAAGATTAGTACGAAGTCTCTCCGGCGGCCAGAAGCAGCGCGTCGGAATCGCGCGCGCTCTCGTGCAGGAGCCTCAGCTCCTCCTCGGCGACGAGCCCACCGCCAACCTCGACCTCCGGACCGCCGACGAGATTCTCACTCTGCTGGTCCGCCTGGCCGATGACCGCGCCGCAACCCTCATCCTAACCCTCCACGACGTCCGCCAGGCCCGCAAACACTGCACCCGCATAGTCGCCCTCAAAGACGGAAAGCTCGCCTGGGACGGCCCCGCCAACGCTTTCGGCGATTCTGAGGTGGAAGGAATCTTCTATGGGGTATAGGATATAAGGGAAACCTTCCCTGTACCCTGGACCCTGAACCCTGGACCCTGAAAAATGCCCAGCCGAGTCGACACCCAGCTAGAGACCCTCATCCGCGCCCGTTACCCACTTGTCTACGTCGTCTCCTGGGAGGAGCGCCGCGTTGAAGACGCGCTGCGAACCATCTCCCGTGAGCGCGGCAAAAAGCTCCACATCTGGACGGTTACACAGGGATTCGGCACCTCCACCGGCCAGCGGGACAACACCACCCGCGACCCCCTCGCCGCCCTCGCCCACGTCATCAACTCGCCCGACCAGGCCATCTACCTGCTCAAGGACTTCCACTCGTTCATCAGCGACTTCAACGTTACGCGCCGTCTCCGTGACCTCACCCTGGCTCTCAAGAACAGCTTTAAGAACTTGATCATCCTCTCCCCTGTGCTCAAACTGCCCCCTGAGCTGGAGAAAGAGATCACGGTCGTAGACTACGGCCTCCCGAGCTACGAGGACCTCGGCCGCCTTCTGGACGACATCATCCGCTCCGTGAAAGACACCCCGGGCGTGGACACCGACCTGGAGCCTGCTGAGCGCGAGCACGTCCTGAAAGCCGCCCAGGGCCTCACAGCCATGGAGACCGAAAACGTCTTCGCCAAGTCGCTCGTCGAGAAACGCACCTTCGACGTGGACGTGATCCTCTCCGAGAAAGAGCAGATCATCCGCAAGTCCGGAATCCTGGAGTACTACCCGCAGAACGAAGCGTTCAAAGACATCGGCGGCCTGGACGTCCTCAAGGAGTGGATGGAGAAGCGCACGCAGTCCTTCACCGACAAAGCCCGCGACTTCGGCCTCCCCGAGCCCCGCGGAGTCCTCCTCCTCGGCGTACAGGGCTGCGGCAAGTCCCTCTCCGCGAAAGCCATCGGCGCGCTCTGGAGGCTCCCACTTCTCCGGCTAGACATCGGCAAGATCTTCGCCGGAATCGTCGGCGCCTCCGAAGAGAACATGCGCAAAGCAATTCGAGTCGCGGAATCCGTCGCCCCTTGCGTGCTCTGGCTGGACGAGCTGGAGAAGGGACTATCCGGCACCCAAAGCTCCGGCTCCACCGACGGCGGCACCACCGCCCGCGTCTTCAGCACCTTCCTCACCTGGCTGCAGGAGAAGACCGTCCCCGTCTTCGTCGTCGCAACCGCCAACCAGGTCGAAGCTCTCCCGCCCGAGCTCCTCCGAAAGGGCCGGTTCGACGAGATTTTCTTCATCGACCTCCCCTCCAAAGACGAGCGGAAGGACATCTTCGCCATCCACATTCGCAAGCGCAAGCGCGACCCCGCCAAGTTCGATGTGGAAGCGCTCGCGGAGGCCACCCCCGGCTACTCCGGCGCGGAGATCGAGCAGGCCGTCATCGAATCCCTCTTCAACGCATTCGACATGGGCGGCGACCTAACCACCGATCACATCCTCAAAGCCGTCCGATCGTCGGTCCCCCTATCAATGACCATGCGGGAGAAAATCGCCTACCTCCGCGGATGGGCCGAGACCCGCGCCCGCCAGGCCTCCAGCAACGAGCCCGAGAGCATCGAAGAGCAAATGGTCTCCTTCCTCCAGGCCCGCGCCGAACAGCAAAAACAGCAAGAACTAGAACGCGCCCGCAAGACCGCCGAATCCAAAAAAGCCGCCGAACCCGACGGGAAGTCTCCATCCCCCAAAAGACCCAGCCGCATCGCAGTCAAAAAGAAAGAAGAATCCGCGAATCCCTAGATTCCCGTGTCGATGAAGATCGACACTCGGCCGCAGGCCACCCAGCCGAGGAATTCCATTCCGACGGGCACCCCGCGCGCTCGCATAACCCCACGTTTCGGCACGGGACCACGAAACTAACGGAATGAATTCCTCCCTCGGTGGCCCGCGGCCGAGTGTCCGTCTTCACGGACACACGGGGTATCCTCATGGCGTGAGTAACTCGACGGTAGAGACCTTTCACCGCCTGCACGAATCCGGGTGCTTCGTGATGCCGAATCCGTGGGACCTGGGCAGCGCGCGGATGCTGGTGGGGCTCGGATTCCCTGCGGTTGCCACCACCAGCGCCGGATTCGCCTGGTCGGTCGGAAAGCCGGACTACGGCGTGACCCTTGCGCAGATGCTGGACCACCTCCGCGCCATCGCAAGCGGAGTGGAGGTCCCGGTCAACGCCGATTTTCAGGACGGATTCGCCATCGAGCCCGAGGACGTCGCTTCCAACGTGGCCCAGGCCGCCGCCACCGGAATCGCCGGCCTCTCCATCGAAGACTCCACCCACGAACCCGCGAATCCCCTCTTCGACTTCACCCTGGCCGTCGAGAGGATTCAGGCCGCCCGCCGCGCTATCGACGAATCCGGTACGCGCGTCCTCCTCACCGGCCGCTCCGAAGGCTTCATCGCCGGACGGCCCGACCTCGACGAAACCATCCGCCGCCTGACCGCTTACTCCGACGCTGGCGCCGACTGCCTCTATGCCCCCGGAATCCGCGAAGAATCGGAGATCCGCGCCGTAATCCAGGCCGTCGCCCCAAAACCCGTGAACGTCCTGGTCGGCAGCGACTTCACGACCGTGGCCCGCCTCGCCGAGCTTGGCGTCCGCCGCATAAGCACCGGCGGCGCCCTCGCCCGCGCCGCCTACACCGCCTTCCTCGAAGCCACCGAACAAATCGCCCAACAAGGCGCCTTCACCAACCTCTCCCAGGCCCGCTCCACCGCCGACATGAATCGCCTCTTATACTGACGCCGGTTTTGGCCTTCAGCCCGAGGGACGGCCGAGACCGACGCCTGAACTAAAGGAGAGTCAGATGCAGAAACGAATACTCGGCAGCGGCGGCCTAGAGGTCTCGGCGATCGGCCTCGGCTGTATGGGAATGACCTTCACCTTCGGTCCGCCCAAGGACCGGCAGGAGATGCTATCGGTGATCCACTCGGCCGCCGACCTCGGCGTCACGTTTTTCGACACCGCCGAAGTCTATGGACCCTTCGCAAACGAGGAGTTGGTGGGCGAAGCGCTGTCTCCTATCCGGGAGCAGGTAGTGATCGGAACCAAGTTCGGGTGGCGAATCGAGAATGGAAAATCGGTCGGCCTCGACAGCCGGCCGGAGCACATCAAAGAGGTCGCGGAAGCATCCCTCAAACGGCTGAACACCGAGACCATCGACCTCTTCTACCAGCACCGCGTCGATCCCGAAGTGCCGATCGAAGACGTAGCGGGCGCGGTAAAGGAACTCATCCAGCAAGGCAAGGTCCGGCACTTCGGCCTGTCGGAAGCGGGAGTGAAGAACATCCGCCGCGCCCACGCCGTCCAGCCGGTCGCTGCCCTCCAGAGCGAGTATTCTCTCTGGTGGAGAGAACCGGAAGCGGAGATCATCCCAACCCTCGAAGAGCTCGGAATCGGCTTCGTGCCCTACAGCCCGCTGGGAAAGGGCTTCCTGACGGGCAAGATCGACGAGAGCACCACGTTCGACGACGCCGACCTTCGGAGCCGCATCCCACGCTTCGAGCCCGAGGCGATCAAAGCGAACCGGGCCCTGGTTGACTCGCTCGGCAGGATCGCGGAGCGGCAGAACGCGACGTCCGCTCAAATCGCCCTGGCCTGGATACTCGCCCATAAGCCCTGGTTCGTCCCGATCCCGGGCACCACCAAGCCCCATCGCTTGCAAGAGAACGTCGCGGCGGCATCGGTCGAGCTGACGGCGGACGATCTTCGGGAGATCGATGACGCGGCTTCTAGGATCACGGTGCAGGGAGAGCGGTACCCGGTGAGCCTGCAGCAAACGATCGACCGTTAAGAGAGACGCCGCAGGGAAGCATGCAACCATCGTCCCCTAGAGATCGCCTTCCAGAATCCGCGCGCGAGACACGATCGTGCTTGTCCTGAGCCTGCCGAAGGATCGGACGATGCCTCAAAATGCTCGAAGCGAGCGAGGCAGCGTCATCAGCACTTTGAAAACCAGTCGCGCCGGGAAGGCACCCAGTCCGCGACGGCGGGCTTCGTAGTGCCAGCGCGGGATTTCCCATCCCTGCGGAATCCGGAATTTGCGTGAATCTGCGTCATCTACGGTTGCATTGGGCCGGCCGTCATCCGTCGTCCGTCGTCGGTCGTCGCCCCCAGATGGTAGAATAACGCTCGACCCCTCGACGGATTCCTACTCTCCAGGAACGATTCCGCGTTTGTTCTTCAAAAAGCTACAACTCGTTGGATTCAAGACCTTTGCCGAGAAGACGGAGATCGATATCGGCGAGGGATTGACGGCGGTGGTTGGGCCGAACGGCAGCGGCAAGTCCAACATCGCCGATGCCATCCTCTGGGTGCTGGGCGAGCAGAATCCACGCCTCATAAGAGGCAGCGAAAGCCGAGACGTCATCTTCGCGGGCACCGCCAAGCGGAAGCCGCTAGGAATGGCCTCCGTCACCCTCACGATTGACAACTCCACGCACGCGCTTCCCATCGACTTCGCCGAAGTCACCGTCACCCGCCGAATCTATCGCTCTGGCGAAAGCAACTACCTTCTCAATGGCGCTCCCTGCCGACTCAAGGACATCATCGAGCTGTTCCTGGACACGGGCCTCGGCAAGGGCGCCTACTCCTTCGTCAGCCAGAGCGAGATCGACGCCGTCCTCTCCGCCCGCCCGGAGGATCGTCGGGAACTGTTCGAGGAAGCCGCCGGAATCAAGAAGTACCGAGTCAAGAAGCGCGAAGCCGTCCGCAAGCTGGAGAACGCTGAGGGAAACCTGGACCGTGTCCGTGACATCATCTTTGAGCTGGATCAACAGCGCGAGCCGATGCGCGAGCAGGCCGAAACCGCCCGCCGCTACCTGGAGCTGACCGCCCGCCTCCAACAGATCGAGGTGGACCTTCTCGTTTCCGAAGTCCAGCGCGCCGACTACGAGCTCTACGCCGCTCGACAGGAACGCGATCTCGACCAGCAAGCGATCCTCAAATTCGACGCCGAGCTGGCCATCCTGGAGCGCCAGGCCGACGCCCTCGGAGAAAAACTGGCCCTTGCAGAGCAAGAGGCGGAATCCGCCCGCCACCTCCACCAGAGCGCCGTAACCAATGCCGAGCGAACCGAAAACCAGCTCCAACTAGTTTCCGAGCGGGGACACACCGCCGAACAGTCCGCCGACCAGCTCGATGAAGAACTCCGCGGCCTTGGCGTTCGAATCACCCAGTTAACGAAGGAGCTGGAATCGCAGTCCAAAGCGCTGGAGAAGGCTGAATCAGACGAGCGAGCCCGCAAGGAATCCCTTTCCGCCGCGCGAGCACGCCTGGCCGAGCTCGAGAAAGCAGTAGCGGAATCCACCCGCCGCTCCGAAGACCGACAGGCCGTCCTCCTCCAACTAGCCCAACAAAGCGCCCAAAGAGAGTCCGCGCTGCAAGCTGCTCGCCAACGTTCTACTGAAACTCAGGAGCGTTTAAGTGCCCTTTCCACCGAAGCCGAAACCCTTACCGCGCAGCTTAAGGAAGCCACTGGTCGACAGGCTGCAACTGAATCCGAAGCAAATTCCTATCGGTCCGATCTGTCCGATCTGTCCAATCAAAAAGCGGGTCTCCAGAATCAAGCCAATCAGGCCAGGGACAGAGAAGCCCGGCTTCGCACCTCGCTCGACTCCGCCCGGCGTCTGCTTGCTGAGCGCTCCAGTCGTCTCGCCACGCTGACCGAGCTCCAGGAATCCGGGGAAGGGTTCTATCAGGGAGTTCGAGCGGTCCTCAAAGCGCAGAAGGATGGCGGGCTGAAGGGCTTTTACGCCCCGGCAGTCGACCTCCTCACCGTCCCCGAGCGGTTGCGCGTCGCTGTGGAAGTTGCCCTCGGAGGCAGCCTGCAGGACATCGTCTGCGAAACGGAAGAGCAGGCGAAAGCCGGAATCGAATGGCTCAAGACAAGTCGCGCGGGCCGCGCGACATTCCTCGCGCTCCCGCTGCTCCGCCCTGCCCCACCGGGCACCGCTGCCTCCCTTCAAGGAATCAAAGGGATCGAAGGTACGGGCGCGGACCTCGTGAAGATTGAGCCCCGATTCCGTGCCGTGCTCGACCTGCTGCTCGGCCGCGTCGTCCTCGCCGAAGACATGGATTCCGCCATCGCGGCGAGCCGGAAGCTACAGGGTTGGAGCCGCATCGTCACCCTGCAAGGCGAGCTGCTTGCTCCGGGCGGAGCGCTCACCGGCGGCTCCCTCCAGGGCAAGGGCTCCCACCTCGTCGGCCGCAAAGGCGAGATAGACGACCTCCAGGCCGAAATCCCGAAACTTCTCGGCGACGTAAACAAAGTTGCCAGTGAAACTGAAGGCATAGGCGATGAGATCGCCGACTTCGACCGGCAGCTCCGTGGTATCGCCGCCGCCGAATCCGAGGCATCGTCGGCCCTCGCGGCGCTCGAAAGTGAATCGGCCGCCGCGCGGCGCGACGTAGGCCGTCTGACCGCGCTTCACGCCGACCGTGACGCTCAGGCCGCCCGTCTCATCGAAGCGCTCGACTCCCTGCATAAGGAAATCACGCGCTGGGAATCTGAAATCGCCGCCCGGGCAGAAGAGAATGAGGATTCCGCCATCGCCGCGGCGCGGGAGGAGGCCCGCGTGTTGACTATCCAGCGGGATGAAGCCCGTAAGCAGTCGGTCGCCCTGGAAGTGGAATCCGGCCGGCTTGCCGAAAAACGGTCCGCCCTCGCCCGCTCCGTCGACGTCCTGAAGGTGTCTCTCGCGGAATCTGAGAGCCAACGCGCAGCAAAGCAAACTCTGCGCGAGTTGGCCGGGACGCGGTTCGCGGAATCGGTCGATTTACGCCGCGACCTGCAGCGCAAACTGCGGGAAGCGCAGGATCACCTCGATCAATGCGCCGGCAACCTGGCGACCGTGAACCAACGTCTGACCGAAATCCGCTCCGACAGCTTCGAGAAGAACGGCGCCATCAAAGAGATAACCCATACGCGGGCCCGCACCATCCAGGAGCTGCACGTCGCCGAGCTGATGATCGCCCGCCTGGAAGTTCGACTCGCTCAGGCCGTACAGCGCCTCCTCGACGAATATGGAATCACGCAGGAAGAGGCTCTCGCTCGCAAGGATGTGGAGGACCCCGAGCGCGCGACAGTGAACGAAGTCGCCAGGGTCCGGCGCGAGATCCGCGCGATGGGCCAGGTGAACACGGGCGCAGTCGAAGAGTACGAGCGGCTTTCCGAGCGCCACGACTTCCTCGCCGTTCAGCGCGAAGATCTTGAGAAAGCCCGCGAATCCCTGCTGGTTACCATCAAAGAGATCGACGATTCCACCCGCGGCATCTTCATGGAGACCTTCGAAGCCGTTTCCGTAGAGTTTGACCGCCTGTTCAACCGCCTCTTCGGTGGCGGCTCCACACGCCTTATGCTTACCGACCCGGAAGACCTCCTGGAGACCGGAATCGAAGTTATTGCGCAACCGCCCGGCAAGAAAGCCCAGCACCTATCCCTGCTCTCGGGCGGAGAGCGGGCGCTCACTGCCGTCGCGCTCCTGTTCAGCTTCCTCGCCGTCCGACCCAGCCCGTTCTGTCTCCTGGACGAAGTCGACGCCCCGCTCGACGGCCCCAACGTAGAGAAATTCATTCAACTGGTAATGGATTTCGCCCGGCACACCCAATTCCTCGTAATCACCCATAACCCCACCACCATGGAAGCCTCCCCCCGCTGGTACGGCGTCACCATGCAGGAACCCGGAATCTCCCGCATCCTCTCCTACCGCGTCCCCGACCAGGCCATCATCTCCGAACCCGAAATGCCCCTCGAAATGGCCGCCCACAAACGCGAGTAGTGTTCTACCATTAGTCCTGAGGCAGAGAGTACATGCCCGTGATTTCCGTTATACTGAATAGCGAGCATTGCTGAAAAGCTGAGGTAAGAATGGATAACGAAATCGTACAGAGCGAGGAAGTCGCGAGGCGAGGCGAGGAACTATACGACCGACTTATTCGAGCGCACGTGGAAACGGAGAGAAACATTGGAAAGCTCGTTTCCATCGACATAGATTCCGGTGACTATGAGATCGGCGATGACATGGACGTCGAGGCTCCTCTGCGGCTGCATCGGAAGCATCCAGGAGCGAAGGTCTATACCCGCCGGATTGGTTACAACGCTGTCTTCGCTCTGGGCGGAACAATTGAGCGGTCCGATCGATGACTTCGGGCCGGATTGAACAGCTTCATCTCTTACTGCCGGTCGCCTTTATACTCCCGAATCAACCGGACTTTATGCTTGACTTCGTAGTGGACACCGGATTTACGGGCTATCTGTCGCTGCCCTTAAGAGCTGTGGACGCCATGCAGCTTCCATACCTCGAAGACATTCCGGCAACCCTGGCAGATGATACGGACGTGAATATGGCCGTTCATCTTGGCCGGATTCGTTGGAACGGGGGTGAAAGGGATGTTCGTATCCTCGCGGGTGTCCGCCGGCCACTCTTGGGGACCGCGCTTCTCGCGGGCCATGAAATGTTGGCGCAGTTCCAAGATGGCGGCACCCTTACGCTCACCTCGCTATAAAGGGCCGGCTGATTCATACCTAATAGAAGGAGCTGACTGGCTCCGGTTTTGTCGAGATCAGGACGATTTAACAGGAATCGGACGATAAATATGAGCGGCCATGCCCGACCTGTCGTAACTGAGATACCCGTCTGCGGAAATTGTGGGAAGCCCATGACGGAAGTAGTAGACGATATTGGCCGGACCTTTCGGTGCTCCGAGGGCCACGACCATCGCTTCCTGGCGCGTAACGATACGTTCCAAGTGCACGAGGCCGCGGGAGTGAAGGGCTTCAGTAATGATTTGGTCGACGGCTTTCCGTCTTATGAAATCGCCGCGACGTCCACGGATGACTTCGGGTTTACGCGTAGCGAGGTGATCCGCAATGAAGAGGGACAAGAGGTGATTCAGTCGGCGTCTGGTGCCAAACGCCACGACTCAATCACGTCGGAACTCTTTGTCGGTGAACTACTGCTTCCTGCGATCAACAAGCATCGTGGAAGCGAGTTCGGCGATTTGATCAAATATCCAGAGGAATCGAGCATACGTGACCTTCAGGCCCAGGATGAGCGGACACGTGAAAAGCTCTATATACAAGTCTCGTCTGCGGATTCCCGTCCAAGCGCGAGCTTTGGACGAGGCGAACCCTATTATGCTACACAGTCAGAAACCCATATGATCGAAGAACTTGCAACTAGGGTGCGCGAAAAGAGCTTATACGATCCCAAATGAAAAGCGCAAAACGGTCCTAGCCCTGGATGGCATACTTCCGCTTCCTCCCAGCACCGTCCAGAAATTCATGCAGGCTCATGTCCAACTCCTTGAAGGAGTCGGATATCCTGAAATCTGGTATGTGCCACGCGGTGGGTTATCCGAACCAATCCTCCTATATACCTCCGGGTGAACACATCATTTGATATCATCGGGGCTGATACTGGGGGCACATTCACTGACCTTGTTCGCATCGACCAGGGAGGCAGAATCCGCATCCTCAAGGTCCCTTCAACTTCGCACGATCCGTCGCTTGCGATTGAAAAAGCTCTCCGTGAAGCCGCAATGTCCCCGGGCTTCTCGCTTGTCCACGGCACCACCGTCGCCACCAACGCGCTCCTGGAGCGGAAAGGCGCAAAAACCGCCCTCATCACCACTCAGGGCTGTCGCGACGTACTTGAGATTGCACGCCAAACCCGCGCCGAGCTATACTCCCTCTCACCATCGTCGCGGAATCCACTGATCCCTCGCAACCTCCGCTTCGAGGTCCCCGAAAGGCTCGACTGGCAGGGCGAAGTTGTCACC
>JBKJZI010000115.1:0-12640 GCA_046715155.1 Chthonomonadales bacterium | reverse complement strand
GCGCCGACCCGAATGATCAGCGCTCCGGGTACACCGCGCTGCACGCGATCACGTGGGTCCGCAAAACCGACAGCGGCGATGGCCCTGACGGCGATCCGCCGCCCATCGGTTCCGGCGCTATGAGCAGCATGCAGTTTGTCCGAGAGCTTGTCGCTTGCGGCGCAGAGGTGAACGCGCGACTCATTCGCGGAGCCTCCGGACGCGGGAGGCTGAACGAGAACGGCGCTACAGCGTTCCTTTTTGCATCCCATACTGCCGATATTCCGCTGATGCGTCTATTGGTGGAGCTCGGCGCCGACCCGAAGATTCCCAATGCCGACAACTGCACTCCGCTGTTGGCAGCAGCAGGCGTAGGCACTTTGGCGCCAGGCGAAGAAGCCGGCACTGAGGAAGAGGTTCTGGAGGCTCTGAAGTTCCTACTAAAGCTCGGCGCGGAAGTTAACGTGGTCGACAACAATGGCGAAACTGTGATGCACGGCGCTGCGTACAAGAACCTCCCCAGAGTCGCCGCATTCCTGGCCGAGCGAGGGGCGGACATCAAACTGTGGAACCGCGCGAACAAGTACGGCTGGACCCCTCTGCTGATCGCGGAAGGACACCGAGTTGGCAATTTCAAGCCCGCGCCGGAAACCATCACGGAGATCAAGCGCATAATGCTTGCCAGCGGGGTGACTCCACCGCAACCCGCCCCGGCGAAAACAACCAATGAAGAATACGAGGCTGAGAAGAAGAAAGAGAAGAAGCCCTCTCCGTAAGCTGGAGATGGGAGCCACGCAAGGCTCCCAGCGGGCAGAAAAGCAGAATAGGACCGCTTTCACACGTTCCTGGACAGGCTTGATGAAATCGGCCCGTCGCCCAGGAAGTCTGCCCTTTCAATCTTAGACGAGCAAGACCCACATCCGAGCCTGCATTTCAATCCCGGGGAGATAACAATGACGCCGCTTCTCAGCGACCTGCAGGCGATGTCTGAAGAGGAGTTTCGTGAGGCGTTCCGCCGGAGCCCACTCAAGCGCCCCCAAGTATAGGGGGATCAAGCGTAATATGGCGATTGCGGTCTCCGGACTTGAGAGTTCGCAGGCGACGGGAGACCCGGACTGGACTAACCAGCCAGCGGGATGGTCCTGGGACATTTAAGTGAGTGTTACTCTTACGGATCGCAGACTATCCGGAAGCCCACAAACTTGCCGTCGGCTAGCCACCAGCGGCTCTTGGGGAATTGTGGGTCGGTTTCCTGCCATTTGGGTTGGTAGCGCCGGCGCATTCCCGGAATCATTCCGGTGATGCCATCCAGGAATGTGCCCCCGCAGAGCACCGGTTTTCCTTCCAGGTCCGCAGCCCACTCGCCGGGGTTGCCCAGCATGTCGTAGAGCCCAAACTTGTTCGGGAGTTTTTTGCCGACAGGCTGGGTGACGCCATCGCTGTTTCCGGCATACCATGCGGTCTTGTTGAGCGTGGCCTTATCGATCTTCCAAACACCGGTAACCCCGGCTCGGCATGCCAGCTCCCACTCCGCCTCGGTAGGGAGTCGGTACTTCTTTCCGGATACGGAAGAGAGCCAGCGACAGAACATCTGTGCTGAAAGATAGCTCACGTTGATCGCCGGATAGCCGTTGTGCCCCCATCCCAGGTCCGGCAGATGGAAGCTCTTGCTGGGCCGCGCGATAGCGTCCGGCGGAATCTCTCCCTGCCCGTACGCAGGCGACGGCTGCCCGCTCGCAATAAAGGCGTCGAATGCCTCCCAAGGGGTCTCGGTACGCGCCATCCATAAGGGCTTTACTGCCACGGCCTGATTCCGAATCTTCAATGTCCCTCCTGGAATCGGAATCATCCGGATTTTGACCAACGCCCCGGGAAGGGTCTCGACAAAGGGCAGGAGCTTCGCGGCAGGCTGCTGAGCTCCGAAAGTTAGGGCGGCTCCGGTTATGAGCACCCCCGGGGTAAGCAGCACAATCGAAATCTGTTGGTTGATTCTCATAATGCGTCGACTCTGATGCGCAACTCAGCTCCCGTAATCCTCCCGTCGGCGGAACGAATGGCTATTTTCTGGCGCAGTGCGGGATCGAAGTTCTCGTCCCCCACGAGCAGCGGCGCTCCCTTATCCGGTATCACGGTGACCTGCGCTCTGCGACCTTTCCCCACTGCAGTGTTGGCGACGGACCGGAGCGATGCCGACGTGAGGTTTGTCGCCTGGAGAAGATATGGGCTTTCGCGTGTGCCGAAGCGTTTCGTGATTGCGTTCAACACGGTCACGGCGCGGTCGACGATGACAAGCGACGACATCACATTCTCGGAAATCGCGTAGGAGAACGCCGACTTGTCGCGAGCCGACTGAGACATCGTGCGGTCGTCGACGCCTTCGGGTGCGAATGCCGGAATGAAGGAAAGCTCATACGGTTGCTGATCTCCGGCCTCCGGGCAACTGAACCACGCCTTTACGAGGGACGGCGAAGTCGAATAAAGGAGCGTCACGGTGATAGCGCCGGTTCCCGAGCCTTCGATGTTGAGCGTCCATTTTCCACCGCCCTCAGCGAGCTGTGCACTTTCGAGAACGAACTTTGCGATTCCGCCCTCTTTTTCCGGCGCGACGGAGACTTTCGCGACGAGATAGCCCGAAAGTTTCGACATCGCGGCGGCCGGAAAAGCGAGATAGACGTCGTGCGTCACCTCGAGGTCTTCCTCGGCGGTCTTTCGCTCGATGACGGCCGTCGCGGAATCGCCGGCGGCAAGCGTCTTCGAATGATCGGAGATCAGTTTCTGAGAAATGAGACAGCCGGATGCGTTTCTCGAGGCGATAAGAAACGCGTGCGTCGGTTTCGTGCCGTTTCGCGCGCGTGGAGTCTCAGGCGAAGGCTTCTGACCGGTTCCCTTTTCGACACATCCGGCCATCAGGAGCGCGAGCCCGGCAAACATTGTTAAGTTCAAGGTTGTTACAAATCTCTTCATTGGGTTTGCCCCGCCCGCCTTTTTTGACCAGGCGGGCGGGGCTTGTATAGAACTAACTGGAAAACCCCCTCGCTGTGACAGTAAACGAGCCGCCGTTCGGGATTCCGGAGATGACGAGACCGATCTGGGTCACCTGCCCGGCGGAATAGGTCTTGTTGTGCGTCTCGTCCTTGGCTCCTCCGGCGGGAGTTCTGGCGTAGGTCGTTGCCCGGTTGTCCTTGATGTCGATGACTCCGTACCCGAAATTGGCCGACGCGCCCGTCACCTTTATCTCGACGCGCCGAACGGTCGAGCCCACGTTGAACAGGTAATACCTGGAACCGCGCGCCGATACGGAGCTGCTGTTGCTGTAATTGGTGCCGACGTTCAGGGCGGCGGTCGTGCGCGGCACTTGAGACAGGGGTCCGAACGATACGCCTCCAGGATGGTCGAGCACGAGGGCGTTTTCCGTGTATGTGAAGCCGGAATAACCCGGGCTAGTGGCTGCCAGGTTCTTGTAGAATCCGGCGAAGTTCCACCAATTGACAAGCGTGTCGAAGTTGTAGCCGCTTCCTACTCGGTTCTTGATGACGTGATTGACCGCTTCTACGGTGTTCTTCCCATTCGTCGAGTAGCGCTGCCAGGTGTCGCGCATGGTCCGACGCTCGCCCCCGCCACGCTGCCCCAGGAAGACCCACCAGTGGCAGGCATCGTAGCTCCGAGCCAGGAGAGCGTCCTGCGGTGAAGAGAGACCGGAGTTCATTCTGTTCATCCAATCGCCAACGCCGGGAGCGCGGTACTTCTGGCTCCACGACGCCGTCGCCTCGACGATCCACTTCATCCCGGCCGTCCCGGTCACGTAACCATAAGCGTACTGGACGCGGTGAAACAGCTCATGCACGGGAGTGGTCTGGCGCTTCAGACTATCCCTGATCACCTTGTTGCTGCAGAGCTTGATCTCGTTTGAGGAAGAGTTGGTGGAGCCGTTCAACCCCCCGTCGAGGTCGAAGCATACCACGTCGATCGTCTTGACCGCTTCCAGGAACGGAAAAGTGCTTGTGAAGGTCCAACGCAGATAGTGCGTGGGTTCTCGGAAGTTGGTGACGTAGTCGTTCCACGCGTTGTTCAGGATCGTCGCGGTCGCGTTGATGTTAGCCAGCGTGCAGTTCTGAGTTGGGTTCGCGTTGTTGTCGGTGTATAGGAACCGGAATTTTCCGACGATTCTCTCGCGGTTGAAAGTGGGCCTGGTCCCGGCAGGCGTCCCTTGCCACACCGGGGGCCAGCTAACATAGAAGGTTTTCGATTCCGGGACGGCACGTTCGACTCGGCCTCCTGGCCCTTTCATATCGCCCCGCTTCAAGGTTTGCGGTGACGGCCCCGCGATGACATCCTCCACCTTCTTACGCGTCTCATCGGACACGTTTGGATTCGACATGCCGGCGAACAGCACGCCCTCTTCGTACTCTGAACACTCGGTGAGCCGCTGCCGGCCGGCCGGCGAGTGCAGTTCGCGCGCACGTGCCAGCAGCGCCGCGTCGCTCTTTGGAACGTCCGGGTTGTTCCCGAACATCTTCTGGAACTGCGGCGCCTTCAGAATCGGCAGGTCCTGGTCAAGCTTCTCCAGCGGGAAGTCTCGCAAGACCGCGTCACGTGGGAAAGGCAGCTTGAGCTCGGGGCGTTTGAGTTGAAGGTTGGCGGGCCGGCCCTGCCAGGCGGAACCGGACTGCGAGAGAATTGCGAATCCACAGAACAACGCCGGAATCGCTAAGAAACGTTTTGATCTTCGTAAGCGCATGATCCATTTCTCCTTCGTTCTGCAGGTGGCCCCGAAAGCAGAATGCTACAGGATAACGTCCATTTTATCGCGGGCGAACAAACGCCCAATGGAACGTACCCCGCTTATCGGAGTCCGGACAAACGTCGTGGCCCCTTTACTCGGTCATTGTATCTTGGCGTCACGTTGAATATTAGTGTAACAGTTCACGGTGGATGAGAGGAACATTCCATCCGCTGTTTGCGCTCAACGAACGGAAGCAAGCGTAGTGGGTCCGTGGATCGCATCACGATGACCCTTCGATGTCGTTACCGTCGTTTGTCCCCGATGTGGTAGAGGTTCTGCTCGCCGCGGATGAGGAGGCCGTTCCCGGTCGGCACGGGCGAGGCGACTATCTTCTCGCCCATGGCGTTTTCGCTCAGCAGCTCGAATTGATCCCCGACACGGGCGGCAAAGACCACGCCATCCTCACGAGCGGCATAGAGGATTCCGTTCGCGATAAGGGGCGACGCGTAAAAACTTGAGCTCGCCCGTGGGAATGCGTTCTCCCATATCGTCTTGCCGGTTGCAGGATCGAGACAGACTACGCCGCCGCGGTGGCGCAGAAGGTAGACCCGCCCCTTGTAGACGACCGGCGAGCAGCAGAAGACGCCCAGGTCATCGCGCTGCCACACGCGATGCGTGGCGGTGACATCTCCACTGCCGCCGAGCCGGATTCCGTGGACTCGCGCCTGTCCCGGGCGATCGTCGCGACCCACCGGAACGATGGCGATTCCGTCCGCGATGACGGGTGTGGCGATGGCAGGCCAGAATCCGGTCCCCGCGGGATTGAATCCGGAGCAGGACCAGAGGAGAGCGCCGTCCGTGGCGGAATGGGCTGTCAGGCGGTCGGCGCCCCACAGAAGAATCGCTCCGCGTTTTTGGTGTTCGATAAGGACCGGTGTCGTGTAGCCGTTGTCGTTCTCAACCGGCGTCTGGTAGTTGCGCTTCTGGAGCCACCGCTGCTCTCCGGTCTTCTTGTCGAAGCCGGCAACCCATGACTCGCCGTGATGCATGCGCGATACGACCACACAGTCCTCAGTGAGCGCCGGCGAGCTGCCCGTGTCCCAGAATAGCTGTTCCGGCCCATATTTCTCGTCGAGGTTAACCTGCCAGCGCTCTTTACCGTCTAGCTCTAGCGCAGCCAGGCGGCCGCTCCGGAATCGCACAAATAAACCTTTTCCGTCGGTCACCGGGGAGGCATTGCAGCTCGACGCCAGGCTCCGATGCCGGGGCGGGCTCTCCGGGCCGAGTTTGACGAGCCAAGCCTGCTTTCCGCTCCGATCCAGCGCAAGAACGGCATCCTGTCCGTCCGAAGGCGTAGTGAGATAGATCCGGTCCCGCCAGACGATCGGAGTCGAGGTCCCCTTGCCCGGCAGCGCGACCTTCCACGCCGCATCACCAGGACTCCAGCGTGTGGGGTACTCGCCCGTCGCGGTACTACCGGTGGCGTCAGGCCCGCGCCACGCCGGCCAGTCGCCCGGCTTAGAATTCGTGGCTATCACGGCCAGCAGTGAGGCAATACTGAGCACGATGTATTTCAACAAAATCCTCCGTACACGGATCTAAATGACGGGTGACTAGTTCGTCCGCCCTCGATGTCAGTCCTCTCGTCAGAAATGGCTATACACACCAATGGTACACGTTGCCAAACTATTAGGCCCCCATCCACCGCGGATGATCTGCGCCCTTGCCGTCGAGGCCCCGGGTGAGTCGCCGCGGATTCCGGCCATCTCTATCCATTCTCCAGATTTCCGGCGATCCACCGGTCTTAGCGCGGCAAAAGACGATATGCCGTCCATCCGGCGACTCGCTTGCGCGGAAATCCCACACCGCCGGATCGCTGTGAGTTAGTGGCGTCAGCTTCCCATCTCGCGGGTCCAGGCTGCATATCTCTGTCCCTCCTCGCGCCAGCTCCGGTTTGAAATCGCGATTGAAGTGGTCCGTGTCCGGGCGATTCGGCTGAAACTCCCACGGCACTTTCGAATCCGGCTGTCTTCGCGTGAAGAGGATGTATCCGTCGGACGTCCACGTGGGCATGTTCGAACCGCCGCCCTTGTTCGTGGGGCTTCCGTAGGTCGCGCCGAACCAGTGGGCCTGTCCTTTCGTCAAGACGCGCTGCTCCATTCCGTCAGGGAGGGCGATACAGATATCCGACCAATCACGGCCGGGGTCCTGTTTGAAGAGGCAGTCCTGGTAGAGAATCCACTTACCGTCGGGCGACCAGCTCGTCCCGAAATAGAGGTGGTCGGCGTGGCCCGCAATTCGCGCGCGGTTTCCGCCCTCCACGTCGCTCGTCCATATCTCGTAGCCTCGCGGGGCGGCAAGGTGGAATGCGACGCGACGGCCGTCCGGGCTCAGGCTCATCCCATAGGGAAGACCCTCCCCTTGCTTTGTAAACTCTTTCGCGTCGCTGCCGTCCAGATTCATACTGAATATCTGGCCGACCCGGTTGCGCACGACTTGGACGAGAATCCGCTCGTCACTCAGCAGAAGGGCGGGAGTGTAGAAGACCGCGAGCCTATCCTTTGTCGCGATCTCATGCAATGACTTCTTCTGAACGTCGTAGACCCAGAGGTGAGTTGGGGTCTGCGTGTAGTACTCCTCGAACGGGCGCCCGGGTCCGTCGCGCCGCTCCTCCATACTCAGGAAAACGACGCGGCGACCATCGGGAAAGAAGGGGCCGGGCTGCCACGTGACCTGTCCCGGTACTTTGAAATCGAAGTAGTGGAGCCCTTTCCCATCGGCGTTCATCACGCCGGTGCGGCCGTTTGAGGTAAAGAAAAAACGAGCCGGTGGTCTTCTGTTTGGGTGAATTCCACCGCCTTCGCAATGTCTTGGTTCATCGCAAAATGCTTTTGCTGCAAAAGGGGCGAGGACCGTAAGCTCCAGAAAAGACCGCCGGGTCACCTGCTCATGACTCCTTCACGCTCTATGGCAAATGTCAAGGCAACTCTATGGGTTGACGCGTGGAAACTCCCAATTGCTATGGCTCAATGTTTTGCCAAAGATCAGCATTAAGGCATTGTGACAGGTGTTTGACATTCGTCGTGGCAACGATTGTCTCTGTGGGGCCTAGCACAGCGGCCTCAGTGAGGGCATGTGCGGAGAGAATAACATCAATATCAAGCCGTCTAGGATCACCAGTCGGTGTGCCGCGATTCCGGGATTGCGCCCAGCGGTCAGCGGCCATGAGGATGACTTTAGTAGAAATCGGGAGGTAGGTAAATCGAGTTTTAAGCGCGTCCAACTCCAGGATGCTTGCTCTCTTGCCGGAACGAATCAGCTCGCGACGCAGCTCATAATCGATAACCTCAGGGATGCAGATCTGATTGCCCGCGACAAGGTGCGCGCTTGCCCAACGCGAAACCGCGACCACTCTCGGCGTAGAGACAGGTTCGCTCAGTTCGCTAAGAGGCGCTGAATCCAGGACGATCATCTTCATTCGGGGAACAGAGGCGTCTCCCCAGCACCGATTCGGTTTTCGTTAAGCCGGCGCTGAAGCGCCTCGAGCTCGGCATCTGACTTCCGAATCGCATCGGGATCTGTAATTGCCCGATTGACCTTCTCCTGCAAATACGCAATGGCGGCCACACCCTTCGCGTCAAGCGTTAATGGGAATGGTGCCGCCTCCGAAGCGGGCTTTGGAGGCAGACTCGCCGCGAGACCCTTCAAGAAACTCGTCAGGTCGATTCCGGCAGCCTCAATGCGCCTGGTCTCTTCCGGAGTTAGATCAACAGGAAGTGCCATATCGTCCACCCTCCACTCGCTTGACTCGCATTCGAGTATACCAAAACGTCCGAAGCGTGAGGTTATCTGACCATGGATGGAGTCTGAATGCCCGGCGCGCAATGGTCGTGTTCAACAAATCCAACAAATCGCAGTCCAGCCATCCAACACTCCTTTACTCCCTCCATCAGTACTCCCGCTTGGTGGTGATTCCGGGCTGTGGGACGGGGTAGCGGCCGTTGGCGTCGGGCTGGAGTGGGGCTGGGGACTCCGAGGTGAGCTTGTCCAGTCCGGGAGCGAATTCGTGCTCGCAGTTGAGCATTTCCTGGTAAGTGACTTCCTGACCCGTGTGAGCTGCCATGCGGCCCAGGCTGGTGACCAGACTCGCCTCGACGCCGCGCTTGACCTCGTTGTACGGCTTGTCGTTGCGAATGGCGGCGATGAGCGCGTCCCACTCGTTCTGGTACGGGTTGCTGTTGTCTTTGGACTGCCAGAGCAGGTTCGCGGGCGTCGCATTCTGGCCCTTGTAGGTGGAGGACGGCGCTCCGCAGTCGTTGGCGCGAGAAGCGATGGCCATGCCCTTGGAGCCGTGAACGTGGCTCGAGTAGATGGTCGCGGCGCCGGTTATGCATCGCCCGTCGAAGAAGAACTTGCTGCCGTCCGCGAAGGTGTACTCCACGGAATAGGTATCCAGGTTCTGATCCACGGTCGGGATACCGTCGACGTTCTGCCGGAAGTGCCGGCCGCCGAGGGCCTGGGCCTTTACCGGCCAGGCGTTCTTCATCCAGCATAGATGATCGATGATGTGGATGTAGTAGTCGCTGAACCCGCCGCCGCCGGCCCATAAGAAACTGTGGAATCGACGGACTTGATAGTCCAGTTCGCTGATACCTGCCGGTTTGGGAACCGATTCAAAGTGCGCGACCGGGCCGTGCATACGGTAGCCGCGCATCAGGACGATATCGCCGATCTCGCCGCCTCGGATTCGCTCGTGCAGCTCCTGGAGCGGGCGGGCATGGCGGGACATGAGTCCCACTCCGACCTTGAGGTTTCGGGCTGTGGCATCCTCGGCGAGCTTGAGCATTCGCCGGCTGGTCGGGCCATCGACCGTTACCGGCTTTTCCATGAAGACATTTAAGCGCTTCTCGATGGCGTACTGGAAGTGCACCCAGCGGAATGCCGGCGGAGTCGTAAGGATCACGACATCGCCCGGCTTAAGGGAGTCCATTGCCTTGCGGTAGGCGTCGAAACCGATGAATCGCCGTTCCGGCGGCGCGTCCACCTGAGTCTTGAGCTCCTTGCTCAGGCCCTCGTAGCTGCTATTCAGCCGATCCGCAAAGGCGTCAGCCATCGCGACGAGTTTGATAGGGCCGCTCTTCGTAGCCAGCGCGTTAACGGCGGCGCCGCTCCCGCGCCCGCCACAGCCAACCAGGGCCACCTGCACCAGGTCGCTTGACTGGGCATGGACCGCTGGTATTCCGGCCAGGGCCGAAACGGCGGCTACTCCTCCGGTAGCTTTGAGGAATTCTCGTCGCGTAGTTAATGAGTTCTCTTTAGGGTTCATAAGGGGTTTTTCGTCCAGTTCTTGAAGCCATTCACGAGTAAGTGATGGACAGGGATAGTTGTGATGTTTCAGTTGGATTCCTTCGTCGCGCGCTGCCAATTCTCCTCCATCGAGGCATCCGGTATGTCGTATACTGAAATCCCAACCTCTTCAATATGCAACGCGTTTGACACGGTGATTTCCGCATTATCAGGAGGCGCAATGGATGAACAGCGACGATTCCTGACCGATCCCGACAAGTTTATCGACGTAAGCCGCGGCAACCCCGTTCCCCACACGCTCAAGTGCGAAGCGCTGGCAAGGGCGCGGCTCACTCCCGATACCTGGCGGCTGGAGATCACGGCGGAGGGCGGGACGAAGATCGAGCGAACTCTATCGCTGGACGACAATACGGCCATCGATTTGAGCGCCCTACATCGTCTTGGCCAGGATCAGGGCGTAAGGTTCCTCAAGGCCATGCAGTGCAATAACATCACACTACGCGTTCGCACCGTCGCCAAGAACGGTTTCGCGCAGCCGGAGCCCCGTCCCGTACAGCAGTCCGGCCTGAATCGGATTCAGTGCAAGCAGTTCATAGTCATGGGCTGAGTGCCTTGCTCGTCGCGCTTGATTTCATATCGAAGCGGCGGAGCTTGATTGCGCGGAATGCCGCGCTGGTCTGAAACGTCGATATGCCAAGCGGAATGGAGCGCGAGATTTCGCCGCGGCGGAGGCTGATCTTCCTATTCGTTATGTCCTGATCCACAATTTTCTTGTCGTCGAGCCAGGCTTCCAGCTTCGCGGGGGTAACGCGCATCCGCACGCTGTACCAGCGGTTCTTGGGGAACGCCATGAACTTCGTGGTCTCGTTCTCGGAGGCGTCGCGGTCGTCTATGCTGGAGATTCCGACCACGCCTCCGCCCCAGCCTCCGAGGATCAGGCTCGCGTGCGAATCCCCAACCGGGAACGTGAGGCCGCAAATGAAGTCGTTTCCGTCGATCTTCATCGTTTCGAGAGAGATCTCGTAATTCGTCTTGGGTACTTCGCGTGTGTAGTTGAAGCCGCTCAGCATTACTCCTGACTTTACGACAATGGCCGGCGGCCCGCCGCGGAATGCTCTGTCCACATTCACGTCTCCTCCGCCAGCGAATTCGGTGACTTTCCAGCCAGTAAGAGAACGGCCGTCAAACAGCTCGATCCATCCACCCGGAACGATTCCGTTTGTCGCGCTACGGCTATTGGCCGCCTGGCGGGCCAGGATTCGTTCAAGAAGCCGGTCTAGTTCATCGAGAATTGCCAGGGCCCTCGTTATGGTACGTTCCACCTCCTGAATACTGGTCGAGGCGCACGCTGGTAGTGCCAGCGTGGCACAAAGAGCTGCGCAAGCAATGGGGACTGACTTACGGTTCCTTCGTGCTTTATGCATCACATTGCATCCTAAGAGTAACAATTGTCCAGGGTAGAATTCTCGCCACCACAATCTTCTGTATCATGATGAAGAGACAGCGTGGTTTCAAGGAGGTCCGCGAGTGCAACTGCCAGCCTACCTGCATAATACCGCGCGAATTCAGGCTTCAGGGAAACGTACGGTTATATCCTTTTCGAAGGACGTGTACTCCCAATATCGTATGAGATCATACAACTCCGCGCGTGTTTGCATTCGATCGACGAACCCACGTTGGCTGCCGGTCTGTTTCAGCTCCGTGAGGGCGGATTCCGCCGCCTTCATCATGACGCGAAGCTGGGTCATGGGGAAAATGACCATGCGGTAGCCAAGCATGGAGAGCTCGTTCACCGAGAGCAGCGGCGACTTGCCGAACTCTGTTATGTTGGCCAGCAGAGGAGCCTTCACGCGGCGGCCGAATTCAGCGAACTCCTCTTCGGATTCCAGCGCTTCAGGAAAGATCGCGTCGGCGCCAGCGTCCAGACAGAGTATCGCGCGATCGATTGCGTCGTCCAAACCGTTGACTGCTCTCGCATCTGTGCGAGCAATGAGGAAGAATTCCGGATTCCGGCGCGCCTTGGCAGCAGCCGCGATCTTGCGGGCCATCTCTTTGGGCGGAATCACCTGCTTCCCGTCGAGGTGACCGCACCGCTTCGGAGAGACCTGGTCTTCGAGGTGGATTCCGGCCAGACCGGCCGCTTCCAGCTCGCGGACGGCGCGCGCAACGTTCAACGTCCCGCCGTAACCGGTGTCCCCGTCTGCGATGCACGGTACGCTTACGGCGTCGCAGATATAGCGGCACTGCTGGGCCATTTCTGTGAGAGTGAGCAGCGCCACGTCCGGCATGGCGGTCAGAGCGTTGGTAACCCCGGCGCCGGAAACATAAATAGCCTGATAGCCGACGGATTCTGCCAGCCGCGCCGAAAGTGCGTTGAACGCGCCGGGAAGGACTACCGTGACGTCTTGAATCAGCTCCCGAAATGCGCCGCCCGGTGACTTATTCATGGAGAACCTGGATTCGGCATTCGTGATACATATCCCTCCGGCCGAACGCGGGTGTCTTAGTTTACGGCTGGTCTGACTTTGGAGTGCTGCGGCTGGCCGCCGCCTTGTATTTCGTGCTGCCACTTGTTTGTTAAAGCGGTGTAGAGCCACCGCACTCCAAGTGGCTCCCCCCATTGCGAACGTT
>JBKJZI010000114.1:0-2549 GCA_046715155.1 Chthonomonadales bacterium | reverse complement strand
GTGCTGAGCCCGGCATCCTGTTCCGGCGCCAGAGTGACAAGGCGGACCAGGCCTTGACCGGAGTCCAGGAATCGGTTCGCGTCGTCCGGTGTTGCCGGCAAAACCGAATCCGCCGGGTGCGCTCCCCGAAAACCGTCGAGTGGGCTGATAAAAGGGCCCTCCACATGGAATCCGGCAATCATTTCTTGCGCAAGTGGATCTTGCTTCCGCAGCCTGGCGAGCCGTTCAAGCCGCCGCACCATCACGGGCAGCCGTTCCGTTATGATGGTGGCCAGGATTCCCGCAACGCCGTCAGATCTCAACCGTGCACAAGCGTGGTGCAAACCATCACTTGTGAGGTCGTCCTGGTTAAAGTCGACGCCTGCGTAGCCGTTTACCTGGAGGTCGAAGTAGGCTGGACCATTCATTACCTGTCGGCCAGAAGGGATGCGGATTCCGGGTCGAGGTAGACGGTGGCGCGCGGGTGAATCTGTAGTATGGATGCCGGAACATTTGGGGTCACCGGATCCTCGAGCGAGTTCCTGACGGCTGCCGCCTTGCGCAGGTCGGGCACGGAGCAGATGATATTGGCTGATTCCATTATCTGCCGGCAGGACATGGAGATGGCCGTAGAAGGTACGTCTTCGAGCGTTGGGAACCAGCCCTCTCCGCATTGTTGTCGGCGGCAAGCAAGGTCCAGCTCGACAATGATGAACGGCTCTTCGGTCTCGAAGTCCGCCGGCGGGTCGTTGAACGCCAGGTGACCGTTCTCTCCAATTCCGATGAAAGCCACGTCGACCGGATTCTGCTGGATGATCTCGCCTACCCGCCTGCATTCCGCGAGCGGATCCCCTGTATCTCCGTCGAGAAAATGGAACGCCTTCAACGGAGTCGGCAGCTTGCTCTCGAATCGTTCCTGAAGGTAGAGGCGGAAGGAAGCCGAGTGGCTGGCCGGCAGCCCGATGTACTCGTCGAGGTGAAAGGCGGTAACGCGATCCCAGAGAAGGTCCGGCGCTGATACCAGCGCCGCGATCACCCCGAATTGCGACGCGCCGGTCGCGAGGATAATGTTCGCCGTTCCGCGGTCAGAGATTGCTTGGCGGATAAGCTCGGCGCCACCTGCCGCCGCGCGCTCACCCAGTTCCTGTTTGTCCGCGCAGATCTCCGTTTTCATTGCAAGCTGCCCCCTCCTCGCGGTACCCCCTCGCTCAAGGCAACTCGCGGATTCGCAGGTTCCGGAACTCGATGGGTGAGCCCTCGGATTCAAGGCAGAGATAGCCGGTGCGCGGGTCGGCACCGCTGCCCCCCGAGACCTCCTCGCCGTTAACCCAGAGCCGTACTTCGCCGTTTATCGCGCGGACGTAGTAGTGATTCCACTCCCCTACCCCTTTGCTCAGTTGCTTGGTCGGAAAGCTGCGCGAACCGTCCGGCGAGACTGGAGGGAACGGCTTTAGCTTCGTGCCGCGGGTGGGGAAAACGTCGCCATTCGTGGTGAACCAATCGGGTTTCTTGCCCGTACGCTTCTCGTATTGCTCGGCGTAGCCGTGGTCCAACACCTGGACCTCAACTCCCTGCGGGAGCTCGCCCCGTTTCAACGTGTTGACGGAATCCGGAGTACCCCACAGGAAGATTCCGGAATTGCCCGCGGACTTCAGGTGCTTCCACTCCGCCACCAGCTCCAGATTTGTGTATTCCTTCACGGACCGGATCACACCAACTGGACTACCGGTACAGTAAACTCCGTTCTCCTTCCACGTCCACGTTTCCGGATCGCAATTCGCGTTGACGAAGTCGGCTTTCTCAAGTGACCGCCAGCCCGGGCCCGTCCCGTCGATGAACGCCCTGGGGATCTTAGGTTCATCCACAGCTCGGCCAGATTCCGATGCAAGGATCGAGATTGCAAGAACGATCGTGGCGGTGACGCCAAACGCAGCAAGTCGTTTCATTTATGGTTCCTATTCACGCGATTATTTCGGTGACGGCGCGGGCGGGCTCAACTCCGGTGAGGCGCGCGTCGAGGCCCTGAAACTTGTACGAAAAGCGCTCGTGATCGATTCCGCAGAGCCGCAACATGGTGGCGTGGAGGTCATGGACAGTCATGACATTTTCGACCGAGCGGTATCCGAACTCGTCGGTGCCGCCATAGCTAATTCCGCCCTTGATGCCTCCCCCCGCCAGCCAGGTTGAGAACGCGTAAATGTGGTGATCGCGTCCGTCCCCTTGCGCCATCGGAGTCCGTCCAAATTCTCCGCCCCATATGATGAGCGTGTCATCCAACATTCCGCGCTGCTTGAGGTCCTTTACGAGCGCGGCAGAGGCGCGGTCGGTCTCCTGAGCGGCGATCGGCATCGCCTTATCGATTCCTCCGTGATGGTCCCACCCCCGGTGATAGAGCTGAATAAACCGGACGCCGCGCTCCGCCAAACGCCGCGCGAGCAGGCAGTTGGACGCGAAACTGCCGTCTCCCGGATTCTTCACTCCGTACATCTCCCGAATGTGCTGCGGCTCTTTTGACATGTCAGAGAGTTCCGGAACGCTGGCCTGCATCCGGAACGCAAGCTCATACTGGC
>JBKJZI010000113.1:0-15283 GCA_046715155.1 Chthonomonadales bacterium | reverse complement strand
GCGGGGCGGGCGCCGGGCGTGCGTTGGGGCCTGGGTACCCTACTTAAAAAAAAAACGCGCCGCGCATGTTGCCGCCCCCTCCCAGCTTTCCCGTGTCGTCAGTGTTTCTATTACGTCCACCGCGCGTTCGGCCCGAAATCAGCGTCGTAGTATGAGCTTACGTGTGTGCCCGGAGCGACCAGCGCATCGATCCGTTGTTTGTCTTCTTCGGTGATCTGTACGTTCAGGGCTGTGAGATTGTCTTCCCAATGTGAAAACTTGCTCGGACCGATGATGGGGGATGTGATTGCGGGCTGAGCCAGCGTCCATGCCAGAGCAAGCGCGGATGGGGAACAGCCCTTATCGCGAGCGAGCGCAAGGAATCCTTCGATGGCGTCGAACGCTTGGGGAGTGGCGCGCTCTGCCGACGGTCCCTTCGGGTACCGCGAATCCGCCGGGCCGGCGACCTCTCCGCGCCGGTACTTGCCGGTAAGAAGGCCCCCTGCGATGGGCGACCACGGAATAACTGCGAATCCATAGGTTTGGCAGAAGGGCAGCAACTCTCGCTCGATCCGCCGGTCCAGAATGTTATACGGCGGCTGCTCGCTTACGAAGCGGTTCAGCCCGAGGTCCCTGGCTGCCCAGACGGATTCCATGAGTTGCCACGCCGCGAACGTGCTCGACCCGATATAGAGCACCTTTCCGGCGCGGATCAGATCGTCCAGGGCACGCAGCGTCTCGTCGATCGGAATCCCCGGCTGCGGGCGATGGATCTGGTAAAGGTCGATGCGATCGGTCTTGAGCCTGCGCAGCGATTCTTCACACTGCCCCCGGATGTGGAACCGATGGTTGCCCCAGGCATTCGGATCGTTGTCGTCCATCTTCCCATGGACTTTGGTGGCAAGAAACACCCGATCCCGCCTCCCATCCTGCGAAAGCGCCCTCCCCACAACTTCCTCGCAGGCGCCGCGGCCATACACATTCGCAGTATCGAGGAAGTTGATTCCGGAATCCATCGCCGTATGTATGATCCGGTGCGATTCCGCCTCTTCCGTCCCCCACCCAAAGTTCATGCAACCTAAACACAATGGGCTAACTTGAACGCCCGTCCGCCCGAAAGACCGGTATTCCATCCAAGCCTCCTGGATACAATCTCGTCTTCAACACACGGCGAAATATCACCTGCTGTAACAGGAATCCACCGCACATCCGTCTAATTCCGAGGCATTTCAAGACTACGAGGTTGACCATGTGTGGACGATACTACTTGAAGACACCACCGGCGCAACTCGCCGCACGATTTCAGGTCACGATGCCGGAAGAGGGCTTCCAGGAGGGGGACAATATCTCGCCTACGGAATCCGTTCCCGTTGTGTTGAACGAATCGCCGGATCGGCTCACGATGGTCCGTTGGGGACTGATTCCGAGCTGGGCGAAGGAGCTCAAGATCGGCAATAAGATGTTCAATGCCCGCTCGGAAGGAATATCCGAGAAACCTTCGTTCCGGGGACCATTCAAAAAGCGCCGCTGCCTGGTGCTGGCCGACGGATTCTACGAGTGGCGGAAGAATCCGGACGGCACGAAGACTCCATTTCGATTCGAGCTGCAATCAGGAGAACCGTTCGCGTTCGCCGGCCTCTGGGATGTCTCGAAAGCCGGCGGCGAAGACTGGATCAAATCCTGCACGATCATCACCACGGATGCCAACGACCTCGTCCGCGACGCTCACGACCGCATGCCTGTCATCCTCCCGCGTGAAGTCGAGCGCGAGTGGCTGGACGTGGAGGACTCCGCCCTAAACGCCCTGTCCCTCCTCCGCCCCTACGCCGCCAACGAAATGCGCGCCACCGAAGTCCCCTCCGATTTCTTCAAACGAGCAGCGCGGGACCGCCAGCTCACATTGGATTCCGCGTAGAGCCGTCGTGTCACGCCACGGTTGCCCGGTTTTGGCCGAATAACGTCTTGACACGGGATCTGCGGCTCGACGATAGGACTGCCTCACCGATTACTGGATTGGCGGGGCTGAATCCCCGTTCGGTGGTGGAGGAAATAGCGCGATTCTGCGGAATCCTACCTTGCTGCGAGGCGGCGAAGGAGCGAGGAAATGAGTAAATCGAAGATAACGCGGCGCGAGGCCGTTGGGTTGATGGCCGGCGCCGTTGGTGTGGCCGCGTCAGGAGGCGTGGGTGCCATGGAGCAGGAGAATAAGGGGCGGATAAAGCAGTCGGTGTGCAGGTGGTGCTACTCGAAGATGACCGTGGATGAGCTGTGCCAGAAGGCGAAGGAAATGGGCATCGCCTCGGTGGAGCTGCTCGGGGAGAACGAGTGGGACATTCCGAGGAAGTATGGTCTCATCTGCGCCATGCCGATGGGGCTGACCAGCATCGGCGATGGCTGGAACAACCCGGCCCGGCACGAACACTTTGTCGGCCTGGCAGAGAATTTGATTCCTAAAGTTAAGGCCTCGAGGCTTCCCAATCTGATCGTCTTTTCCGGGAATCGCGGCAAGCTGTCTGATCAGGAAGGGCTGGAGAATTGCGCGCTCGGGCTCAAACAGATTATGCCTATCGCGGAGAAAGAGGGCGTGACCATCGTCATGGAGCTGCTCAACAGCAAGGTAGACCATAAGGATTACCAGTGCGACCGGACTGCCTGGGGAGCGAAGCTGTGCGATAAGGTAGGTTCCGAGCGATTCAAGCTGCTCTACGACATCTATCATATGCAGATCATGGAAGGGGACGTCATTCGAACCATCCGGGACTTTAAGCAGTACATCGGTCATTACCACACCGGCGGCGTGCCCGGCCGACGCGAGATAGATGAGGGACAGGAGCTGAATTACAAGACCATATGCCGCGCTATTGCGGACCTTGGTTTCCCCGGCTACCTGGCGCAGGAGTTCATCCCAGCGCGCGACCCGATGACCTCGCTGCAGCAGGCGGTGACTATCTGCACGGTTTGAAGTACTGTGTGGGTGTATGGGTGAAACGACCCGATTCCCATTCACCCACACACCCACACACCCACACATGCCTCTCAAGCTCGCAATAATTGGCGCCGGAAGTATCGGAATCCGCGGCGCTATGGACCATCTCGTCCTGCCGGGCGTGCAGGACCGGGTGATCATGACTGCCGTTTGCGACCCGTCCCCCGGCCGCGCCCGCGCGGCAGCCGATAAGTACGGAATCCCCCAGGCTTTCGAGGACTATGACGACCTGCTCGCGCGCGCCGACATCGACGCGATAACCCTCTGTACACCCATCGGAATCCACCACGAGCAGGGGCTGAAGGCGATCCGGGCCGGCAAACACATCCACTTCAACAAGACCATGACGGTGACGACCGCCGAAGCCGACCAACTGATTCAGGAAGCGGAATCACGCGGCGTGAAGCTGGTGGCGTCCCCCGGACAGATGCTGCGGACCTCGAACCAGCGGATTCGGGAATTGATCCAGGACGGAGCGATAGGGCGGCTGGTGTGGGCGGCGACGGGCGCGGCCTTCGGCACATACCACGAAATGGAGGGCGTCCGTCAGGGCGACGATGCGCTCACAAACGTAGACCCGACCTGGTACTGGCGGAATCCGGGCGGCGGGCCTCTTTACGACATGACCGTCTATGGTCTCCACACGCTGACAGGAATCATCGGCCCCGCAAAAGCCGTCACGGCCCTCTCAGGCACGAAAGTCAGCGAGCGCGAATTCCGCGGGAAAATGTACCCCTGTGACGCGCATGACAACACCCTCATCCTGCTGGACTTCGGCGATTCCGTCTTCGCGCTGGCCTATGGGACGGCTGCCGGAAACATAGTGAAGTCGTTCGGCCAGCCCAACTTCTATGGGACGGGCGGCTCTATCGAGGGGTTGCAGCTAAACGGAGAGCCCCTGGATTACCCGGGCCGGCAGTTAGCGGAATCCGCAAAGAATGGGGCCATCGCCCTCCTCCCGCACATTAAAGACACCCCGCACGCCGACATGCAGGAAGCCCACGTCTTCGAAGACCTCATGCAGCTCGTCGACCTCGTACTCGACGGAACGCCTACCCTCGCCACGCCCGAACACGCCCGCCACGTTATCGAAATCATCGAATCCGCCTACCGCGCCGCCGAAACCGGCCAGACGCAAACCCTGCGGACCAGCTTCGGGTAATACGACGGGAGGAGAGATAGTGTGGAAGTGTGGAGGTGTGGAAGTAACGTCTGTCTTCCGTATACCCACACTTCCACACGGCCTTCACCTCGCCGGCATCACGAACATGGAATCGCTCACCGGCACTCCCGCCTTCGCGGACGTGATCCGTATGCTCATCTCCATCACCGTTCCCATCCGCTGAACCATGAGGTAGGGAATTTTGATTCCGCCGACCATTCTGTAATCCTGTGCCACGACCTGCATAGGCATTACGCCCTGCGGGCTCTCCATCGTCACGTCCATTCGGAGCATCAGACCCGTGGACGTGTCGTAATAACCGGTGATCGGCTTCGCGCGGTGCGGAATCATCTTGACGGCGTGCGTACGCTTCCCCTCGACGTTGCGCACTCCCACCAGCTCCGCGCGCTTGAAGAGCTGCCGCCATTTGACCGGTCCCTGCATGTCGCTCAAGACGCGCGTCAGCTCCAGCTCCGCACCTTGCAGCTTCCGCAGCCCCATGAAAGGATCTTTCGACCAACCCACCTTTCCGTCGAAGCCTTGCCGCGCCTCGCCGATACCCTGGATATTCTGCACCACGTAAAACTTGTTCGGGGCTTTCATTTGGGCCTTCATCGTTCCGCCAATGCCCTGACCTTTGACGGTGATGCGCCCCTCCATGGTAAACGTTCGCAATCGCTCGTAACCCGCCTTCCCCCCGGTAACCACTACGTACCGATCCAACACCTGTGCCGCCGTCACATTTTGAGCTTCGGCTACGCTGGCGCTGCCGGCAATCACAATAACCCCGATCCCTAGAATCGCCCGCAACATTGAGTCTCCTCCCGTATATCTTGGTCCGTCGTCGGTCGTCCTTTAAGCCTACGGATTCCGCCCGAGAATATACGCCACCGCAGCTTCCAGAATTGGATCTTTCCCCGCCAGAAGTTCCGCTCGGCGGAGTTCGACCGGAATGTCCGGAATCACTCCGCGTCCCTCCAGCAGTTTCCCCTTAGGAGTGCGGAAGTCGGCTACCGCATATTGCAATCGCACTCCCCCCGGCAGGCGCTCTACCACGGATGGCAACGCCATGCCTGGAGTTGGCCGCCCGACCACCACCGCCCGCCCCGCCTCCTGCAACCCCGCGGCCAGGATCTCCGATGTGCTGGCGGAAAGCTCATCCGTAAGAATCGCCAGCGGACCTCTATACGGCCTCTCCGACGGAAAGACCGGAAAGTACATCTCGCCTTCGCGCATCTTCATCGTCCCCAAACTTATCTGTTTGTCCACGAACATTCCAGCTATCGGCGTGGCCATCATTCCCACTCCACCCGGATTCCGCCGCAGGTCCAGTACGATACCGGGAGCGTCCCGCATCGACGTAATCGCGTCGCGGATTCGACCGAGGAGCGGCATCATGAATACGTTGAACCGGACATAGCCAGCTCCGCCCTCGAGCCGGCGTGACTCCATTTCCGCGTACATCGGCGGCATCTCCCCGAGCTCGACCAGCTCCCCACCAAAGCGCTTCCTTCCCACTTCCACCGCGCCCGGCCGATCATCCCCATTCAGGAACCGAATCCCCACCTTGCGCTCCAACGGGCCGTGTAGCAGCCGCAGAGTCTCGATCAAGAACGCCGTCCGGAGGTCCATCTCTCGTCGATGGCGCACCTTCAGCCGGGCCAGAACGGCATCCAGCGACTTTCCCCGAATCGATGTCACCACGAAACCGGCCCGGATTCCGCTCTTCTCCGCGGGCGAACCTTTCGGCACCTCCGTCACAACCGGCCTGCCCTCCACCAGTTGGATTACCAGTCCCGGTTCTCCCCATTCCCAGCTTACTTCTTCTGACTCGAACTGCGCCGCGTCCGGCGGTATGACTCCAAAGTGCGATTGCTTCAACTCACCCAGCATCCGCTCCAACAGCGAGTAGAACTCTTTATCGGAACGCGCCTGCTTCACGCGTGGGGCATACTCCCGCTTCACCCGCCCCCAATCCACTCCATTCATATTCGGATCATAGTGCTTGTCTCGCACACGGGCCCAAACTAACTCGAACGTCCGCATCCGCGCCGCACGATCCTTGCTCCGTGCCGGCGAGTGTGCGCATGCTGCTCCAGCCAACCCCACCACAGCAACGAACCCCCAAACCCGCAATCCCATTCGGCAATCTCCTAATACGTTAACGCCTGAACGCCTGATTCGACAGCCAACCGGGAATCCCCATCCATCAGGTCGAAAAAGCTACTAACGCACATTGGTTTGGGCTCCGGAGGGCGACTACGTGGACCCCCATATAACCGGCATCGAGCTGCACGAGTACGAGTTTAGCCTTCGCGAACTGGGGACGGACTACAACGGATTCAACCTCGTCTACGAGCCCGGCGGGGCTATCACGCGACGAGGTTACGTCCTGCGGATTCTGGCCGACACGGGCCACATAGGAGAATACGCGGGCGGGAGCGCGGCGGAGTATTCCACTCTCCCGTCATTCGCGCACTATCTGCTGGGGATGAACGCGCTGGAGCGGGAACGGATCTATTCCGATTTGAAGCGATCCCTCAGACAGGTCGCACGGATCGGAATCGCCCCCGTGGATATTGCGCTCTGGGACCTTGCCGGCAAGTTCTATGACACACCAATCTATCGACTGTTGGGTGGATACAAAAAGATGCTTCCCTGCTACGCCAGCACTTATCACGGTGACCACGCCGGCGGCCTGGACAGCCCGGAATCCTACTCGGACTTTGCGGTCCAATGTCGCGAGATGGGATACCCTGCTTTCAAGATCCACGGATGGGGCCGCGCGCCCATCTCCCAGGAGATAGCCACCGTTCATGCCGTGCGTAAAGCCGTTGGAGACGGTATTGACCTCATGCTCGACCCGGCCTGCGAATACACGACCTGGGGAGACGCTGTAAAGGTCGGTTGGGCGTGCGATGAGAACCGTTTCTTCTGGTACGAAGACCCATACCGCGATGGAGGCATCTCTCAGTTCGCCCATCGCAAGCTGCGCCAGATCATTAAGACCCCGCTGTTGATGACGGAGCACGTCCGCTCATTGGAGCCGCACATTGACTTTGCCATAGCCGACGCCACCGACTTCGTTCGCGGAGACGTAGGCTACGACGGAATCACCGGAATGATGAAGCTCGCCCACGCCTGCGAGGCGCTCGGAATCGACATCGAGCTCCACGGACCTGGCCCGGCGCAGCGGCAGTGCATGGCCGCTATCCGCAACACGAACTACTACGAGATGGGCCTCGTGCATCCCAAAGCTCCCGCCAGCCACCCCCACGAGCTCTACACGCACGGATATCGCGACGCGCTGGACGCCGTGGATGCGAACGGCTGTGTCCCAGTCCCTGAGGGTCCAGGCTTGGGAGTGCCAATAGATTGGGACTGGGTTGAAGGGTGCCGCACGTCAGTAATTGAGTTCAAATGAACGGTCCGCCGGACGCCTCTAATTCACCGCTCGATCGCGGCAGTATGTCCAGCCGCATATTATCCCGTACGCGGAATCGGCGGCAGGTATAATCGTCTCAACTCCCGGAGGGAGATAAGGAGCTTCGTTTGTTCACGCCTTTTGTCAACGAACCCTACGTGGATTTCACGCAGGAGATACACCGGAAGCGTATGGAAGGGGCGCTGCGGCTGGTGGAGAGCCAGTTGGGGCGCGAATATCCGCTGAGCATTGGCGGAAAGAAGGTCCAGACGGACCAACGGATCACTTCCCGGAATCCGGCTCGTCCCTCACAGATGATTGGAATCAGCGCCCGCGCGACGGTCGAGCATGCGGAACAGGCGGTACAGGTGGCGCATGACCGTTTCCCGGATTGGAGCCGCGTTCCCGCGGAAGTACGGGCGCGTTACCTGGTGAAGGCGGCGGCGATCCTGCGGCGGCGAGTCTATGAGTTTTCCGCCTGGATGGTGTATGAGGTCAGCAAGACCTGGGCGGAAGCGTATGCCGACACCTGCGAGGCGATCGATTTCCTGGAGTTCTACGCCCGCCAGTCGCTCGAGTTCGACGGCTCGCACGCTACTACTCCGTTCGCCGGCGAAGAGAACGAGGTCCGCTACATTCCGATCGGCGTCGGAGTGATACTCGCGCCTTGGAACTTCCCATTGGCGATCTTTGCGGGGATGACCGTATCCGCTGTCGTGACCGGCAACACAGTCGTCGCTAAGCCGGCGGAGCAGTCGCCGATCATCGCGGCCAAGTTTATCGAGGTGCTGGAAGAGGCGTCGCTGCCGCCGGGCGTGGTCAACTTTCTACCGGGTCATGGCGAGGACGTTGGTGAGTATTTGACAGGGCACCCGCTTGTACGCTTCGTCTCCTTTACCGGTTCGCGCGACGTTGGCTTGCACGTCTACCAGCGCATCGCCACGCATGCGCCCGGTCAGAAGTGGCTCAAGCGCGCCATCCTGGAAATGGGCGGCAAGAACGCAATCATCGTGGACGAGGATGCTGACCTGGATGCGGCCGCAGACGGAATCGTAGCTGCGGCCTACGGATTCCAGGGCCAGAAATGTTCGGCCTGCTCCCGCCTCATCCTACATAAGAACGTGTATGACGGCGTGTTGGAACGCGTCACTGAAGGCGCGCGAAAAACCAAAGTGGGCGATCCTGTGAACTCCGAGACCGGAATGGCGGCCGTGATTGATGAGGAGGCGGAACGGAAGATTCTGGGCTACATCGAGGTCGGATGTGGGGAGGGCCGGCTCGTTACCGGGGGCGCGAAGGCGGAATCCGGAGAAGGCTATTTCATCCAGCCCACCATCTTCGAAGGAGTGCGGCCTGACGCCCGCATCGCCCAGGAAGAGATATTCGGACCGGTGTTGGCGGTTATTCGCGCCGAGAGCTTCGACCACGCGCTGGAGATCGCCAACGGCACCGAATACGGTTTGACCGGCGGCGTGTTCTCGCGGAACCGGAATCACCTGGAGCGGGCTCGTCACGAGTTCCAGGTCGGAAACCTCTACCTCAACCGAAAGAACACCGGCGCGCTGGTGGACGTGCAGCCCTTCGGCGGCTTCAACATGAGCGGCACCGATTCCAAAGCCGGCGGCCGGGATTATCTGCACCTCTTTGTGCAGCCCAAGGCGGTGTCGGAGAGATGGTGAGGAGAAGTATGGAAGTGTGGAAGTGTGTAAGTGTGGAAGCAACGACCTCTTCCATACCTCCACACTTCCACACCTCCATACCTCGCCACGGGGGGACGACATGAGCTGGAAGGTACTCGTAACTGCGCGCGCGTTCTGGGTGAGCGGGAAGGAGGCTCGGGCGGCGCTGGAATCTGCAGGCTGCACCGTGGTCGATGCGCCGGTAGCGGGGCCGCTGCCCATCGATGATCTGATTCCGCTGCTTCGGGATGCCGATGCGGTGGTGGCATCCAGTGACCCTTACAATCGCCGCGTATTCTCAGAGTGCCCGCACTTGAAAGTGGTCTCGCGCTGCGGGGTGGGTTACGACAGTATCGACGTTTCCGCGGCGACGGAATCCGGAGTCGTCGTGACTATCACGCCGGGCGCGATGACGGAGGCGGTGGCGGACTATGCGTTCGCGCTGATTCTGGCCATCGCGCGCAAGATTCCGCAGGGCGATGCGTTGATGCGATCCGGCGGCTGGGGCGAGTATCCCGGCGTGCTCGTTTACGGCAAAACCCTGGGACTGGTCGGATTCGGCGCGATTGGGCGCGGCACGGCGAGGCGCGCGGTCGGATTCGGCATGCGGATTCTGGCGTATGACCCGGCCTGGGCGCCGCCCGCGGATGGCCAGGCGGCGGATATTCCGGGGGTGGAGTTCGTCGGATTGGATGAGCTGCTGGCGGAAAGCGACTTTGTGTCCCTTCACGCGCCCGCGACGCCGGAAACCCGCGGCATGTTCGACGCGGACCGTTTTGGGCAGATGAAGAAGTCCGCTTATTTCATAAACACCGCCCGCGGCGCCCTCGTGAATGAACCGGACCTCATTCAGGCACTCACGGAGGGCGTGATCGCCGGCGCGGCGATCGATGTATATACAAAGGAACCGGTTAGCCCGGACGATCCACTCCGTACGGCCCCCAACTGCGTCTTGACGCCCCATAACGCATTCAATGCCGTGGAGGCCGCTGCGCTAATGAGCCAGAGGTCCGCCGAAAACGTCCTCGCCGTCAGGCGGGGTGTTACTCCGGATGGGATTCTGAATCCGATTGTTCTGACATCCTCCGCCTTGCGTCATCGCATGTACACGGCCTAATCCCCGGCAGCTTCGAGCCGTCGACTCATAGCGGATCGACCTATCCGCATACAGAAATCCTACTCCGGGTATACCAGATGTTCCGCCTTGTATTTTCCGTTTAGTACGTATCCTGTGGCTGGTCCTCCACCACTCAGCTTGGTTAAGAATCCCTGCCTCGTAAGCATGTTTATTGTGTAACGAACCGAGCGATAGAACCGGTCAAATTCCTCGATGTCGTCTCGTTCACGTTCTTGATGTGCCCATAAGTATTGACTAACCCTTTTTGCGCTGACAGGCTTTAAACTCGAAAACCGGCCGTGGAGGTAAGCGACTTCTAGTACATCCTTATATTGCGGTGCGAGCGTGGTATACGACGATCCAAACAAATCGAGTAGTTCACTATGCCAATTCTTGCGCATAAGCTCAGGGGCTGCCATATAAACAGGGTAAAGTTCTGGGCTAGCCGGATGTTCACCTATCAGTCCCGAGTATTTTAGATTCACGAGTTCTTCGTAGTGGTTGTTATCGGCGGTCAGAAGGATCGTGTGACGCTGCCTTTCGTTTGCCCACTCGGACTTGATGACGTATGAGAGCACTAACTTCTGTACGTCAGTCGGGCGGCTTCCCGCGAGTTTATCGGATATGAATCTATCAAATGCATCGAACATCCTTTCCATTTTGTCATCGAGCAGGCTACCGGCACAGAGGTAAAGCCGCACTTCGTCTTGATGCAGCCGATAGTACGGTAGATCAATCTGATTCTCTAGGCACAGATTGACCAGCGTGGCCATACCGATTCCCCGACCCTCCCATTTCCTATAGACTCGAAGAACATCCGCGAGCTTAGGATTTCGAGGCTTAGCTTCGGGAAGAATCCGTATTACTCTTCCATGGGCACTTTGCAGTTCTATCAGCAAGTTGGGCCGAAAACTGCCAGGATTCCTAATCTCAATGTGTTCGCCAGGTTTAATCGCGATGATGACCTGACGGTCAATTGAGTAGTCGCGGTGGGCGAGGGCGTTGTTAACGGTTTCGCGCAAGAGTGGTTCCGGGTATTGAGGTTGGGCAGTCCCGCCGCGTCTCGAACTTACGCCAACTTGAATATTTCGGAGAATGAAGCTGAGCCCGCCTTCCATGAGCGGAAGAACATTGTCTGAAAAATCCTGTTTATCCCGAGCTATCTCACCGGGCATGTCCACATACCCGTTGAGTTGGCAGCGAAAGCCCAGGAGGTCTCCCGGGTGCCTGCCGCATACGAGTACTCCGAGAGTTGTTACAGAGTCTCCGCGCAAGAAGGACTTTCGCTCCAAGAAGGATTTGGCCGATTGTAGGTCGGCCTTAATAGTTTCAATTTTGACTGTGCGATTTAGGAGTTGGATATATTCGTTCAACCGGTCAAGGTCAAGGTCTTCTGCTCTGGCGCCCACTACCGGCTGAATTTCGCGAGCGTTCCAAATCTCTTGCTTATACTCTTCCTGGGCATTGATCTCTGAATCCGTGATGCGATCATCTCTAGTCAAGACACGCTTAAAAGCATCTCCATTTAAGAAGCAGAATTTCTGTTCTGAGGACAACTCGTCCACATACACGAGGGCTATTCTGCCATCCAGGAACTCCCTAATCTCCGGGGGTGGAAAACACGACGTGAGGTCCATCTCACGATTTTCTCTGTCAGTAAAAAGCCGAGTAAGTTCCTTCAGCTTTGGTTCGGCATCCTCCCTATAACCCTTGAAAACATATTTTCTCGCGGCGCCCTGCCCTTCTTCCTTCACGCCTAGAACTAGGATGCCGCCGCGTGTGTTGAGAAATGCATTTACGCTCTTCTGCCGTTCGCGCCAGCTTCCACCATCCGCTGGAACAGGCTTGATTTCCAGCGTGTCTGACTCTAGTTCCTTGAAACTACTTTGCCCGATAAGTTCTTGGAGCTCAAGGAGGATTTTGTCGATATCTCTCATCGCGGATCTTGATAATAGAATTGTGTCAAGAGTATTTCGCCAGGACAGCTCCACTTTACGGCTATGATTATCAAGCCAGAGTTTCGGAAGCAAGTCCTACATAGCATTAATCCGAGTTCTGATGTCTGACGCATTCAGTTTACTGAACTGAATGACCAAGTCGCACGGTCACCCGGGCTTTGTCATCTGCCTTGGGAAAGTAACGCCTTTACGATCCGTTGAGAGGCTTTGCCGTCGCCGTAGGGGTTCCGGCCGGTGGACATGGATTGGCGGGCCCCGGGGTCTTCAAGCAATCGCGCGGCTTCGGCTACGATCCGACTCCGGTCCGTTCCCACCAACTTTACTACGCCTGCTTCCAAACCCTCCGGGCGTTCGGTGGTGTCTCGCATTACTAGCACTGGAATGCCCAGGCCGGGCGCTTCTTCCTGGATGCCGCCGGAATCCGTAAGGATGATGGTGGACGCTTTCATCAAGTGGACCAGCGAGAGGTAATCGAGCGGCTCGATCAGGTGAACGTTAGCGAGGCCTTGCAGAATCTCTTCGACGGGGGCGCGGACGTTCGGATTGAGATGGACCGGATACACGAAGTAGGTGTCTCCGAACCGCTCGGCGAGTTCGCGTATTGCTAGGCAGAGGTCGCGGAATGGTTCCCCGAAGCTCTCGCGCCGGTGCGCCGTTATAAGCACCAGCGGACCGTTACGCGGGATACTCGTGAGCGGCCCGGTCGACCAGTCATAGGGGCGGTCAGAGACGTCCAGGAGGGCGTCGATGACCGTATTCCCCGTTACCAGGATCGCGGGATCCGGGTAGCCTTCCGACAGAAGGGTCTGCCGTGAGAGCTCCGTCGGGCAAAAGTAAAGGTCGGAGAGGGCATCGGCGAGTACGCGGTTCATCTCCTCCGGGAATGGACGCCGCTTGTCGCCTGTCCGCAGCCCGGCTTCGACGTGCCCGAAGCGGACGTTGTGGTAGTAAGTCACGAGCGAGGCTGCCAAAACGGTGGTGGTGTCTCCCTGCGCCACGACCCAGTCAGGCCGAACTTCCGTGTAGACCTGATCTAATCCCAGGCACAGTGAAGCAGTCAGCCGCGAGAGGGTTTGATTCGGCTCCATGAGTTTCAGGTCATGGTCCGGCTTGATCTGAAAGAGCTTGAGCACCTGGTCCAGCATCTCACGGTGCTGGCCGGTGGAGCAAGTTATGGATCGGATTTCGTTAGGATAGCGCTCCAGCTCTTTGACGACGGGCGCCATTTTGATGGCTTCCGGGCGCGTGCCGAAGACGGATAGGACGGTTAGCATCAGGGTTCAGGGTCCAGGGTTGCAGGGTACAGGGTCAGTGCTCAATACTTTACTGTCATATACCGGGGATTGTCACGGGGAGGCGGCCGGTGGGCTGAAATTCGCCGACGAGGGCGGCAGCGATTGCCTCCAGTGTTGCGGAGGAGTAGCCGTAGCCGCAGAGGTAGTTTCTCACTTCGGGGTAACGGCGAATGTCGTATGGTTCTTTCAGGGCGACGGCGATGAGACGGTCGCCGAACGCCTGGTGGAGCTGACGAACACTTGCAGCCTGCCGCTCGACGTCGATGGGCCTTTCGGACCACGGCTCGCGCGGGGCCGTCGCGAAGATGACCAGGTGAAGCTCTTTCGACCGCTCGTTAAGCCTCGCAAGAGATTCCGCGGTTCCGGAATCGGGGAAGTGAGACTCAAGCTGGATATTCTCCACCTTGTTCAACCGCCTGCCCAGCGCCTTCGCAAATTCCTCTCCTGCGCTGTGCGCTGAGACTACGACGACCTTTTGCCCATCTTTAATTGGAACCGATCCTGAGTTTCGGACGATTGTGATGGACACCCTGGCTATTCGCTTTTCAAGAGCGTCGTGGTCCGGGTCCAGCCACGGATCGGTCGGCGCTTTGATTTCATGAAGCGTGCGCTGTTTTGCGGCGAGGACCCGGCCGACGGCCTCGTCGAGTCTCGACTCCGGAATCTCCCCGTCATCTACGGCGGACAGGAGCGCATTGATCGTCTCTTCCTGCGTCGCGCGCGTATGGCAGACGAGAGCTACGTCAGCCCCCGCACGTAGGGCCTGAACGGCCCCCCGGGCGGTGCCCACGGTTTTGGCGATCGCGTCCATTTCCAGGCAGTCCGTTACCACCAGGCCCTGATACTCCATGCGGTTCCGCAGCAGACCCGTCAATAGGGGGGCGGAAAGGGTCGCGGGCTCGGAAGCATCGAGTGCGGGAAACAGAATGTGGGTGGTCATGATCGACCCCACTCCGGCTTCGATCACGGAGCGGAATGGGGGCAGCTCGGTGCCGCTAATGCGGTTCCAGTCACCGTGAACGGTGGGCAGGGCGAGGTGGCTGTCAGTATTCGTATCGCCGTGGCCGGGGAAGTGCTTGGCGCAGGCGAGGATTCCGTTCTGTTGGAATCCGTCAATGGCGGCCGCCGCGAGCCAGGCGACCAGCTCCGGATTCTCGCCGTAGGACCGGACTCCGATGATCGGGTTGTCGGGGTTGTTGTTGACGTCGGCGACCGGCGCGAAGTTCCAGTGGATTCCGATCGCGGCGAGCTCCAACGCCTGCGCGGCGGCCTGTGCCCGCGCCAGGTCTACGGCGCCTTCCGGGTCTTCCCCCGCAATGGCCCCGAGCGCCATGTTGCCGGAGAACTGATGAAAGGGCCGCTTTAACCGATTGACCGAGCCGCCCTCTTGATCCACAGCCACGAGGAGTGGAATCGGCGATAGTTTCTGAAGTTCCGAGAGCATCTGCCGAGTCTGGAGCGGATCGCCCACATTGCGGCCCATCAGCACCACGCTCCCGACCTGCCACTCTTCCAAGAGCGCGCGGGCGTGGTCATTAACGCTCTGAGGGTCGTCGCCGGACCACCCGAAGCAAACCACCTGCCCTACCTTCTGTTCGAGGGTCAGCTCGCGTATGTCCGGAATCGACTGCATGGTGAGGAGAGCGTACCCGATTACGTGTGTGGGTGTGTGGGTGTGTGGGT
>JBKJZI010000112.1:0-8893 GCA_046715155.1 Chthonomonadales bacterium | reverse complement strand
ACCGGGAAGAGGATTGCGGCCAGGATCGCAATGATCGCGATTACGACAAGGAGCTCAATGAGGGTAAAGCCCCTTTTACGGCACTTGCCTTGCTTCATAGTCACCTCCCTGCGTAAGGAGCTTCCCGCGACCGTCGCGAGAAGTAAGACAACGGACAATGAGTCAGTTGAAGAAGCGAGCGTACAGTACCGCGGATTCAACGAAATGGTGAATCCGTTAACTCTTGTGTGCGCCCACTATAACAAAGCGGCCCTAATACTGTCAAGCGAATTCCAGACGATTTCTTAAAGATTCTTAAGAACTATTGGAATCATTCCAGAATCGCTCGACACGAGACCATACGCTGGCTCTCGCGGCTGGGGGAAGGTAGCGGACGAATTCTTTGCCGTAGCCGGCGTGGATGAGGCGAGAGTCGAGGACGCAGACGATTCCGCGGTCGGTGCGGGTCCGGATGAGTCGGCCGAATCCCTGCTTCAGGCGGATCTGGGCTTGAGGGATGCTGAATTCCGCGAACCAGTCTCCGCCGGCCGCCTTGAAGGCATCGGTGCGGGCTCGGGTAATGGGGGAATCTGGAACGGCGAACGGCAGTCGGTCGATTACGACGCATGATAACGCTTCTCCCTGCACGTCTACGCCCTCCCAGAAGGTCTGCGTGCCGAACAGACATCCGTTCCCGCTCATTCGAAACGCCTCCAGCAGCTTTGCGGGCGGCATGTCGCCCTGGCGGTAGACTGGGTAGGGTAGCTTTCCATAGAGCCGGTCGTACACCTCATTCATCACTCTCCAGGACGTAAAGAGGAGAAACGCGCGGCCCTCGGTCAGCGTAACCACGCGCTCGATCTCCCTGGCGTACAGATCGGCCATCTCGGATTCAGGAAACGCTTTAGGGGATGGCATATCGCCGGGAACGTAGAGCATCGCCTGGGTCCGGAAGTCGAAGGGGCTGCCCACAACGCGCTCGATCGCACCATCAGGAACGTTCAGACGCGACCTAAGATAAGAGAATCCGCCCGAATCCGAGAGCGTTGCCGATGTAAGCACTACGGATTTGATGGAGCCCCAGAGCGCATCTTCGAGTATCTTGCCGACGCCGACCGGGCTGCAATGGAGCGTCGTGCGCGGAACCTGGACTTTCGTTCTTCGTTTCTCATTTTGGACCTCGAAGCTCGAATGCGCCCCCCAACGTACGTAATCGTCGTCCTCCTGGAAGGCGAGCGTCTCAATCTCCGTCTTCAGCCGGGAGCCCGCTTTCGCCAGTCCTTCCAGCCGATCTCGCAGCGATTGCTCTGAACCCTTCGCCGCTTCGAGGAGCTTCTTATTGACTTCCTGAAGACCGACACAGAGGCGGGTAGTGGCATCCTTGTACGCGGATTCGGAGCCGGACTCAAACGCATCCTGGAAAAAGAACTCTTGTCTGGGCGTCTGAAACGCGTTGAACAGCTCTGAATTGAGCATATCGAGCGCGTCGAGGCTCGCCGGTTCGAGATCGACGTCCTTGGTGCGGCGGATTCTGTCGACCAGGTGCGGAATGCGGCGGTTCGTGATCTCGATACCGAAGACCTTCGTGGCGATGTCTTCAAGGTGCTGCGCCTCGTCGAAGATGACAAAGTCGTAGTCGGGGAGGATCGTCGATTCCGGGTCCTCGCGGCGAAGGGCAAGGTCGCTCAGGAAGAGGGCATGGTTGACCACGAACAGGTTCGCATCCATCGCCCTGCGACGCATGTGATAGTAATGGCAGCGATCGTAGTACCGGCACTCCTGGCGGCGGCACGTATCCACGTTCGCGGCGACCTCTCTCCAGTTCCCAAATACAAAAGGGAGGTCGGCGGCGTCTCCGGTCTGAGTCTTCTTCGCCCAGCTCTTCAGCCGCTTGAACTGGGGGTCGGTGGCGATAAAGAGGTCGGCCTCCGCTGCGTCGAGGTCCTGCAGGCAGAGATAGTTGCCGCGTCCCTTCATCAGCGCCGCGCGCAGGCCGATTTCCGGCAGCAGTCGGGCGACAAGCGGAATATCCTTCTCGATGAGCTGAACTTGAAGGTTGATCGTGTGCGTGGAGATTACGACTTTGCGCTTTTGAGCTATCGCGCGCGCCGCCGGAATCAGGTAGGCCAGGGTCTTTCCAACGCCTGTGCCCGCCTCTACCAGGCAGTGACGCTCGGATTCAAACGCCTCTTCGATGGCGCGGCACGCTTCGATCTGCTGCTCGCGGTACTCATAACCCGGCAGCAGAGTCTGAAGGGCGCCGCCAGGCCCGAGCAGCTCCTCAATGGACGGCGGAACAGTCAGGGTCGGCATAGTCAAAGGATTCCGCCTCGATTATATTTGGTCTTGAGTGTTGAGTATTATGGTGGCTCAACACTCAACACTCAACACTCACTTAAGCGGACGATGCGTTCTGGACGACGACGAGGGCCTTCGAACGGGAAAGGACTCCGCCGCCTTTGTCGAGGGCGCGGACCTCTATGAGGTGTTCGCCGTCCGGCCACTCCTTCGTATCCCAGCGCATGGAGAATGGCGCCGTGTTCATGATTCCGGCAACCGCGCCCTCATGGAGGAATGTAACCGCGTTCGGCTGATCACCGGGCTTCAACTTAGCGGAAACAAATAGCGTCCCGTTTACCGGCTTACGTCCGGCAGCGCGGAGCTTCGCGAGACATCGCTGAAGGTAGAACTGGGCCGCGTCCCGAGCGTATACGGGCAGCTTCTCGGGGACCGAGGGCGTGCGCGGGGCCGCAAACTCGAGGACGTCTTCATCCTTCGGATAATAAGACGCCGGCATAGGAATCGCTTCGGCTCGCGAAGATGGCACAATTCGAGCGGGCGATCCCGCCGGAGGAAGGAAGTCCTTGAAGACGGCCGCCGTCATGGGCACGTTGAGCAGGATGGATCCGCCAGATTTTCGATTGTGAGCTGTGTCGGGAAGTACCCGGATTTCGCGACGATTTCCGGCTCCGAAGGCCATCCCGTAACGGTTGGATCGAAGCACTTCACGCGCGTCTGAGGGCGCGTTGGGTGAAGCGCCGGTAGTAGGGCGGCTGACGCGTGCAATAAGCAGCCAGGTTCCACCGCCGTCCACGCTGACCTGGACGGCGCCGTGCATAGTGTTGGTGATTCGGAGGTGATATGCGGCCCCGAGGGCCGGGCCAGAAGGGGGTGTCTCATTCTGAGCGGCTGAGACTTGGCCCCAAAGCGCGAGCGAAATGCCGAGAGCGCTAGCGAATGCCGCTTTGAACGGCGCGAATTTGCGATGTGATATCGGGATATCGATGCGGTGGCTCGGCCGTGTCGGTAAACGCTTGCTCAAGGATTTTCCACCAATCGAACGCATATATTTGGGAGACGTCGAAAACCATAACGCCGTGACTCTTTTTCGAGGCCATCGCGATCGCTCTGGCAAAGTCTTCTGGCTTCCCGGCATAGTCCATCGCATAGACACCGGCATACACGGGCGTCGCATTCTGAACAACCGTTACCGATAGCTCGGCCGCGGCTTCCACCGAGAGGTTCTCATCGCGATTCTGATTCCGCGCGTCCTCGCGGCTTACCGCCGGATAGTAGCACCCCGTCGAGATCCAGTCAAGCAGATCGGCGTATCCTGTCTCATTGTACTCGGGAGTCGCCCAGGGTAGTTTCACGGGGAACTTCTCGCTAGCCCAATTGACCCCATAGGGAAAATACTCTCGGTACCACGAACCGACGTAGGCCCCGAACCTCAGCTCCGGGCGGATTCCGCGGAGAACCTCCGTCGCCTCGCGCAAGAAGTCTCGCGTAACCCGCGCGCGAAACTCGATCCATTGACGGTACAGCGGCCCGGGCTGCCATTTCTCGCCCGGCGTTGGAGGATAAAAGAGGATGTCTTCCGGCCATCTGGGAACGGCCTTGCTCAGCCATTTCTCGAATGCAGATCGGGTGAGGTCGCTGAAGTCGTTGAAGACATTCGCGTAGCGCATTCGGTCGAAGACCAGGCTGCTGATGGGATACTTTGTCGCCACTTCCTTCAACAGTGATAGCTCGTATGCGCGGGCTTCCGCGTGGACCGGATTTACGAACGCGGCGACCTTCTCCGTCGGCGAATCCGTTACCGGCGTTCGTCGGACGGTCGTATCGAAAATGGCCCTGGCACCTGGAACGAGGTTTGCCTCGACCCACTTCGCCTCGTTTCCCGAGACCGGCAGCGCGCTGCCATCCTCCGGCGCGGTGACCGCTTCTTCCCCGAGCAAGGCGGAATCGGCGATTCCGTCCACGCTTCCGCCATCGCTTATAAACGCAATCAAGCTCTGCCCGAGCGTTTTCGCCGGAGCCAACGACTGTGAGTCCCCGAACACCGGTGGGCGGGTCTCATCGTCCGGTTCGCTTGCCCCGCGGACGGGAAGCCTATCCCCATTTGCCGCGACGATTGCTCGGTCGGCAGTATAAGCGATGGATTGCCACTCGCGTTTCTCATACGCGAGACCCGCGTTGAAATGCTTGTGGCCTTCGGAAAAGACGTTCAAGGACGCGGCAATGTCGATGCCGGCCGCCTTCCCCTCTTCGATGAACGCAGCCAATACATCAAATCGAGGGTAAGACTTGCCCTGCCACTGGACCAGGCGCTGCGCGATCAGACTGTCGTAGAGCACCTGGCCGACCACCGGCTTAACATCGACGACGATCGTATTGAAATTCGCCTTCTTGCAGCGCTCTACCAGGTCTTTGACACCCTCGCGGGTCGTAGTCCGTGCGATATTGGCCGAGCCGTCCACCCACATTACGCGCCCCTGGAGCCCAAGAGTGGATAGGAGAGGTCGGAGGAGGTCCGGCGAGCGGTTCTGGGCGTGCGAGGGCAGCGCAGAGAAGAAGGCTAGAGCGACTATCGAAGTGAACCGGAATCGCAGAGTGGAATGGAGCATTACCGGAATATCAAGGTCGCCGGGTAGGCCGAGCCGCCGAGAGGAACCGTCTGGATCGAGATGCTGCGGGTCTCATTCGGGCCCATGGTAAACCTCGCCAGATGCTTCTCCTCCCGCGGGAAGATATTGGCGACCTCCACATATTGGTCCGCGATCGAAAACACTCCGCTCGCCTGCCCGGCACCGGCCTCGAAGGCAACCTCGACCTGGCGCCTCTTCTCGCCGGGATTATGGACCGTCACGTCGATGTTGTAAATAACGCCGTAGTTCCCCTCCAGCCGTCTCGTGCCGGCGGAATCCGTGACTGGTTCTTTGCCGACGGGAATCCAGGTCCACTTATTGCCCACGGTGTATTCGGCCGTTATCTGTTTTGCCGTCGTTGCGTAGAGGTCCGGAGAATCCGCCGACTCTGCCATCTCTACGGGTAAAGCCGGACGCGGCATTACACGCCGCCAGGCATCGCGATGGGCGGCTATTGCCTTCAGAGTGGCGTCAACGGGTTGGTAGGAGGCTGTTATTCGGATATAGCAACGGGCGGATTCCGGTTCCAGCGTGCGGATTTCGGCCATACCGCTTCCGACGTCCTGCGGCTTTAGGAGGTCGAACACCAGAGGTGCAGCTGAGCGCGGCGGCAGCGTATATATCTCCCCGACGTTCTTGAGATAGCGGGAGAAAAAGGCGCGCCCCGCTCGGTGGCCGGCGCGGACAGGATCGGGATGAGGATAGACAAAACCGGGGATGATCTGCACGCGGATCGGCTTGTCCTCAGGGTTTACGATCATGACCGAAAGGACCGCCTGCGTTCTCGCACTGTTGATGTGGTGATAGAACAGGCGTCCGGAGACCTTTGATGGAATCTCCGCAAAGTAAAGGGTCTGATCGGTAGAGATCTGCTCCGGAAAATTGCTGTACATGAGCTGCGATGCGCGGCGGACGGGGACCCGGACATTTGCGACTTCAATCCGCACTGTGCCCTCAACCGGCAGATAGTTCGGTCCTGCAATGCGGACCTTTGCCGTCAGGAGCGCCTTTTTGCCCTGCGCGAGGGACCGGCCGGGCCGCTGTAGGTGGATTACCTTTACCCAAGCGCCCGCGCCTTTCGGCAAATGTCGCTTCACCGCCAATTCCGAGGCTTCGGCCAACAGGCTCGCCGGCGCTGGATTGCCCGTGACTTCCGCCCGAATGACGACTTTCAGATCACCTGCATACTTTCGTACTATTACGGCGCACTCAGCCGAGTGGGAGCCGGCAGTAAGTTTTACCCGGGCTATTCCTGGGGCTATTCCTACCAGAATCAGTCGATTTCCCTTGATCTCCGCCTTGATCGAATTGGAGCCACCGGAAGTCGTAACCTGAAGGTTTCTTGCCGCCCATCCACTCACGCGCAACGATCGCTTTTCGGTTGCGGGGACAATGATGCTGGCTGATTCGAGTTTCAGGGCGGGGACCGATAGGAGATTCCGAATTTGTTTGGCCCAGAGGCGTGCCAATGTGTCCGGATCGGAATCTTGAGCGCGGGCTTCTCTGCGATTGACAAATAGGAAGGGCTCGTCCCCTGCCGATACCGTCCACAGGCCGTCTTGTTTCTCCGCGCGAATGTCCGATGCTCTCAGCCCTTCGCTTATCTTAAGCCGGAGCTTTGCGGCCGCGATCTTCGCGCGCTCCGCAGGCTCAATGTCCGCATACGAAGTCTTCAACCGCACGGCCGCAGTACCGCCAATGAGAATCGCGCCGACTTGCTTCTTGCCGGCAGCTTCGGTACGCGCGGTAATCGGAATCGTCGGCGGGTTGAGCGGTGCGCTCGATGCCGTTCCGAGAACCAGAAAAGCGGCCGAAAGTGACAACGCGAGAGTGAGTGACTTAATCAAAGGGCCTTCCTCGGATTCCAAACCGATTGGTACTGCTGAAGGGGTCGACTACGCGGCACGGCGCGGATGCGACCGACTGTCCACCCGTTATTATCGGCACGCAGGCAGGGTTGGTCGCAAAACTATTGTACCAGAGGCCAGTGAATCCGGAATGCGAGGATCACTGCGACAATCCAGATTCCGAGGTTGACCTGCATGGGGCGGTCCTCGAACAGGATCGTCTCAGGACTGCCGCCTTTGTGCTCCACGTGAATGAGATAAAGATAGCGGAATACCCCATAGAGAACGTTGGGGAGCGTGATGATAAGCAGCCCGTGCTTGAGCGCGGTAGGGGACATTACCGTGTAAATCGCATATGAGACAGTGAGCCCGCCGACTACGATGGCGATGAGTTGATCCAACAGCGGCACAGTGTAGTGCTCCAGGTTTCGCCGGTGGCTGCTGGCATCTTCTGCCAAAGAGACCAACTCATGCCGCCGCTTGCCGAATCCGAGAAAGAGAGCGAGCTGAAGCGTACACACAAGCAGCCAGAGCGAGTTCGGGACCCCAATCGCAAAAGCGCCGGCAACGGCGCGGAAAACGAATCCGCCCGCGATAGCAAACACGTCCAGGAGCACCATGTGCTTCAGGACCCACGTATACGCGAGCTGCAGCGCGAAGTAGCTCGTCAGGACGACGGCGAAGCGCACGTTTATCCCGAACCCGGCGATAAGCGCCCCAGCCGCAATGATCAAAGATACCGCTAGCGCAAGGTTGGGTGATAGTCGACCGCTTGCGATCGGGCGCTTGCGTTTCTCCGGATGCAGCCGGTCCTGTTCGCGGTCAAACACATCGTTGATGAGATAGATTGCCCCCGATACCAGGCAGAAGAGAAAGAACGCCTTGACCGTCGTTCCAAATAGCGCCCATCGCGCGGAATCCGACAGGGTGCGGGGGATGTTGTCGGTAAAGACGAGCGCAATGAAAACGAACAGGTTCTTCGCCCACTGTTTGGGACGCATTGCCTCAAGGAGAAGGAAATACGAGTGAACCGGATTTGCAGAAGACTTCCCTTGAGCCGGCGGGTCGGACTCGGTGGCCGTTGCGGGTTCGTTGGCAGACATAAGCGGGATGGAAATCAAAAGTCTGCGATCAGCTCGTCTTGCGTGACCGTGGCGACGCCTAAATGACGTACGACGCAGGCGGCGGCATGGTTGGCGACTTCGGCCGCTTCGAATATGTCGGCCCCAGCGATAATCGCAAGAGTGAGCGCGCTAATCACCGTGTCACCCGCGCCGGCCACGTCATACACTTCCACAGGGTGCGCCGGGATATGGCGAACGTCACCGTTCCTAGTCCAAACCGATAGTCCCTTAGACCCCTGCGTTACAATCAGCGAGTCCACCTTGAGTTCATCGACCAACCGGCGGCCGGCCGCATCCAGGTAACCGCCGTTTGTGAACTTGCCGTTCCCCGCCACCGCTTCGGCTTCAGATTGGTTCAGAGACACGATCGACGCGCCTTGCAGGAGGCGAGCGTTTGGCGGTTTAGGATTCGCGGTGAGCGTGATCCCGTGCTCCTTTGCCGCCTGAACTGCGGCACGAGCGACAGCATCCGTCAGCACACCCTTGTTATAGTCTGAGATTATGATCGCTTGCGTGTCCGAGGCGGCAGCCTGCAGGCAGTCGACAAGTCTGCTGGATAGGTCCGATGAAATCGCATGGGTCTGCTCGCGGTCGACGCGCATCACCTGCTGGTTGTGGGCCACTATCCTTGTTTTGCGTGTCGTAGGCCGAGATGGGTCCTCCACGATCCCGTCGATCTTTGCGCCCTGCTCCTCTAAGGCGCCTTTGAGCGCAGCCCCTTTCGCATCGGAACCGACCACTCCGAAAACGCTTACTGTCCCGCCGAGCGCGAGCACATTATTGACCACGTTCGCAGCACCGCCTGGCACGCTAGACTCCCGGTCCACCTCGACGACCATTACAGGTGATTCCGGAGAGATGCGCGTGGCGCGTCCCCACAGGTACTCGTCCATCATCAGGTCGCCCAAGACGAGTACCGAGCGGCCGGTGAACTCGCGGACAATCTCTTCGTAGCGGCCCTTATCCATTGGAATCCGCACTCGGCGCAGGCTGCGCGCCGAACTCCATTATAGCC
>JBKJZI010000111.1:0-4837 GCA_046715155.1 Chthonomonadales bacterium | reverse complement strand
GTGCCGGGAGAGGGGCCGCTGCGTAGGGACTTCCTCATTGAAGAAACCGGGGTGAGGGTGCCGTACAGCCGCCGGATTCTTCCAGAATGACGTCAAAAACGGGTGGATTCAAAGCGAGAATCCTGTCAAACCGGTTGATCCCTCTCTAAGTATCCGGGAATCCGCGTCGTTCTTTGCGCCTTTGCGTCTTTGCGTGAAGTTCACCGCTCGTCGCGCTCTTTGCGTTCGTTGCGTGAAACCGAATCCGGAATCATTCGTGTCCATTCGTGAACATTCGTGGTTCAAATCAAAGCTGCACTTGCTGTGCCGTTTCCATTCCCGGGATTCCGCGGATTTGGGACATTAGTTCTTCGCCGATGGGCTCGTCTACCATGAGGACCATGAGAGCGCGGCCCCCGGTCTTCTCGCGGCCAACGTTCATGCCCGCGATGTTCACCTGCCGGTCCCCGAGCAGCGTACCGACTTTGCCGATGATCCCGGGCCGGTCCGTATGCTGAGTCAGCACCATTGCCCCCTCGGGAACGATATCTACGTGGTAGCCGTCGATGTGGACGATGCGAAGGTCGGCGGCGCCAAATACGGTGCCGCATATAGATCGCCGCCCGCCGGGGTAGGTGGCGGTTACGGTGAGCATCTCGGTGTACTCTGATCCGGTGGCAGTCTGGCTCTCCGTCACTTTCAACCCGCGAGCAGCAGCCAGGGCCGGCGCGTTTACAAGGTTCACAGGGTCCGAAAGAATCGGCGCGAGGAGGCCGGCAAGGACGGACCGCGTAATTGGCCCGGCGGGGATTCCGCCGAAGTCGCCCTGAAGCAGGATTTCGACCCATTCGATCGGCCTTCCCGTCCCACTCAGGTCTCGCGCGAGTTGCGTATGCAGACTTCCGATTTTCTGGCCGAGAGTCAAATAGGGCTGCGCCTGAGCGAGCGCCTCCGCGGAGAGCGACGGCATGTTGACGGCTGACCGGGCAGGGCGGCCCTGCAAAACGTCTACAATCTGCTCGGCGATGTCGATGGCGACGTTGACCTGTGCTTCTTCCGTGGAAGCTCCGAGGTGAGGCGTTAGGACGCACTGCGGAAGCGCGAGGAGCGGGTTCGCGGGATCGACCGGTTCGCTGGTGAACACGTCGAAGGCAGCTCCCGCTACGTGGCCGGATTTAATCGCGTCGGCCAGCGCCGCTTCATCGACGATTCCGCCGCGGGCGCAATTGATGATTCGGATTCCCGGCTTCATCGTCGTGAGCACTTCTCGACCGATCATTCCGCGAGTCGAATCATTGAGAGGGACATGAAGCGTAATGAAGTCGCTCCTGCGATAAATCTCCTCCAGCGGTACGAGCGATGCGCCGTATTCCAGCGCCTTCTCCTCAGTAGCAAAGGGGTCGTAAGCGATGACTGTCATTTCGAAAGCGCGAGCTCGTCTCGATACTTCGCCGCCGATCTTGCCGAGGCCGATGATTCCGAGAGTCTTGCCGTATACCTCGGTCCCGAGCAGCTTCTTACGCTCCCATTTTCCCTGTCTTAAGCCGGCGTCACCCTGCGGGATATTGCGCGCGAGGGACAGGAGCATGGCAACCGTGAGCTCAGCTGCCGCGATGGTGTTGCCCTCGGGCGAGTTTACGACGACGATTCCGCGTTCCGTGGCGGCCTTTACGTCAATGTTATCTACACCAACACCCGCACGGCCGATAATGGTGAGATTCCGCGCCTCCGCGAGTATGTCGGCGGTGACTTTCGTTTCACTGCGGACTGCGAGGGCATCGTAGCCGCCGATAATCGAGCGAAGCTCATCCGGCGAAAGGCCGGTGCGGATGTCGACTTCCGCAACCTCACGCAGTTTTGCTATTCCCGCCTCCGCTATCGGGTCGCTCACCAGCACCTTCGGCATTACGATTGCTCCTTGGGTTAGTCTCCGCAGAATACATCAAGTGGGAGACCAGAATCAACGCGACACCCGTACCTGGGTGAGTATTGAGGGTTGAGTGTTGGGGGTCAACACTCAACCCTCAATACTCATCCTATTCGAGGCTGCGCCAGAGGTACCAGGAGGCTACGCTTCGGTAGGGCGCCCATTTCTTGCCTATCTCTATGACCTGTTCGTACGAGGGGGATTCCGGGAGATTGTAAAGTCGCTGAATGGCCTTGCGCATTCCGAGATCCAGCTCGGAGAGTATGTCCGGGCGACCCAGGCGGAACAGGAGAAACATCTGGGCGGTCCACTTCCCGACGCCTTTTACCTGCGTGAGCTGCTCGATGACCGACTCGTCGTCGAGTTCATTGAGCTTCTCGACCAAGAGCTCGCCGGATAGGCATTTGGAGGCTAGGTCCTTGAGGTACGCAGATTTCTGTCGGGACAGGCCCGCTGCGCGGAGTCGATCCTGGTCGGCAGAGTCGAGTTGCTGGGGGGTTGGCGGCTTGCCGTCAAACATGTCCGTCACGCGGCGGTGGATCGTCTCGGCCACGCGGCCGCTGAGCTGTTGATAGACGATTGCCCGCACGATCGCGTCGAAATGTGACCCGTCCGTGTTTGCGGGAGGCGGGCGCTGGTCAATTCGGGCTATCAGCGCTCCCATTTCGGGATCCGCGGCCTGCAGATGGGCTATGGCCTTACTGATTTCGGCTTCATCAAGTGTTTTAATGGATTGGTTCATAGAGATACACGAACAACAGGGAGGAGCTTATGCCCCTCCCTGTATGTAGATGAGTGGTGATTCCGCTTAGTGCCGAATAAGCTCCGCGGGGCCAATGTGGCGTAGTTTCTTCAGGGCGCGGAGCTCGATTTGCCGAACTCGCTCGCGGGTCACTTTCAGGCGGCTGCCGACCTCTTCGAGCGTTCGGGCGTAGCCATCGTCCAGGCCGAAGCGCATCTTCAGCACGTCCCGCTCGCGCGGAGTTAGCTTATTGAGCACTTCGTCTATCTGCTCACGGCGGATCAGGTTCAGGGTCGCTTCGGAGGGCGACGGCGCCGTGCTGGACTGGATGAAGTCTGAGAGCTGGCTGTTGTCCTTCTCGCCTACCGGCGTCTCGAGAGACAGCGGCTCCATGGCGATCCGCATGATCTCGTTGACGCGCTCTACCGGGACTTCCAGCTCGCGGGCAAGCTCTTCCACCGTGGGTTCGCGCTGAAGCTGCTGCCGCAGGCGACCGGAGGCCTTGACGAGCTTGTGGATGATCTCGGCGACGTAGACCGGAATCCGGATGGTGCGGCCCTGATTGATGATGGCGCGGGCGATGGCGCGGCGAATCCACCACGTGGCGTACGTGCTGAACCGAAAGCCCTTTCTCGGGTCGAACTTCTCCACCGCGCGGATGAGGCCGATGTTGCCTTCCTGAATAAGGTCGGGCAGCGGAATCCCCCGCACGCTGTACTTCTTGGCGATACTGACTACGAGCCTGAGGTTGGCCTCGGTGAGCTTGTCCTTGGCGCGCTTGTCGCCTCTCTGAACGGCGAATGCGAGCCGGATCTCCTCTTCTGCGGTGAGCAGCTGGGCGACTCGGGCGCGGCTCATCCAGAGGTGGAGCTCTTCGTCCCGCTCCGAGCGGGTGCTCTTTGCCTCGTATTCTTCGGCCGCTTCGTCGGCGTCGGGCTCGGCGGCAGCGGCTTCATCATCGATGACAACCGCCTGCGGGGCGACCTGGCTCTCGTAGAGGGCGAGCAGGTCCTCCGTGGGCGCGTCCGTCGTTTCTTCGGCGTCTTCGTCAACCAGGCCGGGGGCCAGGCTGTTCTCTTCCAACGCACCCTCGTTCAACGACAGACCCGGTCGTTCAAGGACAGCGGCGTTGCTACTCATTAGTGACCCTCCTCAAGATGGGTGACCAGTGGTGGTCGGTTGTAGCCTTCTCGCAGTGTCCACCTTCGCTCGGATTCGTTCCGTTTTTCACAAACGCTCTGTTCGATTTCGGAGAACTCAATTCGTCGAAAAACAGATTCTTCAACGATGGTGCCGTCTCAAAAAGACGGCTTTCCGACTTTTCTCACGAGCTTTTGCAGTTACGGAATCACTTGTCCGGCGGGCGAAGCCTCCATCATGCAAACGGTCCGACAATTCTGGCGACAGTACCAGCGATGCTAACCGAACAGCCTTGTTCGGCGAGAATCGGTACAGTTCGGCAATTCACGAGGCCGAGATAATGCTTTTTTTCACAATCTATTCTAGCACAGCAGGATTAGTTCTATCCAGTCCTACTCCCATTATAGAGGGAGCCCATCCGGCTGTCAACCATTTTTTCTCCTGTAGTTGCACATAGTTCTCTCGCACGGCATCATATAAGGTCCGGCGCGGCGGCAAGGGTGCGCAAATCCGCGACCACGGCTGCCAGGCGGTCAATGGTGTATTCGACTGATTCCGCTGTGGTCGCTCGTCCTAGCGTTAGTCGTAACGCGCCCCTCGCTCGTTCCACGGAATATCCCATTGCCAGTAAAACGTGCGACGGCTCCGTTGAACCGGCTGAACAGGCCGACCCCGCCGATGCGCAGATTCCGGACATATCCAGCGCCAGGAGTAGCGACTCCCCTTCAAGACCGTCAAAACAGAAATGGGCATTGTTTGGAAGACGGCCCCTCTTTGTCGGACCTGTTGGACTCGTCGGACGGGGGCCACTTATACTCGCACCAGGCACGGTAGATTCAATTCCATCAATCAGTCGGTCCCTCAATCCGGTGATTCGACTGGTTTCTTCCTCGCGCATCGTGTCTGCGAGCTTGCACGCGGCGCCAAATCCAACGACTCCCGGCACATTTACAGTTCCCGCCCGGCGGCCTCTTTCCTGCTCGCCGCCCTCCAGGAAGCATGCAATCTTCGTTCCCCGACGCACATAGAGCGCCCCGACGCCCTTCGGC
>JBKJZI010000110.1:0-5661 GCA_046715155.1 Chthonomonadales bacterium | reverse complement strand
CCCGTGACCTGGCCCTTGAGGATCTGGGTGAAGGCGGCGGTTTTCCAGGGGCGTCGCGGGCTATCTAAGAGCGGTTGTAGGCTGATGCCCTCCAGGTTGGCCGGCGCAGTGATTCCACAGAGGCTGGCGAGGGTGGGGTAGACATCCACCAACTCGGCAAGAGCGCGGGTGGACTTGCCTCTCGCCCTCATGCCTGGAGCCGAGATCAGGAGGGGGACGCGGGCGGATTCCTCCATGAGGCTCATCTTCTGCCAGAAGCCGTGCTCGCCAAGATGGTAACCATGATCGCTGAGGAAGACGACGACCGTGTTATCCCTTAACTTCAATCGGTCGAGCGCATCAAGTACGCGGCCGGCCTGGGCGTCCATGAAGCTGATGGAGGCATAGTAGGCCCGGAGCGTCTCGCGGATTCCGTTCTCATCCATGCCGAGGTGCATAGGCCTACCCTGAAGTGAGGGGGCGGGCAGGTCGTCGCGGTCGTTCGGGGGGACTTTCGGCAGCTTGATATTTTCCGGCGGATAGAGATCAAAGTAGCGCTTTGGGGCGATGAGCGGGACGTGCGGGCGGACGAAGCCGACGGTCAGGAAAAACGGCTTGTCGCGTCTCTCTTCCAGGAGACGGATCGCTTCGCTGGCAGCCTGGTAGTCGGCCTGGTCCTCTTCGTTTTCAGCAGCAATCCATCTGAACTTCGATCCATCGGGTTGTCCCGGCGTGCGGTCGGCGCCTTCCCCCTTTGACGTAAACTCGGCGCCTGGCGGGCTGAAAGCAAAATCCCAGGATTCCGGATCGTCGTGAGTCGCCTGCCCCACACCTCCGGGGACGCCCATGTGGTAGAGCTTGCCTACCCGACCGGAGAAGTATCCATTCTGGCGAAAGAGCTGGCCAAGGGTAACTACATCGGGTCTCTTCTCACGGAGTCGAGGGCCGTTGGTGATGATCTGAGTCGTGTCCGGGCGAAGGCCTGAAAGAAAGGATGCTCTGCTGGGGTTGCAGAGCGGGAACTGACAGTAGGCGCGGTCAAACCGGATTCCGCCTTTGGCAAGTCTGTCCAGGTTGGGAGTTATCGCAGGCCCGCCATAGCAGCCCAGTGAGTTATTGAGGTCGTCGGAAGCAATCAGCAGTACGTTCGTTCTCGCGCGAACCGAGGTGTGTGACCCGGCTCCCGGGAGTCCGTCCACAAGACCAAAGCAAGTAAGTATCCCGAGAGCTACAATGCGAAATGCGATCGTCATACTTGCCGTCTCCTCCAGTTAATTGAAGCTTACGCGCGTGACATCGCCTCGAGAGTAGCTCAGCAGGTAGAGATCCCTGTCCGGGCCTTGTGTGATGTCTACTACGAATTCCGCGATCGGGCCAAGGCCCTCTGACGGTCCGAACCTCGTCGAACCGAGCACGGCGTTGTTAGCGGATACATCGAGGCGGTGGCATTCGCCGCGCATGAAGTCGGCGTAGAAGAAGTCGCCCTGGTACTGGGCCGGGAAGTTCGAGCCGGTCAGGAACACCCCCGCGATCACGGTACCGCTCACCGGGCCGGTCTCGTACGTGTACGCAGGTGAAATGTACCCTGGCGCGTTGCTCGCGCCCTCGTATAAGGGCCACCCGAAATTGCCGCCCCTCACGCCTACATTGATCTCCTCCCAGGAGCTGCCCCCAACGTCGCCGATGAACATCGCGGAGGTCCCCGGCCGAAAGGAGAACTTGAACGGATTCCGCAGCCCAAGGCAGAAGATTTCGGCCCGCGCTCCAGGGGTTCCAACAAACGGATTGTCGGCTGGAATCGAACCGTCCGCGTTGATTCTCAGAATCTTGCCGTTGATTCTGTTCAGGGCCTGCGAGTTAGCGGAATCACCCGCGTCGCCGACGGCGATGTATAGCCTGCCGTCGGGGCCGAAGCGGATACAGCCGCCGTTGTGGTTGCCCCCGCTCGCCAGGATTCCGTTCAGGATGATCACTTCGCTACCTCCGACTACCGTGCTGCCGCTCAGGGTGAAGCGGGATACGCGGTTGGTGGGCGAAGGCGGCGGATTAAAGCTGCCGTTTCTTGCCGTGTAATAGAGATAGATGTAGCCGTTTGCCGCGAAGTTCGGGTCGAAGGCGATTCCTAACAGGCCACATTCACCCGCGGGATAGACAACGAGCTGAACGGCCGTCGATGCCGTTGGTTGGCCGGGAAGCGCGACTTTCAGGGCGCCTGTCTGCTCGCAGATGAATAGCCGGCCATCCGGCGCGAATGCCATGGCGGTGGGCTGGTTGAGGCCGGAAACAGCAACTCTCGATTCGAACCGGCCGGTTCCCCCGCCCCCGTTTCCACCGCCGCCTCCGCCACACCCATGAATCAGAATTAGAATCCAAATCGCCCATGTTCTTGCTAGCAAGGCAATCCCTCCTGCGTCCCCGAGTTCAACGGCCGTATGCACTAGAATGCGCAACTACGCCCGGAATTCCTGCACGATCAAAAAGAACGGAATGGTAAACTCCGACTGGTGGAGCAGACGATGATCAATCTTTCTGAGTTAACCGCGTATCTCGACGACTATCTTGCAATCGGCGAAGTGCCGGATTGGAAGAGCGCGCATAACGGGCTGCAAGTGGACGGTCGAGCTGAGATCGGGCGCGTTGCGACCGCTGTGGACGCTGCGCTAGCAACAATCAGTAAAGCCGTCGAGGGTGGCGCGGATTTAATGATTGTCCATCACGGCCTCTTCTGGGGAGAGACTGCGCCCTTGACCGGAATGTACTACCGGCGGATTGCGGCGCTGGTGAAAAATGATCTGGCGCTTTACTCATGCCATACGCCGCTGGACGTCCATCCGGAGGTAGGTAATAACCAGGTGCTGGCCCGCCAGCTCGAGCTTGCCGTGACCGGCAAAGTGGGCAAGGTTGAGGGGATTCCGCTGGGAGTGATCGCTGAAACGGACGAATCGCTCAATGGATTCGTGGACAGAATCCGCGGGCTGTTGGGCGTAGAGCCGCTGGTGATTCGGGCTGGACCGGAGCGGATCCGAACAATCGGCATTATCTCCGGCGGGGCGGGCAGCCACATCGGTGAGGTATTCGAGGCGGGCTGTGATTCGTTCCTCACCGGCGAGGGGCCCCATCATACTTACTTCGATGCGGAGGAGCGCGGAATCAACGTTATCTACGCGGGCCATTACGCGACGGAGACCGTCGGCGTGATGGCGCTCGGTAAACACTTGGAAGAACGGTTTGGTCTGGAGTCCTTCTTCATCGACCACCCGACCCGGCTATAGCGGCGCCCGTTCGGCCGCGGACTGCTTCGAGAAACGCATTGAGGTCGCCTTCCAGTATCCGATCGTGCGGGATGATGTGGACTGAAATCCGCTTCAGGCGAATAAGAGTCCGACCATCGGCCATTTCAATCGACCCGACGCCTGACCATGGAATCTCGGTGCGATTGTAAGCCGTTTCCTCAAGCAACCCTGTTTGCGTGACTGTTAGCCGGTGATCCCCGAGAACACCCTTGATGGTGCGGCCGTAGAGCCACAGAATTCCGCGGGTCATCCACGGAGCCGACGTAATCCAGACGATAATCAGCCATACCGCAACCCCCACGAGGCCGGCAAGGAAACGCACTAGCAGGCGGTGCTCGTCGCTCCAAGAAGAGAGAATGAACGCAATCAAAGCACCGCCCCACTTAAACGCGACCTGCATTCCCGGCGATTTCCGCTGATAGTGGTCAGAGCCTAAGGTGAGGTCATCGAGAGTATTTACATATCGAATCGAATCGCCTTCGCTCATGTCAATACTCGTCTTGGAATAGACATAGCGCGCCTCGGGTTCCAAATCAGGCAGTTCTTCTGGTCCACGCGGTGTCAGAGGCGGTCACTGAATTCCACGAATTCGTTTGGGTAATGAGAGAGATCGATCGCTTCATGCTCCGAAATCAGGCGGATTCCCCACTGCTGCATCGACAGCGCTCCCAAGAGAACTTCGAGCGGCCTTCCATCGTCGTCGTGGCCGATGTGGTCTATGACCATTGCGTGAGTGGAAATAGGATGGCTTTAATCTCCGCATCGAGTAGGGCGGTGATGTTGGTCTCCTGAACGGAACCGCCGAGCGTCGTGCGGATTGGGCGCGATACCTCCGACGTGGTCAGAAGAGCGGCAACATCCGGGATGACGTAGGTATTGCGCGCCCCTGAATCGAAAAGAGTCCAGCTAGGTCGTCCTTGCACGTTAATCAATTGTCGAATGCGTCCCACGTGGTTGATTGTACCGCGACTCTCGCAAGGCCGGTCGGATAGCAGACAAGGGGATTGGTCATGATGGCTATGGTGCGATGTCGGATTCTCGGGGCTGTTACGGCTTGCTTCCTCCTGCTCGGATGGGCATATGCGCAAGAGCGCCCGCCCCTGCGGGAGCCTACGTTTGCCGATGTGAAGTATGGGACGGACGAGCGGAATGTGGTGGTTTACTGGTAGGCGCCGGGCGATGGGCCCCGGCCATTGATTGTTCACATCCACGGCGGCGGGTTCGTGGGTGGGGACAAGCGCGGATTCTCGCCGATGCTCCTCAATGGGGCGCGGGATGCTGGAATCTCAGTCGCGGCGATACACTATCGATTCGTGGGCAACGGAACTATCTTCCCCGCGCCCCAACACGATGGCGCGCGTGCGATCCAGTTCCTGCGCTCGAAAGCATCGGAGTGGAATATCGATCCCAAAAAGATCGCCGCCTTTGGCGGGTCGGCGGGCGCCGGAATCTCGATGTGGATCGGATTCCACGACGATCTTGCGGACCCTAAGAGCGAAGACCCGGTGCTGAGACAGTCCAGCCGGCTTCAGGCGATCGGCTCTATGGGCGGGCAGACGACCTATGACCCGATCAAGATCAAGGAGCTGATCGGCGGGCGCGCGTGGGAGCATCCTTCGATGTTCAAGATGTACGGCACCACCACGGCGGAAGAGGCGTTGAATCCGACGCCCGCGCTGCGCAAGCTGTATGACGAGACGGCCGCCATCACGCATCTTACGAAGGACGACCCACCGGTGTTCATGATCTACAACGAGCCGGACGAAGACCTTCCCGCCGACGCGCGGCCCGGCCAGGGAATCCATCATCCCCGGTTCGCCCGCTTGTTGTCCGAGAAGATGGACAAGCTCGGGATTCCGTGGGTCTACCGGCACGTTAACGACGGCAAGGGCGGAATCCCGCAACGCGAGATGCTGGACTTTTTCAAGAAGCACCTCGGCGTCACGAAGTGATCCGCTCGATCTTGTAGACATGGTAGGGTTGGCCGGAGCGGTCGATCTGGCGGGCGGCGCGCATGCCGATCTTTTCGGCCACGCGCTCGGAGGCCTTATTGCCGGCCCGGATCAGGCTGATGAGCCGCGGGACTTTGAGCGTGTTGAAAGCAAAGTCGCGAACCGCCGTCGCCGCTTCCGTCGCCAGCCCGCGGTTCCAGTATTCGCTCCGGATATCATAGCCCAGCTCGACCTCTGCTCGCCCGTCTATCTCCATATGCTCCAGTCCGCAGTCCCCGATGAGGATTCCGCTTTCTTTTTCGACGATTGAGAATAGGCCGTAACCATAGGTCTCCTGATGATCCAGGTTGCGCCGCACCCACTGCTCCATTTGCAGCAGCTTGAAAGGGGGAACGCCGAAGGAATCCATCACGAGCGGATCGGCGAATACCTTGAGT
>JBKJZI010000109.1:0-6249 GCA_046715155.1 Chthonomonadales bacterium | reverse complement strand
GCGGGCGGCCACACAGGGCCGCCCCTACAAGTCTTGTTTACTTCCACAACCTGGCCAGCAGATTCCTGACGTACCAGATCTGTCCGGCGTGATAGATATCGTGTTCGGCTACGATCGTGAAGATCTCGTTCGCGGTGAGCGTCTTTTCGCCGTAGTATGGTCGGATGGAATCCAAGCCGGTTTCGCCCACGCGTTCCAGCGCGTTCATCACGATGAAGTGTCCCTCTTCTGCAAGCGTTTGGGCAGCGTCAAGGTCGCCGCCTAGCTCTTCGAAGCGTGACTGCACCACGGGCCAGGTCACGGAACCATCGCCGAATCCGATGCTCATGAGGACGTGCTTGTCGCCGCCCGTGTGGTATGCCAGGTTCAAGATGGAGCCGTCCATGTGCGCGAACCCCTTATAGGATGGTGGCGTCCACCGCGCGTCCGCTTCACTGACTCCTTTCAGGCAGCCTAGGAAACTGTGGAATCTGCTTCCGCGAAACGCGTCCTCCAGCCTGGCCCTAAGCATTTCTACTCTGGTCACTGCACTCGCACCTTGTGAATCAGGCTGGTAAAGTGTGAATCATCGGAGATCCTTGACGAGTTCCTGAATTGCACGTTCCAACTGGCGGTCACGCCCAACGTGGATGTCTTCGAGCGTCTGTTCGACGTGGATGTCGGGCGGGCAGCCGTTGTTCTCCATGTTTACTCCCTTCAGGGTGTATGAGCCGGCTGCAGGCATCCGGAGAGCGCTGCCGTCGATTAGCGTCGTCCCGCTCGTTCCGATCACCGCGCCAAAAGTTTGAACGCCGACCACCTTCCCGAGTCCGAGCTCCCTATAACCCCACGGGAAGACCTCCGCGTTGCTGAAGGAGAGCTCGTTGATGAGCAGGGTCGTGGGCTTCACCCAGGCCTGCAGGGGAGCCGTCAGCCTGGTAGGGTCGCCGCGAAGGGTTCGGTATGAGAACACCCTGGACTGAAGAATGGCGAATAGTTCGTCCGCGATGCTGCCGCCGCCATTGAAGCGCACGTCGATCACCATTCCGTCCCTGGCCTGCATGTCCCCAAAGACCGCCCGCTTGAACTTCTCCAGGTTCTCGGCGTTCATGGAGCTAAGGTGCAGATAGCCCAGTCGTCCACCGGACAGCTTGTCGGTAAGCTGCTCACGCTCACGCTGCCACAGCTCGTACGCCAGGTCCCTGTAGGCGGGCAGGCTGATCGGCTTCAGGCGGAAGTTTTTCTCGGAATCGCCGCACCTTACCGACAGCTCCACCCACTTCCCCGCTTTGTCACCCAGAATCGGGTAGATGGATTCGTTCACGCCGACCTTTTCGCCTTCCACACTGAGAATGATGTCGCCAGGTAGCAGGCGGCGAGGTTCAGTATCGGCCGGACCTTTCCGCATCACGGTCTTCACCTTGACGCCCGGTCCCGCAAACGAGTCCTCGAGCTCGACGCCGAAGGACGCCGTCGTGAGGCCTCGCTCCCCGCCGGTCGCGCCCGCGATTCCGGTGTGAGAGGCGTTGAGTTCGCCCAGTACGAGGTTGAATAGTGCGGAGAAGTCTTCCTTATAGGTGATGTCCTCGACAACCGGCCGGTACGTTTCGCGGATTCTTGCCCAGTCCACGCCGTGCATCTTCTCGTCGTAGAACCCGTCCCGCATCTTGCGCCATGCTTCGTCGAACATCTGCAATGAAGTCGCGCGCGCGTCGATGCTCATGGTGGCATTGATCGCGGTAACAGCGGGAGTTGGGGCGGCGGCGCTGGGCGCGAGGCTCTTTATGACGCCGCCGGTGGAGAGGTAATAGAGCTTCGCGCCGTCGCTGGTGAATTGGAGCTGAGACGAAGACTCGCCGGTCTGAGTGAGGCGTGCTGGGATTCCGCCCTCGACGGGGACGCGCCAGAGGTCCGGCCGGCCGAGGTTCGACATACTCAGGATGACGCTCTTCCCGTCTGGCGCGACAGCATAACCGAATACATCGGTTTCTCCACGCGTGACCTGGCGGGCCCGTTTGTGGATGTCTTCGAAGTCAATCTTCACCTCCACCGGCTTCTTCTCTCCGGCCTTTGCTGCGAGCGGTGCCGCTGGGGCGTCCTCCTTGGGGTCTTTCTCCGGCTCGTCCACCAGCGGAATCCGCCAGATATTGCGGGTACCTGAGCGGTCGGAGCTTAAGAACAGGGACTTCCCATCGCCCGCCCACTCGGGCGCGGAATTCACCATCGGGTACCGGGTTACGTTCACGGCCTTTGAGTCGGCCGGATTCATCACGAAGACCTCGGAGATGACGCCGGCGGAATGAGCTTTCGTCCTCGCATAGGCGAGCCATTTCGAATCCGGTGACCAGGTGACGCCGCTGATGTTCGGGTCTCTTGCGAGCGTCCTCGGCCCACCGCCATTCGCAGGCATCAGCCGCAGTTCCGTACCGTTGAATCCGATCAGATAAGCAAGGTCATTGCCGTCCGGAGAATATACCGGCGAGTATTCCGACTCCGGCGTTTTCGTTAGCTGCTTCGTCTCCTTCGTCTTCACATCCACGGTGTACAGGTCCGGCGCTCCGGAGCGATCCGATGAGAACGCCAGCAGCTTGCTGTCGGGCGACCAGCTAATGTCCTCTTCGCGTTGGGGCGTGTTCGTGAGGCGGATCGATTCATCGCCGCCCGAAACGGGCTGCACGAAGATCTCGCCGTGGACCACGAATCCGACCTGCTTCCCATCGGGCGAAACGGCGATCTCCTGGACCTGAGATGTGAACGCCGTGCGGCGAAGCGCATTCGTACGGTCATCCGTAGGCGCGTATACTCTGAGCTCCTGCGGCTCTCCGGCTTTCGTATCTACCGACCACAACGCAAAGTTGCGCTCGTAAACGATCTTCTCGCCATTGGCGGAAAGTGATGGATAAAAGAGGTTTCCGTCGGCGTGTTTCGTTATCTGAACGGAGCGGCCGCCGTTTACGGAGCGCTTCCAAATGTTGGCGATTCCGTTCCGGTCGCAGACGTAGAAGAACGTTCTGCCGTCCGGGCTGAACAGTGCCCAGTTCTCGTTCTCTTCGTCCTTCGTGAGCCACTCCGCCGGCTTAGATCCGGAGCTGTCGGCGAGGATGATATCGGAGTTTGCGCTGCCCCGATAACCTCTTCGTGTCGGGCTGCCGCCGCGGCGGGCGGCGAGCCGTTTGCCGTCGGGTGTGTAGGAAGCGCTGCCGAGGGTCGTTTCGTCCTTCGCGATCAGGCGCGACGCACCGGAATCGGTGTTTACCGCATAGATGGACGCGTAACGCGTAGTCTCTCGCGCCGACGAGAAAGTGATCTCACGATTGTCTGGCGACCACCCGCAGACGAGGTCGTCCGCCGAGTGATACGTGAGCTGTTTCGGCCGCCCACCCCCCGCGCTGATGACCCAAACATCATAGTTCCCTTCGCGCTTGGAGGCGAATGCAATCCACTTTCCGTTCGGCGACCACGAGGGAAGCTGCTCGTGCGCCTCGTGAACGGTCAACCTCTGTGCAGACCCGCCACTTGCCGGCACGGTCCAGATATCGCCCTGGTAGGAGAACGCGATCGATTTCGCGTCCGGAGAGAGCGCCGGATGACGCGGAAAGCGAATCGGGCGATTGGCGTAGTCCTGGGCTGTCGCGGTCAGCGACAGACAGCCAAACGCGATGAAGGCGAGAACTCTTCTGAACATACGGGGAATCTCCTGATGCTAAGAACGGAATAAGCGATGGCATTCGGCGGTGAAACCACCGTTATGATAACGGACTTTAGTGAGTCACACGGTTACATTGAGCGAACAGACCCAAGATAACGCGACGGCAGTGGGCGACCAAGAATGGACTCCAGAAACCGCGAGGCGGCAATCACTTTTTCAAGGTCGATTCCGGTGTGGATTCCCATTCCATGTATCATAGCCACCAGGTCCTCGGTGGCGACGTTGCCGGCCGCCCCTGGCGCGAAGGGACATCCTCCCACTCCGCCGGCCGAACAGTCGAATGTCGCGATTCCAAATTGCAAAGCCATTAACACGTTCGCCAGCGCAAATCCGCGCGTGTCATGGAAGTGGTAGGCAAACTTTTCACGAGGCAGAACAGGCAGAAGCCGATCCGTCAACTCTGCAACCAGATTCGGAGTCGCGTGCCCGATGGTGTCTCCTATAGAAACCTCATCGATGCCGATCTCGTGGAGCGTCTCCACTACCGGAAACACTCCATCCGGGGGAATCCGCCCCTCATACGGACAGAAGAACGCGGTCGACACATAGGCGCGGACCCAAAGGCCGTTCGCCTTCGCGTCGGGCATTAGCGAACGGAAAGCTGCCAGCGATTCCGCAATCGTCATTCCGATGTTCTTCTGCGTAAAGGTCCCGCTGGCGGCAGTGAAGAGAGCAATTGCCTTTACCCCGGACTCCAGCGCGCGGTCGAGTCCCTTGCGGTTCGGGACGAGGGCGGAGTACCTTGTGTGGGTGTGTGGGTGTGTGGGTGTGTAGATGTTGAGGGCGGCGAAGAGATCGGCGGCGTCGGCGAGCTGGGGGATGCGCGCGGGGCTGACGAATGAGGAGACCTCGATATCCTGGAATCCGGCTTCCGACAGGAGCTGGACGAATCGGAGCTTGTCTTCCGTTGATATGATCCGTAATTCGTTCTGAAGCCCGTCTCGTGGGCCGACTTCGACAACGCGGACCTGTTTCGGAATGGAAGCCTGTAGGTTTTTGGGCATTCGGCGTTATGGAGAGGGTGTGATCTCAATGAGGAGCGCGCCATGGTCTACCCGGTCTCCTCTGGCGACGTGCAGGCGGGAAACTGTTCCCGCGTGATGGGATTCCACCGTAGCGAGGACTTTCATCGCTTCGATCACCACGAGCGGCTGATAGGCGCCAACCACCTCGCCCACTTTGACCAATACGTCAACGACGGCGCCGGACATTGGGGCGACGAGCTCGCCGGATTGCTGGGCCCTTTCGATCTTCCGGCCAGGCGTGTGCGGCGTAAACTCATAAACATTGCCTTTGAATGATATCTGGATTCCGCCGGAAGTGCGAACATAGGGAATCCGGTAAGTCCGATCGTGGTGAGCGATTTCCAGGATGCGCTCATTCACCATTCGCGCCCCAATTTCATGTTCCGACGAATCCCCTAACCGAACGCGTAATGCGCCAGATTCCGGTTCCGTTTCCAGCGTGATGACTTCGCCCCGGTGAACATACGAGACGCGCATAGCTAGTTTCGCCACGCGCCGGCAAGGCGCCAGGGATTGAATGGATCGGATTCCGTCCCGTCCTGACCGCCCGGTCGTTCAGGCCTGGCGACCGCGGATTCGGCTGCCAGTGCAAGCACGACTGCCGTCGGAACCTCGGACGAGGGTTTCCAACCGGCGAAGCGATCCGAGAGGAAACCCGTATTGGTCTCGCCAGTTCGGAAGCCCGGGTGGCGAACGATGTCAAGCAAATACGGAATATTGGTCTTTACGCCGAGCACGTGAAAGTCCGTAAGCGCGCGCTCGATTCGGGCGATTGCTTCTTGACGATCCTCTCCACGCACGACGAGTTTGGCGAGCATCGGATCATAGTATGATGAGACTTCGGCGCCCTGCTCTACGCCGGAATCCACGCGCACCCAGGGTCCCGTCGGTGGAATCCAATGCTCAAGCCGGCCGGTTGATGGGAGGAATCCCGATTCCGGGTCCTCGGCGTATATCCGGACCTCGATGGCGTGGCCCGATGCGCTGATCTGTTCTTGCGCAAACGGAATCGGCGCTCCAGCGGCAACGCGTATTTGCAGCTTCACCAGATCGATTCCAGTGACCATCTCTGTGACGGGGTGCTCGACCTGCAGCCGCGTGTTGACCTCCATGAAGTAGAACCGGTGGTCGCCGTTCGGCCGTTCCTCCACCAGGAACTCGACCGTACCGGCATTCACGTAGCCGGCAGCCTTGCCCGCTGCCACAGCCGCGTCCGCCATGGACGCCCGCAGCTCCGGTGTAAGGAGTGGCGATGGACTTTCTTCGATGATCTTCTGGTGACGCCTTTGAATCGAGCACTCGCGCTCGAAGAAGTGAATCACTGTGCCGCGTGTGTCTCCGAATATCTGAAATTCTACATGGCGCGGCCTCTCGATGTACCGCTCCAGCAGAACCCGTGAATCCCCGAATCCAGCCTGCGCTTCTCGCCGCGCCTCCTCCAGGGAGGAGCGAAACGCCGCCGGCGACTCCACGACGCGCATTCCTCGGCCGCCACCGCCTGCCGCTGACTTTATTAGCAGGGGATAACTAAACGAC
>JBKJZI010000108.1:0-7512 GCA_046715155.1 Chthonomonadales bacterium | reverse complement strand
AGCTCCTTTGACCGGGCGTAACTTCTCACTTCGGTACTTTCTGACGCTGGGGTTGGTTTACGGTACGGGGCCATAGCGAAGGTTTAAGGATAGAATCGGGCAGATTCGGGACGGACTCCGAGATAATCTTCATGAGGCCGGAATCCAGCGGTCCCCGAGCAAAGTAGTTTAGGTTCTGGCGCACCTGGCCGACGGTCTCTGCCCCTACGATGGCGGAGGTCAATCCGTTCAAACCCAGCGCGAATCGCAGTGCGAGCTCGGCGATAATCATTCCAGATTCGCTCGCGAGTTTCTGCAGCGCTCTCCGAGTCGGAATGGCTTCCGACAGTTCGGGTGGTACATCGGATTCCGGCATCAATATCAATCCTTGCAGATAAATACTGCGGACGATTAGCGCGACCCCGGCAGATTCCGCCTGCCGGCAAACACCCGAGCGGACAAAGCGGTGATCCAGCAGGTTTGCCGGAATCTGCACCGCTTCAACACGCCCGGGATCGAGAATGGCGCGGGTGGCCTCCGGATCCACAACAGAGCAGCCGATATGGCGTACCAGGCCCTTTTGCTTTAGCTTTAGGAGCGCTTCCACACCGCGAAAGTCCTCTTCCCGGTGCAACAGGCATAATGCAAGCGTCTCCAGGCGCAGCCGCCGCAGGGAGTCCTCGACCGATCGCTGAACGAACGCATCCGCCGCTCGAACGGACAGCGACATTGCCGGCAGATGGCGTATTTTGGTGACGACGACCATTCGCCCGGCAATGTTAAGCTCGCGAAGCGCCCGGCCAATGACTTCTTCGCTACCTTCATAGGCAGCGGCGGTATCGAGGCAGTTCACGCCGGCTTCGAAGGCGCACGCCAGAATCTCGCGGACTTCCTCATAAGAGGGACGTCCGTGTCGGTTCGCGATTCCGTAGGCCATCCCAAACTGGGCCGTGCCCAGCGTGAGCCGAGAGGGATTTAGGTCCTCAAGCCCAGCGGCAGGCATCGCTTGTTGGATGGTCGGTGGCATTTGCAGATTCCGTGTTATTTCGCCGCATAGCCGCCGTCTACGGGGATGTTAGTTCCGGTGACATAGAGGGAGGTGTCGGAGGCGAGAAAGACGATGAGGCCCATGAGGTCCGTATCATTCGCCATTCGTCCGAGAAACGTTCGATCGCTGTACCGGCGCACAAACTCTCCCGGAGCTTCCTCGGTCCAATATCCGCCTGGGCTTACACAGTTGCAACGAACACCGGCCTTACCGTAGTAGCTGGCGACGAACCGGGTGAAGTTGACCATGCCTCCTTTGTGAAAGAAGTAGTCAGGGTACCAGCCTTGAACGCCGGTGTCCTGATAGAGTGTCTCGTCCGGGCCGACCATGCCCTGAATCGACCCTATATTGATAATCGAGCCAGCTCCTACCTCCGCCATTACATCGCCGAACGCGCGGGTGATGATGAAGAGGCCGGTCGCGTTGACTCTCATGCTCTCTTCGAAGGACGCCGCGGAATCCGAGTAGCCTTCTTTCATCGTCCGCAACACGGCGTTGTTGACCAGTACGTCTATCCGCCCGGCCCGTTCCAGCAGCTCATTAAGTAGGGCGAGGATGGAGGATTCGTCGCCTTGATCGTATTGCAGGGCGGTCATGTCCAAGGCGCGAGCACGGTAATCACTCGCCAGGCTTTCCAATGCGTCGCGATTCCGCGAGGCGACGAACGTTTTCGCTCCGGCCTCGGCGAGCGCCGCGGTGATCTGTCGTCCGTAGAGGCCCGCTCCGCCGGTCACCAGCGCCGTTTTCCCCGATAGGTTGAATCGATCTAAGACGCTCATGACTACGAAGGTGAGCGCTTGAGGATCGTAAGGATCGCATGGCTGGCGGCGATGCGAACGTCGGCGTCCGCATTTGAGAGCATGGGCTCGAGCCGGTCCAGGTCTGACTTATCCGCCCATTTGCCTACTGTCAGAAGGGACTGGTATTTCTCCTCTGGAGTGCCGGTCTCAGCGAACCGGAACAACTCTTCCTTCAACTGCTTCCGGTTAGTTTTTGGATCATGGACATACAGCGTGGTCGCGTGAAAGATGCGGCCCTCACCGCCCGGCGGCTCCTTTCTTGCCACTTCACGCAGCTTTACAAGTGTAGCCGGGCGCAGTTTCGGGAGGAATCGAAGGGCATAGGAGACGATTCCGCGCATCCGCGAGTTCTTCAGGGAATAGAGCTCCGTAAGATAAGCTTCATCCCGGGGGCGGCCCGAGTTGGCCAGAATCCAGCGGGCCAGGATCTGCATGACCTCCGATCCGTTCCGCGCGAGTTCGACGATCCGCCGGTCGTGACCGCCGTATCCCAGCTTTGCCAGCGACTCGACGGAGAATTCGGCGTGCTTGCTCTTTGGGTCAACCGCGGCGTCTCGGACCTTGTCGACGTACCGAGTCCGGTCTCGCGGATTCCGCTGCGCTTGAGCGAGCACACGCCAGTGCCCTATCAGCATCGGCGGCTTCGCGGTGAGCAGGAGCTTCCGGGTGTGGGCTACGGGATCGGCGAGATAACCGTTCCAGATCAGCGCTTCGGCGGCGTGCATGCTTTTGATCGGATCCGTCTTCATGGCGGCGCGCATGACGTCGACCGCCCGGCGGCGCAGCGATGCGTCGTCCGCGCGCGGGGGGGCGGGGCGCGTGGGCGGCCGCATCAATTCGGCGATTGGCATCATTACTCCATCGGCCCATATCTCGTACCCTTTTGGGGACAGATGCAGGCCGTCTATCATTGTCTCTGAAATGACCGATCCGTCCGAGTGAAGGAAGCGAAAGCCCAGATCGAGGTACCGAACCGTCCGGCCGTTATCGTCCAGCCGCGCGATCTGCGCATTGACTTCGCGGACGTTCGAGGGAATATGGGGTGGGTCGGTGCTATGTTTGCGAGGGAAGAGACCCATTAACAGGATCTTGCTCGACGGGAGACGTTGTCGTAAATCATTGACGACCGCGGTGATTCCCTCGACGATTTGAGGCGGCTGACTGGACTGGATATGGTTGGTGCCGATGAGGAGCACGACGACCTTTGGATTCAAGGCCCCTAGCTCGCCATCCTGGAGCCGCCAGAGGACGCTCTGCGTGCCATCGCCGCTTATGCCGAACTCCCCGGCGTTGAGTGGGGCGAGCTTTTCGTCCCACACCAACTTTCCCTCCGCCGGGTATCTCCAGCGCTCGGTGATTGAGTCTCCGATAAAGACGATGTCGAAGTTTGCGGCTCGCGCCTTCTGTTTGTGCTTCTCGTGCTCAACCATCCAGGCATCCTGCCGTCCGGTGGGGATCGTCAGCGGATTCTTCCCCGCCTGCGCGCCGGAGTCGGGGCCGGACGGGGAGGCCAGGATGACCAGCACGAGCGGCCAACCATAGCGTAATGGATGCGAAACCCTCATGGTCGGTTCCTGTTCTAAGCGAGGTTAAGACGCTCAACCAGCGCGCGGACGCGCTTCATGTCTTCTTCGTTGCAGCTCTCGTCCGGTGGGCGGACGTAGCGCTTTGCCACTCCGAAATGCTCCATCAGCGCCCGCCAGTAAGCGTGGAACCCGCGAGGCCCGCCCCCACAGAACTCGAACACCGGCTTCTCATATCGTTCGACGATTTCGCGCGCGGCAGCCAGGTCGTTTCTCTGGATGGCTTGCCAGAACAGAACTCCGACCTTCGGCGCGAAGCTGAAGAAGAAGCTGAAATAGGCCGGCGAGCCATAGGGAAGGCCGAAGAGGTAGCGCCGTTTCTGCCCGCCGCAGAAGATCGCCAGGCGGCGCCCGAACCGCTTGGTCACTTCCTCGTAATACTTTTCGTCGCCGTCTTCCTTCATAGTCACGATGGCCGGAATCTGCACTAGACGCTCCATGAGGGGGAAGGAGGGCGCACCCTGCAGCGCGATGGCGATCCTGGTGGCGTCGGCGATCTTGCGGAAATGCTCCACGTAGAGGTCATCGGAGCCGGAAGGCAGTAGTACTTGCACACAGTCCGCTCCCACCGACTGCGCATAACGGGCATAGTCCACGGCCTGTCCCGTCCACCAGGCGCCGGTGGCCCCGATCACGATGCCGCGGCCCGCGACGGCGTCGGCCAGGACCTTCGTAAGTTTCTTGACCTCATCGTAGCTCAGTACATCGTACCGGCTGTTTCCAGCGGTCAGCTCGTAGACGCCGACCTTATTTGCCAGGCCGAGATTGACCATGTTGCGGACGCCCTGATAGTCGACCTTGAAGTCCGCGGTGAAGGGCGTGGGAATCGTGAGAATTGGTCCCCGAATCCGCGCCTTCACTTCCTCGGGGGTAAGGCGGCTCCGCCCCACCACAGACGCTAGCAGCGGATTCGCCGTTATGGATTCACATCCGAGGGTCAATCCGAGGCCGCCAGCCGCCCTTAACAGGCCGCGCCGAGTCAACTGAATACCGTTCAACTCTTCGTGTCCTAGCATTGTTCGTTATGGCTCCGGTGAGACGTTTGCTTCGACCGATTCGATCATTAGGCCGGCGTTGTCGGTCGTCTCGGCCGTCGACCGAACCCGCAGGTAGTTCGCGCCCAGAGTTTCCCGTATCTGCGGAAGCGTAGTGGTTTGCTTGCCGTCCACGAAGACCCGGCATTGACGCTTCCCGGCGTCCCAATTAAGCTCCACGTCATGCCAGCGGCCCGGAATCAGCTTCTTTCCGGGCGCGAATCCGCCGTCCGCTTCGATCAAGAGACTGTGGAGGTTGTGGTATTGATCGAGGTTGTCGAACGGGACCGAGTAGTGGTCCGTTATGCCGATCCTAGCGCCGCCGAATCCGGGATTGATCATGAGCCGCATTCGCAGCCGGCCGCGCAGGCCGGAAGGAAAGTTCCAGACTGCTCCTGAAGGCCAATCGGATTCGGTCTTGCGCACCGAAAGCGCCTTTGCGCCCGCTTTTTGGGGGTGAAGAACGACGTCCACGCCTTTGACGCCGAAGGACGTCCATTCGTCCAGGCCGTTGGTGAAGTCATCGCGCTGCGAGGTCTCGTAGAACCACGCGGGATCTACGGCCAGATTGAAGTGGGGGCTGGGAAGCCCGGTGGTAGTGATCACCTTGGCGTCATTGACGGCCGCTGGGATCGGGTAGGTCGCGCCATGGTCTCCTCGCGGAGGGGGTGGTTCATGTCGCCGCGGGTTTTTCGCCACCTCCCGGAATCCGCGCCAGCTCTTGCCATCGTCCGACGAGACGGCCCCGTGCATCACATGCCGGCCGCCGTAGGCGTAGGGGAAGCGCAGGCAGTTGTTCCAGAACAACACAATGCGGCCGTCATCCAAACTGGCCAGACCGGCCGGAGAATCCGACGAGAGTATTCGCGTGGATTTCGGCGTGGACCAGGTGATTCCGTCTTCGGACAGGGACTCGAAGAAGCGGCCGTGCTGCGTGCGGATCAGCATCCAGACCCGGCCGTCTTTTCGCTGGACCACGACCGGCTCGATGGCGCCATAAGTCCCCAGATCGGGCGCGGTAACTTTCAGGTGAGATGGCGAGACGTGCCACGTGTCGCCGGAATCGTTGGAGTAAAGGACCGTGGAGTTGAAGGTCCCCATGTACGTGTACTTGTCGAATCCCTCGCCCCTCTCTGCCCAGTTGCGTTTGGTCATGTAAGAGAACGGGAGAATGATTCGGCCATTGCGCATCTGTATCACCGAGTTCAGCGATCCGGTGTATCCCTCCCAGATTCGGGATGGTGGACGCCATTTGGTCCGTCCCTCGCTCGATTTCGTGTACCAGATATCGATGTCCAGGCCGGAGGGCATCTTCTTGCGGGCCTTGAGAAAGAAGACGTGCAGCTCCCCTTTCTGATCGACAAGCGGCTCGGGACTGCCCCCTCCCCCATCCTGTGGCAGTTGGTAGAGGCCTTCCGTTGGACCCCATGTACGGCCATTGTCGGTCGAATAGCGAGCGCATAGCTCGGGACCGCCGGTCGAGGTACTGCGAAAGAAGACGCCCGCCAATCGCCTATCCGGCAGCCGGACCAGGCGGGCGATCTCTTTTAGCTCGAGCACCCAGGAGGGCTTCGGCGCAGCCTGCTGGCGAGACGCAGCCGTCATCCGAAGACTGATTCCGAGCGCAGCCGCGAACAAAAGTGCGAGACCAATACGCGTACGGACCATCTATCTGGCTCGCTTTCCACCAAGAGAAGTAACTCGTTCGGAAGGGCGCACGTCAGCCTGGACGGATTCGATCAAGAGTCCGGCCGAGTCCGTCTGATCCGCAGTGGATGTGATTCGCAGATAGTTCACTCCGGCGCTTAGGCGCTGCATTGGGAGCGTTTCGACCGCGCGGCCGTCAACGGTTACCCGGCACTCAAGTTTGTCGCAGTTCCAGTCGAGACGGAGCGTGTGCCACGTCCCGGGGGCAATCTCACTCCGTTGTAGTTTTCCATCCGCCCCGATGTTGAGGTTGAAGAGATTGAAGTACTGCTCTTCGGGGTCGAAAGCAACCGAGAAGTGGTCCGTGAGTCCGATCCGAGCGCCGCCGAATCCCGGATTCAGTTTCATTCTCATTTCGAGGCGACCGCTCCTTCCGTTGGGGAAGTTCCAGGCCGCGGCGGATGGCCAATCGGATTCCGGTTTCCGAACCTGAAGCGCCCGCGCCCCTGTCTTATCCGGATGCGAAACAACTTCCACTCCTCGGGTCCCAAAGCTATGCCACGGTAACGCGCCGGAGGAGAAATCGGTCTTTTGACTCGTCTCGTAGAGCCAATTCGGGTCTATCCGCATGAGCAGGACGCCTTCGGGTCCGTGGCCCATGGATACGGGGGCGATTATCTCTCCGTCCACAGTCGGTACAGGAATTATGTATGAGACTCCGTGGTCACCGGTGGTCGGGGGCGGCTCGCCGAGAAAGGGATTACTTGCGACTTCACGATATCCACTCCAGGTCTTCCCGTCATCCTCCGAGACTGCGCCGTGCATGATGTGGCGGCCGCCCTGAGCGTAGGCGAACCGTAGCGCGTTGTTCCAGAGGAGTACGATCCGGCCATCTTTCAACCGAGTCAGGCTGGGCGGCGAATCGGAGGAGAAAATGGACGTGGGCCGGGGTTTCGTCCAAACAGACCCGTCCCCTGAAAAGGACTCGAACAAGCGGCCGAGCTGCGTTCTCAGCAGGAGCCAGACGCGCCCATCCTTGAGCTCCAGCGCGATCGGCTCGATAATTCCGTCCGCGCCGATATAAGGTGTCGGTACCTTGAGTTCGATGGCTGATTCCATCCAGGTGTCGCCATCGTCGGTGTACAGGATGCCGGAGCTGAACGTGCCCATCCAGGTATAGGCGTCAAATCCCTCGCCGCGCTTTCCCCAGGTTCGCTTCGTCAGATAACAAATCGGAAGGATGATCCGGCCGCTCCTCAGCGCGATCGCCGACAGCATGGAGCCGTGGTAGCCCTTACGCAGAAGGGTCGGCGGCTTCCAGGACTTGCGCCCGTTCGTCGAGCGGGCGTGCCAGATGTTATAGCGAATCTCCCCTCCCTTGCCGGTCGTTTTGTCGTCGTTGGTAAGAATCAAGTGAAGCT
>JBKJZI010000107.1:0-13162 GCA_046715155.1 Chthonomonadales bacterium | reverse complement strand
GCCAAAGACAATGCTGCCTCACTCCGCGTGTTGGATAAGTGTGGATTTACGGTTCACGGCGAGGACAAAGGGTTCTCCAACGCCCGCGGCGAGGAGGTCGAGGAACTGATACTGCGCCTTGAAAGATAGTCAACGCGCGTTGCGGTAGGTTCCGGATTGGAGGATCTCTTCGGCTCGCTGGATGCGGCTCGTGGTGAGCGGGTGGGTGCGGAGGAATTCGGGCGATCCGCCGCGGCGCTCCATCTCGGCGAGCTTCTGGAAGAACTCGATCAATCCGCGAGGATCGAAGCCGGCGCGGTGGGTGTAGTTCAGAGCGCGGCTATCGGAATCGTACTCGTCATCGCGGCTATATCTCAAGTTAAGAAGCTGAGAAGCAAGTCCGGCCACGTCGGCCGCGGCCCCGCCGCGAAGGAAAATGTCGATGACGGCCTGTGCCTGGAGCTGCGTGCTGATTTGCTTGGCTGCGTGCCTCCCCTCGACATGGCCGATCTCGTGGGCCATGACGGCTGCGAGGGGGTCGTCGTCCGCCCCAACCATGTTCAGCAAGCCTTTGTAGACGTAGACCGGCCCTCCTGGCAGCGAAACGGCATTAACGTTCTGAGAATCGACCACCTTGAATGTGTAAGGGACCTGGCGTTCGGTGATCGCGGCAAGGAGACGCTGGCCGATCCTCTGGACCCGCTGCGCTACAGCGGTGTTGGTTTCCACGCGGTTCTGCGATTCGAACTGGCGGGCGGCCTCCTGGCCGATTCGGACTTCGTCCTGCGTGCTAAGGAAGTTTGCCTTGCGGCATCCCGTTGTGACGACCAGAGACGCTGCAAGTACAAGGAGAATGGTGAGGGTTAGAAATGGGCGGATTCCGCGGCGCATGAGGGTTGCTCCCCTGGCAGAGTCACACGGTCAATGATTCAGTTCTTGTACGTACTGGCGGTCGAGTTGTTCGCACGGCACTTTGACCATCGGACTGATCGGACCGATCTGCAGTTATCGGCGGGTGAGAAACTCGAGGTAGTTGTCGTGGAGGAGGAGGCGGGCGTCGCATCGGAGGCTCTCTTCGGTGATCGTCCATCCGGCGCGGGCCAGGTCGGCGTATTTGTCGGACAGGACGCGCGCGATGATCTGTTTGCTGTGGTCCCATTTATAGACTAGCTGGTCCAGGACACGGGCGTCGGAGTGCTGGGGGATGAAGCTCGTTCCGAGAAGCTCTACTCGCATGTGGGTGATCTCCTCCACGAGTGACGGGTTGTTCAGGAACCACCAGCAGCCGAAGGGCATCAGGTTGCCGAACTTGCGGGCGGCGACGGCGAGCTCGTGCTGATCTTCTCGGGAGAGCATTGTCACGAAGAATCGATTCCGCGGGAAGGCGGCGCACAGGTTAGTTACCGAAGCCACGTCGGCCTTGCCGCCAACATCTCCGGCATCCCGCAGGTCTGGGTTCGCCGCGCGACGCGATCCGATCATCATGGCGAAGGGCATTCCGCGTTCTTCGCAAACGGGAAGGATTACCTGGTCGAGGACTGACTGATCCGATTCGCCGGGATACCGGAATGTCGGCGGGAGGCTCACGGCGATATAGGCAGCGTTCATGCGCTCCAACCAGTCCCGAAGGAAGCGGCTCGCCTCCTCCACGGAGCGGCTGCTAAGGTTGGAATCCGTTTCGTAGCCCCATTCTCTCAGGCGCTGCCAGGTGGTCTGCCATTCAACCAGCATCGGGTCAATTCGGAGTACGGCCGTAAATCGGGAATCAGCGGCGATTCCGGGGTTGGCGAGCCAGCGGTTGTGCTCGTTGTCGTCAAAAACCGCATTCGTCATGGTGATGCGCTGGATGTTCGCAAGCTCCATCACGCGGTCGATATATACATCGGGGTCTTGCTTGGCGAAAAAACGGCGGATTCCGTCCAGGCTCTCGGAATGGGGGTCGAGGCCGAGGCGATTGAGGGTGGTGACTACTCCGCGGCAGGCTTCGGAAATCGGAGTCCGCTCGTTGAAGAGATGCTTCCAGATGTGGTCCGCCTGCTCCCTCTTGGTTAGCTTCCAGAACTGTTCGTAAGGCAGCTCGGTGGCGGGGACGACGCGATAGACCTCGGCGACGAGATAGTGGTAGGTCACAAGCTCGTCTACGCCCCAGAGCATCAAGCCTGCTGGGTCCACGCGGCCGGTCGCGTTATCTACCGGCGTACCGAATGACGGCGGGTAGAGGTGAGTATGCATGTCGACGATCGGCTGCTCTGCCAGAGCTCGAATAACAGCCGGCTCGATCTCGTCGATTCTGAGCTGAGGGTCAGACACTTCGAGTTGCCTTCATCACCGTACACGGCCCGGCTGGCGGATTCCGGTTCCCGTGATGCCGGTGGCGGAGTCGCCCAGGTCGGAGCGGATTCGGTTGGACAGTTCGGTAAGCCGCTGCACTACCTCTGGATTCTGCGCGGCCACGTCTTTTGATTCACCCGGGTCGGATTCCAGATCATAGAGAGAGAGCTCGATACGGGCAGTTTGATAACCGTTCGGGCGGCCGTCCTGGCCGGGCGGGCCGGCCATGTGGCGGTACTCGTGGGGGAAGTGGAGCTTCCACTTGCCGCTGCGGACGGCTTCCAGCGCGCGGTCCCAGTAGAAGTAGAGCGCTTCGTGCGGCGACTTCGCTCCCTTCTGGTTGGAAAGCAGCGGCCAGATGTTCTTGCCGTCTATCGTCCGGTCGGTGGGCAGAGTCACATCCGCGATTCCGGCGAGCGTGGGGAGGATGTCGATGGTCATTGCGGGCTCGCGGGAGACTTTGCCTGGCGGAATCCGTCCGGGCCATCGGGCGACGAACGGCACGCGGATTCCGCCTTCGAAGGTGGTTGCCTTGCCTTCGCGGAAGGGTCCGGCGGAGCCCGCGTGGTTGCCATAGGAAAGCCACGGGCCATTATCGGAGGTGAAGATGACGAGCGTATTGCGGTCCAGGCCCTGTTCCGAAAGGGTCTTCAGAATCTCCCCGACCGACCAGTCTATCTCCTGCATAACTTCGTGGTGTACGCCCTTGCCGGATTTGCCGCGGAATCGCTCGGAAGCGAACAGCGGGACGTGCGGCATGCTGTGAGGGACGTAGAGGAAGAACGGGCGGCTGCGATTCCGCCGGATAAAGCCTACCGCGCGGTCCGTATACCAGGACGTCAATCTTGTCTGGTCCGGCATATGCTCCTTTACCTGGTCGCCTTCGATCAGAGGCAGGGGCGGGTAGTTCGGATTAGTCGGGTGCTTTGGCCACATGTCGTTGGAATACGGCAGCCCGAAGTATTCGTCGAATCCGTGTCGGGTGGGCAGGAACTCAGATTGGTATCCCAGGTGCCATTTGCCGTAGATGGCGGTGGCGTAGCCGTTCTGCTTCAGCATCTCGGCCATGCTTAGCTCATATGGACTGATTCCGGTGGTCGACCGGGGTCCCAAGGCGCCGATGATTCCGACGCGGTTCGGGTAGCAGCCGGTGAGGAGCGCCGCGCGGGAGGCCGAGCATACGGTCTGGCCGACATAGAAGTCGGTCAACCGCATACCTTCCCGGGCCATACGATCCAGATTCGGCGTATTGGCCGATTTGTTGCCATTGAATCCGACGTCGAACCAGCCAAGATCATCCGCAAAAACGATCACGACATTGGGCGGTCTGGATTCAGATCGGCTTGGAAGTGACGCGGTGAGTAGAAATATAAAGAATAGGAGTTTCATGACCGGGTGCGTCCGATCGTCCGGATTCTGCTGAGCAGAGCTTTCAGGCGTGTGACCTGGTCTGGTCGATCCAGGTACAGGTTCTTTGTTTCGCCGGGGTCCGCGGTGAGATCATAAAGCTGGCCTTCGGGGCCGCCGGGTTGGGGGGCGGGCGCGCGGGGCGGGGTGAATCCGCCGGAGCCGAGGCCCTCGATGAGCTTCCACTCTCCGGAGCGGATTGCGAAGACACCGTCGCCCGAGTGGTGGACCAGCGATTCCCGCACGGGCTGGTTCCGTCTTTTGAATAACGGAACCAGGCTGAAACTGTCTTCGGCCGCATCATCCGGAAGGGTCGCTCCAGCAAGGTCGGCGAAGGTGGCGAAGAGGTCCACCAGGCCGGCGAGCTGATCGCAGGTAGTGCTGGCGCGGATTCGGCCGGGCCAGCGGGTGATGAAGGGGACGCGGTGGCCGGCCTCATGGATATCCGCTTTTTGGCCGCGCCAGTTCAAGTTGGATTTGTGGCCGTACCTGGAGATGTCCTCCGGGAGCCAGTGCGCGCCGTTGTCACTCGTAAGGATCACTAGTGTGTTTCGGTCGAGGCGCTTTTCCTTTAACGCACGCAGAATCTCGCCGACAGAATCGTCTGTCTGGGCCACGAAGTCGCCGTACGATCCGGCGCCGCTTTTGCCCCGGAATTTAGCCGCGGGCATCCAGGGCGTGTGCGGCGCGGTGAGAGGAATATACAGGAAAAACGGCCTATTATCATCCTGTTTGCGGATGAACTCGACCGCCTTCTCGGTGGTGCGAGGCAGCACGTCCTCGTGGCGGAATCCGGGAGAGATTGCGCCCGCGCGCCAGAATCCGCCGCCTCCGGTCCGCTGTGATTCACTGGTGGCGATGGTTGCCGTCGGCCGCTCAGTGGGCCGGTCGTTTTCTACGAAGACATATGGCGGGAAGTCCAACGAAGATGGGATTCCGTAGAAATAGTCGAAGCCGACCGAATTGGGGCCTGGGGAAAGAAGCTTTTCGTAGTCCACTCTTGCGTCGCGTCCGAATCCGAGGTGCCATTTGCCGACGCACGCAGTGGCGTACCCACGCTCCTTCAGAACAGAGGCAATTGTGATCCGTCCGGGTTCTATCAAGAGAGGATCATATCCCTGGAGGACACCTCGCTTCAGCGAAGTTCGCCAGCAATAGCGGCCAGTTAAGAGGGCGTAGCGGGTTGGGGTACAGACGGCTGAGGGCGAGTGCGCGTCGGTGAACCGCATCCCGTCCTTCGCGAGGCGGTCGATATTCGGAGTCGGGATCTTCGAGGCCGGGTTGTAGCAGCGCGGGTCGCCGTAACCCATATCGTCCGCTAGGATCAACACGATGTTTGGCGGCCGTGGTTCGCGATGGGCCGCGGCGGAGATGAGCGTCGCAACTGTGATGCTGACTACGATCCCCGAGATAAATAGGGGATAGGAGGTCAAAAACAGATTCTTCGACGATAAAACTGTCTCAGAATGACGGGTTGCTTTGCTTCTCCATGAATTGTGCGGCATTAGCAAGGATAGTACTGACCGCATTTGCTCTTCCTGTAGAGTCTCCACGAGGGATTCCGGGTCGATGAGTCGTAATTTGAGTGTTAGAACAGTTCGGCGACGGGAACCACGAGCCCTGCCGGCATGAAGGAGGGAATCGATGAATGAAGGCATGACCCGGCGGCGGTTCATTGGCGCGGCAGCGGCGACGCCGCTCCTGGCAAGGGAAGCGGGTGCGGATGCCCGACCACGAACGCGGCGGCCCAATTCGGATGCCTGGAACGGATTCCGCGCGGGAGTGGCCTCGTATACCCTGCGAAAGCTGCCGCTCGAGCAGGCGATCAAGGCGATCCAACGGGTGGGGCTGAATCACGTCTCGATCAAGGACTTTCACCTGCCTTTGAACAGCACCGCGGAACAGAGGAGAGAAGTGGCGCGGAAGTTCAAGGACGCCGGGATCACACCGCTGAGCTGCGGGAACATCACCATGCAGAACGACGAGGCGAACGTTCGGCAGGCGTTCGAGTATGCGCGGGACGCCGGGATTCCGACCATCGTCTGCAGCCCGCACCCGGAATCGATGCCGATCCTGGATCGGATGGTAAAGGAGTTCGACATCAAAATCGCTATCCACAACCACGGCCCGGAGGACAGGCGGTTTCCGTCGCCCTATGATGCATGGAAGGCGGTCGAACCGTATGACAAGCGGCTGGGCCTTTGCATCGACATCGGCCATACGGCGCGCGCCAAGGTCGACCCCGCGGAATCCATCCTAAAGTGCCGCGAGCGCCTGTATGACCTGCACTTCAAGGACATCACGAGTACTGAGCCCAACGGCGGAACGCTGGAGGCCGGACGCGGCGTGCTGGACCTGGAATCCGTCCTTCGGGCACTCATGAAGATCAAGTACACCTATCTGCTTAGCTTCGAGTACGAGAAGGATGCGGACGACCCGCTGCCGGGCCTGGCTGAAACGGTCGGCTACACAAACGGCCTCCTCGCCGGAATCCGTCGCTGAAGGTACCTCCGGTATAATTCTTCTGAAGTAATCTGACTGATCCGACTGATCCGACTGATCCGATATGTCTGACAGAACACGCATTTACGCCCTATTGGTCTGCACGTCAGCCCTTCTGACCTGCGCGGCGATCGCCCAGACGCCTGCGCGGACGGAATCCATCGACTTCTTTGAGAAGCGGATTCGGCCCGTTCTCGTGAAGAGCTGCTTTCAATGTCACGGCGGTGGACAGACTAAAGGCGGGTTCAGCCTGGAGACGCGCGGTGGAGTGCTTGCCGGTGGAAAGTCCGGCCCGGCGGTCGTCCTCGGTAAGCCGGAGGAGAGCGTGCTCATACAGGCGCTTCGCCAGACCCACGCTCGGTTGAAGATGCCGCCGACCGGAAAGCTGCCGGATTCCGTCATCGTCGATTTCGAGAAGTGGGTAGCCATGGGGCTCACCGATCCCCGTGAGTCGATGCCAAAAGCCACTGCCGCGGGCGAATCCTGGCAGAAGGTCCTTGTCACGCGCAAGAACTGGTGGAGCCTGAAGCCCGTTCGCCGGCCGCCGGCGCCGAAGGACGAAAAACGAAACACGAAAAACGAAAATCCAATCGATAGTTTCATCATGGCGAAGTTGGTGCGCGCAGGATTGATGCCGGCGCCGCAGGCCGAAAGGTCTACGCTGATTCGACGGGCCTATCTCACGTTGATCGGATTACCTCCCACGCCACAGGAACTTGCGGAAGCCGCCAATGACCGGTCGCCGGGCTGGTACGAGAGGCTGGTGGACCGCCTGCTTGCGTCGCCACACTTTGGGGAGCGTTGGGCGCGGCATTGGATGGACGTGGTTCGGTTCGGCGAGACTCACGGGTACGAATGGAACTATGAGGTCAAAGAGGCTTGGCGGTACCGGGACTATCTGGTTAGGGCCTTCAACCAGGACGTTCCCTACGATCAACTCGTGCGCGAGCATATTGCCGGCGATCTGCTGCCGAATCCGCGAATCAATACAGGCGATAAGCTGAATGAATCCGTGATCGGGACCGCTTTCTACCGATTCGGCGAGGTCGGGCATGACGACTTTATCGAGATCGGTTATGACGTCATCGATAACCAGATAGACACACTCTCAAAAGCATTTCAGGCCGCCACCATCGCCTGCGCCCGCTGCCACGACCATAAGCTCGACGCCGTCGCGACGCGAGACTATTACGCCCTCGTCGGGATCCTCACCAGCTCCCGGCAGATAGTCCAGACCATCGATTCGGCGGAAGTGAACGCGGAAGTCAAGAAGTCTCTGAGAGCGTTGAAGCCGCAGATTCGCGCCGAGCTTGCATCCCAATGGGTAAAGGAGAGCTCCGAAGTCGGGCGCTACTTGCTCGCTGCGCAGGCAGCGAAGGATAAAGCCGCCGATGCGGCACAGCGTGCTTCCGGGCTGGACGCCAACCGTCTGAAGAAAGTGGTAGCGGCGCTCGAAGCTAAGGACCCTCGACTGGAAGACCTGCATTACCCCTGGATCACTGCCGCGGCCGCTAAAGACGGAACGGAATCCGCATGGAAGGCCCTCGGAGAGAAGTACCAATCGGAAGGGAAGCAGCGCACGGAGTTCAACGTGAAGCACTTCACGCCGTTTGGAGACTTTAGAACTTCGGAACTGACGGGGTGGCGCGCGGACGGGATGGGGCTGTTGGATGGTCCTAGCCCAAGCGGAGATTTCAGTATATCCCTGGACGGCGACACCGCCGTCAGCGGAATCTTCCCCGCGGGGCTCTATACGCATGCGCTGTCAGAACGGATGAACGGATCGCTGCGGTCTCCCTTCCTTCCCAAAGGCAAGAGCGTCTCTTTACAGGTTATGGGCGGCAAGTTTGGCACGCTGCGCACGATTCCGGACTTTAGACAGCTTGCGGACGTCAACCAGGAAGTAAAGCGAGATCACCCCGGCTGGATCCGTATTGGCCAGAACGAGCGGAACACCCGCAACTACGTGGAACTGGTTACCAAGTCGGACAACCCGCGCGTGCCGGAGCGCGGAACTAAGGATAAGTCCAAGGCGGAGGACCCGCGTTCCTACTTCGGAATCGTCCGTGCCGTGCTGTCCGATTCCGGCGAGCCCCCAAAGGATGAGCTTACTGCCTTCTCCCGCCTGTTTGCCGATCCGATTCCGCGGAATCCGGAAGAGATGGGGAACCGTTATGCCGAAGTGGCCCGGCGGGCTACAGAAGCCTGGGCGGCCGGAAGGGCGTCCGACGAGGATTCACGCTGGCTGGACTGGTTCTCGCGTATCGGTCTATTGAGCAACTCCTCCGCCTCTGGTCGACTTAGTCAGCTTGTGATGGAGTACCGCGCGGCTGAGAAAAAGCTATCCGAGCCCCGCGTAATCGCCGCCATGGGAGACCTGGAGGATACGGCCGATCACGTCGTGTTCGTCCGCGGCGACTACAAACAGCTCGGAGACACGGTGCCGCGTAGATATGCGGAGGCTTACTGCGGGCCAAACGCCAGGCGGTCCGGTACCGGAAGCGGCCGGCTGGATCTAGCTTTGACTCTTTCGAGCCCCACTAATCCGCTTACCGCCCGCGTCATGGTGAACCGGCTCTGGTATCACCTGTTCGGCAGCGGAATCGTCCGCACCGTCGACGACTTCGGTCACCTGGGCGACCTGCCGTCGCATCCGGAACTGCTGGATTGGCTTGCGGCGGAATTCATTGGTCCGACTACCGACCACCGACCACCGACCACCGAAGACAGAAAGCGAGAAAAGAAAAACGAAATCGCCCACGCTGGGGTCGTCGGTCGTCGGTCGTCGGTTGTCGAGAAGCCTTGGTCCATTAAGCGAATGATCCGCCTCCTCGTGACCTCCGACACTTTCAAAATGAGCGGGCGGGGTTCGGAGGATGCGCGCGTGAAGGACCCGGATAACCGGCTGCTGCAGCACTATCCGTCACGTCGGTTGGAGGCGGAAGCGATTCGGGATTCCATTCTGACCGTTTCTGCCCGGTTAGATAGAGCAATGTATGGGGAGAGCATCGATCCGTATCGCGAGAAGCCGAATCCGGAGCGGAAACTGATCAGCGGGCCCCTTGACGGCAATGGACGGCGAAGCATCTACACGAGGATCACTCTGATGGAGCTGCCGAAGTTCCTGACGGTCTTCAACCTGCCGGACGCGAAGGCGGCGCAAGGTAAGCGGGATGTGACAAACGTTCCGGCCCAGGCCCTTGCACTGCTGAATGACCCGTTCGTGATCAACCAGGCGGAGTTCTGGGGCAAACGGCTGGCGGCAGAATCGGACCCGTCCGTTTCCGCCAGAATCCGCCGGATGTACTTATCAGCCGTCTCTCGCCAGCCGGAACCCATCGAACTGTCACGATTTGAAGGGCTTGTAAGACAGCTCGCCGAACTTCATTCCGTTCCGGCGGACGAAATCCTAAAGAACCCACTCGTATGGAAAGACACAGCACACGCCGTATTCAACTTGAAAGAGTTCGTGTATATTCGGTAGCAGCCGGCCGATTTGGAGCCTAGAGTGAAGATAACTAACGAGACGCTTGACGAGCTGCTATTGCTGCCGAGAGTTGAGCGCGCCACGCTCGCGGGTGAATTGCTCAAGAGCCTTGACGAACCGGATCCTGAAATCCTGGCAGCCTGGATCGAAGAGGCGAAGCGGCGATCGGCGGCGTATGAGCGCGGAGAAATGGAATCTTATTCGGAAGAGGAAGTATTTGCTGATCTGGATGGTCGAAAGGGCTCGTAGACGTGTGGATGCTTTGTAAAGGTGAAAGCCAGTGGCACCTTGACGCAGGAATGGGTGCGCCAGCTTGCGATCCGCTAAGCGTATCCGAATATGACGTTGATCGTTTTACGAATGCGCCTTCTCAACGTTGTCCGGAATGTGATGCCTTGTTGAAGGCCGATACTTATAGTGATAATGAAGTATTACAAGCTGTCTCGCATTGCTTCGGCCTCGCACTTGTCGAAATGACATCCATTGTGGAATGCGTGCGCGCGCCGGAGGGTCGCCACTTTATTAACTTTCTGCATCGTCCGCCTCGTCACCGGATGTCGGAAGATGAAGCGGTGACTCGAGTATCGCAGATGAGAGATCGGTATATTTCATTACCATCAAACCGAAAGCGAACGCCAATAGGTGAGGGCGTTCGCCGTAGAATCCATTTTCGCACGGGAAGAGAATCAGACGGTTGATGACGAGATGCCCCATTCAGAGCAGTGGTGGCACGTGCGTTTCAACTGGGAGTATACAGGCATGACTACGAGAGCAAAAGAAGCGCTAGACATGGCGCTAGGACTACCCGCTATAGAACGAGCGGCCCTTGCGGATGAGATCCTGAACAGCCTGGATCAGCCGGACCCGATCCTCGATAAAATGTGGATCGTGGAATCCGAGCGACGATTTGACGCTTGCGTGCGCGGGGAGATGGCGTTGATTTCTGAAGAAGAAGTATTCGAGAAACTCGACCGAATGTGAAAGTCCGGTTCGCCAAAGCGGCAGAAGACGAAGTACTGGAAGCAGCGGCGTACTTCAATGCGCAACGTAGGGGACTGGGCAAGGACTTTCGTTCGGAGGTTCGAGCGGGACTCAGACAGATTCGTCGGAATCCGACTGCTTGGCCCCCGCTCGGGAGCATACTGAGGCGGTACCGAATTCATCGATTCCCGTACGGAATCGTATACCAGGTGAGGGAGAATGAGATCTGGATTGTCGCGGTATCTCACCTTCATCGTAGACCCGGCTATTGGCTGAACAGGCTAGAGGGGGAAACGGATCAATGAGCGTGCATGAGAGCTGTGGTTGCCCGGGACGGCTGTCCGGGCCAATGACGCGGCGGGAGATGTTGAAGACGGCCACGGCCGGATTCGGCACGCTGGCGCTGTCGGCTCTGATGGCTGAGGAGGCGTATGCGGGATTGCGACCGGTCTCCGGGCCGCACTATCGTCCTCGCGCGAAGGCGGTCATCTTCTGCTTCATGGACGGCGGCGTTTCGCACGTGGATTCGTTCGACCCAAAGCCAAAGTTGACTGAGCACCATGGGAATCTCGTCGGCAAGGTCGAGAACGTAACCGCGGGTGGCACGCGCAAGTGGTTGAAGAGCCCGTGGAGCTTCAAGCAGTATGGCCAGAGCGGGCTTCCGGTCAGCGAGCTGTTCCCCGGCGCGGCGTCCATCGCCGACGAGCTGGCGGTCATCCGCTCAATGAAGGGCGAGTTCCCGCTCCACTCGCGGGGGAATCTATTGCTCCACACCGGGCGCAACACCGGCGGGCTGCCGAGCTTCGGATCGTGGGTGACCTACGGTCTCGGCTCGGAGAACCGTAATCTCCCCGGATTCGTGGTGTTGAACCACAAGAACTTCGTGCCGCCCGGAGGCATGGAGAACTACTCCAACGGATTCCTCCCAGCGCGGCACCAGCCGACGTTTATGGAGGCCAACGGCACGCCGATAGACAACCTCGCCCCCTCGGACAAGGACGGCCGGATTCAGCGCGCCAAGCTTGGCCTGCTCGGACAACAGGACAAACGGTTCTCCGAAATGCTCGGTCACGACGAAGCGGTGGATTCCGCCATCCAGAACTACGAGCTGGCCTATCGCATGCAGTCGCTCGTGCCGGACGTTCTGGACTTGAGCAAAGAAAGCGAGGCGACGAAGAAGCTCTACGGCCTGGATGCGAAGGACGAGAACAAGAAACTGTATGGCCTGCAGTGTCTTCGCGCCCGACGGCTGGTGGAATCCGGAGTCCGATTCGTGGAGGTCTGCTGCCCGAACATCTTTGGAAGCACCGGTACCTGGGACCAACACGGCGAGCTCAAAAAGGGCCACGAGACCAACGCGATGGTCACCGATCAGGCGGTCACCGCGCTCATCAAGGACCTCAAACAACGCGGATTGCTGGATGACACGCTCGTGCTCTGGTCCGGCGAGTTCGGCCGCACTCCCCATTCCGCCGGGGCCGATGGACGCGACCATCATCCCGAGGGATTCACCGTCTGGATGGCCGGCGGCGGCGTTAAAGGCGGGGCTATCTATGGCGCGACCGACGAGATGGGCATGCACGCGGTCGAGAACGTCACCACCATCCATGACCTCCATGCGACCATCCTCCACCAACTCGGCCTCGACCACGAGCGCCTCGCCTACCGCTGGGGCGGCCGAGACTTCAGCCTAACCGACGTCCACGGCCGCATCGTCCGCGAAGTTTTGGCATAGCGCCGTGGAGTTCCGATTCCGCGAAGGTTCGCTGGTCCGTCCTAATGCGGCCTATCCGGATATAGGCCTCATACCAGGCTCCTGCGGAATCGTGTGGTGCCTGTATGAGATCCACCCGCCAGCCTACGAAGTAACCTTCCGGGGGACACATGGTAAGGACTTCGATTCGGTCATGTATGAAGACGAGCTCGTTGCGTGTGAATCCGGAGAGGCGATAGCTTGAGGGATTGATTCGCTACAGACGTCACTCTATTGGTTCCCGCTTGCCTGCGACTGCTGTATAATCTTTAGGTATTTCGCGCAGAGTCCGCACGCGTTCCAGTCATGCAAACACGCACCAGACTTTCCGTAATCAGCTCGATTGTCGGCGCTCTCACTCTCGTGGGGCTCGCCGCAGCCACGCCTGCTCCACAGAAACCGACCGAATCCACCGTCGATTTCGCGCGGGATGTGCGGCCAATATTGGCGGATAAGTGTTTTGCCTGCCATGGGCCGGATGAGAAGCATCGGTTGGGCGGGCTGCGGCTGGATATGCGGGACGGCGCGCTGAAGAAGGGCGCTTCGGGCCGCGCCGCAATCGTGCCGGGTAAGCCGGCCGTAAGCGCGTTGGTCGCGCGGATTACGGCCAAAGGCCCGCTCCAGATGCCGCCGCCCGTCACCGGTAAAAAGCTGACCCCGAACCAGATTGAAACACTTAAGCGTTGGATTGCGGAAGGGGCCGCATATGCCGAGCACTGGTC
>JBKJZI010000106.1:0-16910 GCA_046715155.1 Chthonomonadales bacterium | reverse complement strand
CCGCCAAACAAGGCGGAGTCACCTACCTTCGGATTCCCCCTCTTTGCGAAGGAGGGGGTTAGGGGGAGGTCGGGTGCGCTTCCCGGCGCGAGAGATTGCCGTTCTTTGACAATTAGACGCGGCGAAGACGTTCAGCCCTGGAAGGGCGCCGGTCGGTAGCCAGATTCTATGGTTCGCCGTCAAGTGGATGGGTCATCGTTAGGTTTGGGTTTATCGCTTTTTTGGGCCTCCCGCCCGAGCTATTGTGGCGCGGGCGGGAGACTCTCGGGCGGTGTGGCCCCGGACCGGGCGCTCGGGTCGCTCCCCAGCGTTGCCCTATCCTCCCGGTCACGTTTGGCGGGTGGTTTGGATTTGCCCACCCGATCGGAATCATATTCTGCTTGGTGCTTGTGCAAAGACCAGCAAACATGCGCTAGCTTGCGTGCGACCGCGCACAAGGCACCGGTAGTTGGCAGGCCTTTGGCTCGTTCTTTGTGGTACTGGGTCTTAAAAGGGTTGTCCTTGCTGCGAAGAGTGGCCTGCGCGCAGACGTAAAGGAGACGCCTTAGTTCGGCATCTCCTTGTTTGGTGAGCCCGATTTCGCCTCTGCGCCTGCCGGACTGACGTATGCGAACGTCCAGTCCCAAATAGGCTACGAACTGATCCGGATGGGAGAACTGCTTGGCATGAAGGCGGGACACCAGCGCTGCCGCGGTCACCGGGCCGATCCCAGGTACCTTCTTGAGCTTTGCCACCATGACAAAGTCCGGGTCCGACTTCGCGAGCGAGGCGATCTGTTTGTCCAGTGCCCGCAACTGCTCTTCCAACGTCCGGATAGAGGGGAGGAGAGCGTCTTTCGCTCGCGGTAAAGCGCTGGCCTGCAAATGGAGGCTCGTTCGAGCCCGCGCCAAGCCGCGACGAGCGGAAAGAAGTTGGTCGAGCTGGTCCACGTTCTCACTCTTGAGACGGAAGGGCGCCAGCGGCCGGGAATGCCCGAAAAGCGCTAGGCCCCGCCCGTCCAGGCGATCCGTCTTAGCACGGGGAGAGACGCTGCAAAGAAAGGCCTTTGCTTGCCGGGGAGGAGCCAACAGCACTTTGCGGCCCGCCGCCTGTGCACGTTGTACCACAAGCAGGCTGTAGCTGCCGGTAGGTTCGACCACCCAGGGCACACCCTTAGGGGTCAGTGCAAGCAGTTGATCGATTCCGGAGGGACTGTTCGGCACCTCTCGCTCCCAACAGGGCTTCTGTTGGGGATCAAGACACAAAGCGGTAGTGAGGACCTGGGAGCTGACATCGACGCCGAGCATAAATGGATCCTTTCCCCCACACCCTTGCGGTCCATCGACGGTTCTAATTGCCGTAGGATTCCTCATCGGTGGTGGGCAGTGACAGTGGAGCCGCCTGGCTATGACCGTCTGAGCGGTCAGGGGTGCCGGCTCTCACCAACCAATTACCCACCACCGGAACAAATCATACAAGGGGTGCGGCTTTTCGCAAACCCCTGGAATCTGCGAGAGTCTGCGTCATCTGCGGTTGCATTGGAAAGCCGTCGGATTCTTCCAGAATGACGTCAAGTACAACGTCAAAAACTGGCGGATTCGAAGCGGAATCCTGTGAATCCTGTTGATCCAGTCAAAGATTCCTCTGCGTCCTCCGCGCCCTCGGCGGTGAGCATCCTCGGGTAAGGCCCGTCTGCTATAATAGCCCTAAAGCAGACACCGAACTCCGAGGGCGTCCGCCACTGGGCGCCCGTCCGTTTGATTCGGGTAGGGTCTGATACACGCGCACACCCACTCACCCACACACGACGCATGGAAGACTACCGACAGGATCATATTCGGAACTTTTGCATAATCGCCCATATCGATCATGGGAAGTCTACGCTCGCGGACCGGATTCTGGAGCATACCGGGGCGATTGCCGAGCGGGATATGCAGGCCCAGCACCTGGACACGATGGACCTCGAACGGGAGCGCGGAATCACGATCAAGATGACTGCGGTCCGCCTGACCTACAAGTCTCAGGACGGCGACGAATATGAGCTGAACCTCATCGACACTCCCGGCCACGTGGACTTCACATATGAGGTTTCCCGTTCGCTGGCGGCGTGCGAAGGAGCGCTCTTGGTGGTGGACGCCGCGCAGGGTGTGGAAGCGCAAACCCTCGCCAACGTTAACCTCGCCATGAATCACGGGCTGGAGCTAATTCCGGTCATCAACAAGATCGATCTACCGGCAGCCGACCCGGAGCGAGTCCGCGAAGAGATCGAGCACGTGCTGGCGCTGGAAGCGCACGACGCCGTCCTCGCAAGCGCCAAACAGGGAATCGGAATCGCGGAGATCCTGGAGCACGTCGTCCATAAGATTCCGCCACCGGGGGGCGATCCCAAAGCGCCCCTGCGCGCCCTCGTCTTCGACAGCCATTTCGACGTGTACCAGGGGGTCGTATGCTATGTGCGAATAGTCGATGGCGCGCTTCGGCCGGGCGAGCGAGTCCGCTTCATGGCGTCGGGCAAGGAGTTCGAGGTCAACACGGTCGGCGTGTTCCGCCCGAAGATGCAGACGACGCAGCGGCTGAAGACGGGCGAGGTCGGCTTCTTCACTGCCAGCATAAAGACTATAGGCGAAGCAAACGTTGGTGATACGGTCACGGATGCAGAGAAGCCGGCTACGGAGGCGCTGATGGGATACCGCAAGGCCAAGCCAATGGTCTTCTGCGGCCTCTATCCGGTCACCAGCTCCGATTACCCCGAGTTGAAGGAAGCGCTTGGCAAGCTCCAGCTCAACGACGCGGCGCTCTCCTTCGAGCCCGAGACTTCCGCCGCCCTCGGATTCGGCTACCGGTGCGGATTCCTGGGCCTGCTGCACATGGAGATCATTCAAGAGCGCTTGGAACGCGAGTTCGACCTCACGCTCATCGCAACGTCGCCCTCCGTAGTCTATAGCGTAAATCGCGTTGATGGCAAGACCGAGGAGATCGACAACCCCGCCCACCTGCCGAATCCGACCCTCATCGAGTCGATCGACGAACCCTACGTGGACGCCACCGTGTTCATCCCCTCCATCTACGTCGGAACCGTAATGGACCTGGCGCGGGACCGGCGAGGCGACTTTGTAAGTATGGACCACCCCGCGCCCGACCGGGTCGTGCTGCACTACAAGCTTCCGCTCTCCGAGATCCTGATGGACTTCTTCGACCAGCTCAAGAGCCGGACTCGGGGATACGCGTCGCTCGACTACGAACCGGCCGGCTACCGGGAATCCAAGCTCGTCAAGCTGGATGTCCTCATCAACGGCGATGTCGTCGATGCGCTCTCCTTCATCACGCATCGTGACAAGGCCTATGCTCGCGGCCGCATGCTGGTGGAAAAGCTCAAAGAAGTCATCGACCGCCAGCAGTTCGAAGTTCGGGTTCAAGCAGCGATAGGCGGCAAGATCATCGCGGCGGACCGCGTCGCACCCTACCGCAAAAACGTCACCGCCAAGTGCTACGGCGGAGACATCACCCGCAAGCGCAAGCTCCTGGAAAAGCAAAAAGAAGGCAAGAAGCGGATGAAACAGGTAGGCAACGTAGAGATTCCGCAAGAAGCGTTTCTGAGCGTATTGAAGATCGGAGAAAGCTAATAATGGCCATCCAATTGACTGGCGATCTGGAACGTCGACTCCGCGAGGCCGCCCGAAGGCGCGGCACGGACATCGAATCCACGGTGGCCGCCTTGCTTTCAACCGAAGAAGAAGAGACTGATTCGGTTTCGGCGGCCCGCAGAATCCGCGAAGAGGCCCTCCGCCAGGAATTTGCCGTGGCCATGCAGGATCCGCTGTTCGTCGAAGACCTCACCCAGACGATGCGGGCCTATGAGTCAGTGGACCTGGAAACCGTCGGATTAGCTCTAGATGACTGATTCCGGCCTTCAGTGGCTCGTCGTTCGAGTTGAGTTAGACCCAACGCGAGGATCAGAACAAGCGGGCGAACGTCCCGCGCTGGTAGTTTCTCGCGAATCGATCAACTCCTCGCTGACGATTGTGGCCATCTTGCCGATCACGACGCGAAGACCGGGCCGCAGGGTCCATAGTACCGAAGTATTGCTGCCTGCGGGAACAGCCGGCCTGCCGAACGAATCCGTTGTCATGGCCCAACAGATTCGCACCATCTCCAAGGAGAGGATTGGCCGTCAATACGGCCGACTGAACGATGAAGCACTGCAAGTAGCCGTAAGAAGCGCGATCAGAATCTATCTGGATCTCGAACCATGAGCGGGACAAGTCACTGCAAGATCATCGCAGCGGGTCGGGTGGCGCCGTATCGAAAGAACGTCACCGCCAAATGCTACGGCGGAGGCATTACGCGCAAACGCAAGCTCCTGGAAAAGCAAAAAAGAAGGCAAGAATCGGATGAAGCAAGTCGGTAACGTAGAAATCCCGCAAGAATCCTTCCTCAGCGTCCTCAAGTTCGGCGAATCCTAGTTTTCTGGGAATCATGTGAGATGAAGATCGAAAACGAAGGTATCGAGCTTGAGAAGAAACTAGCTTCGCAATACGAAGATCGAATTTCGCGTGCGCTAAAGGGTTTACTTGAAGAAAAGCATCTCTATCAAAGCGTCATGATCGAGTATACGGACCTATTGCCGCTTGAAGGCGGACTGGTCCCCTACAACAACGTCAGGATAATAGTCCGCGAATACTTCGCTGATGTTTGGATTATTCAGGGTCGACCACTGCGCAAATTTGCCCTCCCCGGCGGAGGTGGTGACAGAAGAAGATATCTCACGGCGAAAGTTCCAGATGTAAGACTCTACTGCAAAACTTGCAAGAGGCTTGAAGCCCACAATGCTGAGGGTGTGGAGGACATTCTGAACAGGAGTCTTGATCCCACAGAGCATTATTCGTCATCGAACGGAACGGCTCAAGTCTTCGCCCTTACGTTCGAGTGCCAATCTTGTAAGGGGATTCCCCAAGCGTTTCTCATTCAAAGAGCAGGACCGAAACTAACGCTTTCCGGAAGGTCTCCAATGGAGGTCGTGGAAGTTCCTTCCGTTATTCCAGACGCCGTGAGGCGGTACTATTCTTCCTCTGTAGTCGCGTATCAGTCTGGCGAGACTTTGGGAGCGAATTTCTTCCTAAGAACGCTGATCGAGCAATGGGTCTACTCGACAATTCCGACTGACGCGACAAATTCGGAGGTAGATGCCGACCTCGATGGCGGGGAAGAAACCAAAAGGGCATTCAGAGCCGATAAAGCGCTCCAGAGCTACATGGCCGGGCTGCCGCAGGACTTTAAGCAGCGATTTTCATCCTTGAGGAAACTTTACGAGGACTTGAGCGCGGACATTCACTCCGCGACAGGGGACTCGGGCCTATTCGAACATGCTCGAACCGAAATCGTCGAACACTTTGAGGCCCGACGCCTCTACCGGCTCTAGACGCAGTCACCGGAGAAGCATCTCAGCGGGCATTCGCCAGCGTCCTAAACGGTTCTAAGATTCACCGATCTTGATCACGTGAAGCCAGATGAACGCGGAATCGCTAGCTGAAATCATTTCCGACGTACGGCAGCGCACATTTGATCTTGTGGCTGATCTTTCGGATGCCGAGATGCTGGGACCGAAGCTCCGCATTGTCAATCCACCGCTGTGGGAGATAGGGCACGTCGCGTGGTTTCAGGAATACTGGGTATTGCGTAATCTGCGCAAACTGCCGTCGCTGCGATCGGATGCGGATTCGCTCTACGATTCGATGCAGGTGGCGCACGACACGCGATGGGAGCTCATCCTTCCGTCGCGCCGTGAGACGCTCGATTACCTTCGTAGGGTGCGCGACCACGTTATCGAAGGGCTGCCCCGGCAGGTAGAAGGTGATGAGCGCTATTTTAATCTGCTCAGCGTCTTTCACGAGGATATGCACTGCGAAGCCTTCACCTACACGCGCCAGACACACGGCTACCCGGCCCCGGTATTCAGCACGCAACGGAAGGCCGACGTGCTCGATTCCGGCCCGCTTCCGGGAGACTCGCAGGTTGCGGGCGGGACTTTTCTCCTGGGCGCAAGCACCGATGAGCCTTTCGTATTCGACAATGAGAAGTGGGCGCACCCGGTCGAGGTGAGACCATTCCGGATCGCCAAAACCGCAGTGACGCAGGCGGAGTTCGCGTTATTCGTGGATGATGGCGGCTACCGGCGAGACGAGTTTTGGAGCGAGGAAGGTCGCGCCTGGCGGAACGAGGCGAACGCGCGAAAACCCGTATACTGGAGAACCGCCGGAAAGGGTTGGCAGCGGCGGCACTTCGACAAGTGGATTCCGCTGGAACCGGACAAGCCTGTCATTCACGTCAATTGGTTCGAGGCGGAAGCCTACTGTCGCTGGTCGGGACGCCGACTGCCAAGCGAAGCGGAATGGGAGAGGGCCGCTGCGTGGGACCCGGAATCCGGGAGAAAGAGGCGATATCCGTGGGGCGATGAGCCGCCGACCGCTATTCGGGCGAACATGGATTGGGAGCACATGGATACGGTCGACGTTGGAGCGCTGCCCGCCGGTGACAGTCCGTGCGGATGCCGCCAGATGATCGGCAACGTCTGGGAATGGACTGCTTCGAACTTCGGCCCGTATCCCGGTTTCGTCGCCGACCCGTATAAGGAGTATTCCGAGCCCTGGTTCCACACCCGTAAAGTCCTTCGCGGCGGATGCTGGGCCACTCGTTCGCACATGATCCGCAACACGTGGCGGAACTTTTACGAACCCGAGCGCCGCGACGTATTGGCCGGATTCCGCACCTGCGCGCTCGAATAAAGTGTTGAGTGTTGAGTGTTGAGGCATTCTGTTGCAGACTCAACACTCAACACTTTAGTTCCTCGTATTGATGCGAATTCGGATCATCACACCCGCCCCTCCACGGTCGCGTTCCGGTAACCGGGTTACGGCGCTACGGTGGCAGCGCATCCTTCGCCAACTGGGTTACCAGGTTTCCGTTGAAGAGGAATATCACGGCGGTGACTGCGACATCCTCATCGCATTGCACGCTCGAAAGAGCTTTGATTCCGTCGAGCGGTATCGGCGCAAGTTCCCGAACGGGCATCTCATCGTCACCCTGACTGGCACCGACGTTTACCGTGACCTTACCAGCGCATCTGAACCCCTCGATGCACTGCGGTGGGCGGACAAAGTAATTATCCTCCAGCCACTTGCAGAACATGAGCTGCCGATTGAACTCTGGCCGAGAGTGGTGACCATCTATCAGTCCGCACCGCCGATAGCCGTGATTCCGCCAGATCCGCGGCATTTCGACGTCTGTATCGTTGGCCATCTTCGAGAGGTAAAGGACCCGCTGCGCGCCGCGGAAGCTGCGCGATTACTTCCGGAATCGTCCAGAGTTCGGGTGTTTCTTGCGGGAGCTGCCATCGAACCGGAATATGAAGTGATGGCGAAAAAAGAGGCGAGTATTAACCCCCGATTCCACCGGCTCGGCGAAGTACCCCGATGGAAAGCGCGACGCCTCATCGCCCGCAGCCGCCTTCTGGTCCTTTCGTCCATCATGGAAGGCGGAGCGAATGTGATCTCTGAAGCGCTGGCTGCGTCTACGCCCGTGCTGAGCACGCGGATTCCGGGCTCCGTAGGCCTATTGGGAGAGGACTATCCGGGGTACTTCGGGGTTGGCGCAACGGAAGAGCTGGCCGAACTGATCTGGCGCGCGGAATCCGATTCCGCCTTCTACGGTGATCTCAAGAGACGATGCGAAGAACGAAAGTGGCTAACTGACCCGGCGCTCGAACTTGAATCCTGGAAGACGCTCCTGAACAGCTTTAAGACAGAAGGCGGCCTCTGATGACCGGCCGCTCCGTCGGGCCGAAGCTTACGTTAAGAGTTGATTGCATCTCCAGGCGGTCTTCGTTGAATTTGAACGCGACAGTCTGAATATAGGCCGCTTCGTAGAAGCAGACTTGCATCGTGTAAGTGTCATCGCTACTCCAGGCGCCGCGCGATGCAATCGGGCTGGTTGATAGAGTCGGCAAGCCACTTGGCGGGCGGTCGATCAATGCCATCGGACCTCGGACCCAGGTGTCGAAGCCGGACTCAATTCGTTGCTGCCCGTGGGCGTTTCGCAAGGTTAGGAGACAGCGATTCCCGCGGAACATAAGCGTGGCGGATTCCACCTTCAGCTCGTTTGGGTCGAACCGGTAGGTCCTCCCGGACACACGCTTCGCGACATCTGACGTCGCCGAGCCCTCCGGCGACTTTACGGCCAGGCTGTGCAGCCGATTCGGCAATACTCCCGTCCGGTTCTCAGGAATCCGGTCGCTGCGAATCGCCGGTACGAGGTGGTCCCAGGCGGCGGTCATAATTGCTCCCATATCGCCCGCGCCGCTGGTTATGACGAGCACCGCATCCTTCTCGGGCAGGACTATGCAGAACTGGCCGAACGCTCCGTCGCCGCGGTAGTTTCCGCCGAGCCAGCGCCAGAACTGGTAGCCGTAACCCTGGTTCCAGTGCCCGCCGCTCGCCGGGTCGCCGGTGGAGACCTGCTTCGAAGTTGCATCCGCAACCCATGATTCCGGAATCAGTTGGCGGCCGTTCCACCGACCTTTCTGCAAGTAGAGCTGGCCGAAGCGGGCGATGTCTTCCGTCTTGATGCTCAGTCCCCACCCTCCTGCGCTGATTCCGCGTGGGCAGGCTTCCCAGGTCTGGCCCTTGATTCCCAGCGGTCCAAACAACCGCGGCTTCAGGTAGTCCAACAGCGTTCGGCCGGTTACCTTCTGCACGATGGCGGAGAGCATGTACGTCGCCGCGCTGTTGTAGACCATCTTGCTTCCCGGCGCGTGCTCCACCGACAGCGACAGGAACCCCTTCACCCAATTGTCACCGCCGGTGACGATCATCGGTTCCGTGGCGTCTTTCTCGTGGCCGGTCGACATGGTGAGCAGGTGACGGACCTTCATGGCCGCCAGGTTGTCGCCTACCTTCGCCGGCAGCTCGCCTGGGCAGAAGGAAACCACCGGCGAGTCCACCGTCAGCTTGCCATCCGCCACCGCCAGCCCCACGGCGGTCGAAGTGAAGCTCTTACTCAGCGAAAAGAGCGTGTGACGATACTGCGGCGCATAAGGCGCCCACCACGCCTCCGCCGCCACCTTCCCATGCCGCAGAAGCATAAAACTATGCAGCCCACCCACCTTCTTCTCCACCGCCTCTACAAATGCCAGGATTCCTCTGGGATCAACCCCTACGGATTCTGGGGCGACTCGCGGGAGCCGGGAAGTCCCCGCCGCTCCAGATTCCGACCACCCCCACATAAGACTAGTGGTTCCGACCGCGAGGGTCTGAAGAAATGTTCGCCGGGTCGTTGGGCTGTGTTGCGTTTCCAAAGATAGATCCCCCAGATGCTAGGTCCGTCGGGCCAGCCCACTATCGGTCACTTGTTCCGCGAGGCGGTGAAGGGGCCGGTGTGGTCGCCGAACTGCCACGTTCCCTTGATGTTTCCGCCTTCCAGTTTGCCCTTGATTATCAGGGTGCCGGTGCCGGCCTCGGGGGAGGTGAAGGGGAAGGCGAGGTCGAGCTGGCCGGCATTGTAAGCGCCTTTGACCTGTGCGTCGCCGAATTTGCCGGTAACGCTGCTTCCATCCAGGCGAAGAATCGCAATGGCGCTACGGTCACCTCCGGGGGTGGAAAGGGCGAAGAGCCACTCCCCGGAAATGCCGGCGGCGCTGACGGCGGGCGTTCCGGCCACGGGAACTGCGAACCGATAAGTCCCGGAGCCGATCTCAACAACAACGGAATCCATATCTTGTCGCGAATTGCGGATTCCACTGCCCTCGGCTAGCGGTTTGCCGGATTCAGTCACGGCAGCGAGCTGGGCTTTGGGGATACGGACGGTGGCGGTAGTGTTGGGCGGAATCTCTACCGTTAGCTCCATCTTGCCGTCCTTTAGCTCCCAGGCGGATTCGGCGCGGCCGTAGGGGGTCAGGTGGGCGGCTTTGGCGCGGGTGAAGCCTCCGCCGGGGTGGGGTTGGATGAGGATTCGTTTGTAGCCGGGGGCCGACGGGTCTATTTCGAGGCCGGCCATGACGCGGTACATCCACTCGCCGATCGCACCGTAGGCGTAGTGGTTGTAGGAGTTCATGCCTTTGTCCTGGAAGGTGCCGTCCGGCTTGATTCCGTCCCAGCGCTCCCAGATGGTGGTGGCGCCCATCTTGACCGGGTAGAGCCAGGAGGGGTACTGCTCGCGGTTCAGCAGCAGGTATGCCTCGTCGAGGTATCCGTAGCGGCTGAGGACGTGGCAGAGGTAGGGCGTGCCGACGAATCCGGTCGTGAGGTGCTTGCGGTCCCGAATCTCCAGGGCCAGCCGCTTCGCCGCGACCGGTCGAAGGGATTCCGGCAGCAGCTCGAACTGCAGCGCCACCGCGTAGGCGGTCTGCGTGTTCTCCCCTACCCTGCCGCTTTCGGTGACGAACTCCTTCAGGAATGCGGCTTTGATCTTTTCGAACTGTTGAGCGTACCGCGACGCATCCTCCGATTTACCAAGGACCCGCGCGGCTCGCCCCAGGAGATCTGTGGAGTGGGCGTAGAAGGCGGTGGCGATGAGGTCCTTGCCCGTGGTTGCGCCGGGGTAGTCCGAGCGGGTGGTGGCGAAGGCGAGCCAGTCTCCGAAGGTGAAGTCCTCGGTCCAGAGGTAGTCGTCGCCGGCGCGCTTGCGCATGAATTCGACCCACTTGGCCATGGAGTCGTACTGCTCTTCTAGAATTCGCGTGTCACCGTAGGTGAGGTACATGGTCCACGGAATGATCACCGCAGCGTCTGCCCAGGCGGCCGATCCGCCGCCGCCCAGAACGTCCGGGACGACGTGGGGCACACTGCCGGTGGGGAACTGGTCGGCGGCCACGTCTTTCATCCACTTTGTAAAGAAAGAGGAGACGTCCAAATTGAAGGCGGCGGTGCGGGCGAAGACCTGGGCGTCTCCCATCCATCCTAGCCGCTCGTCGCGCTGCGGGCAGTCTGTGGGAACGTCCAGGAAGTTGCCCTTCTGGCCCCACAGGATGTTGCGCTGGAGTTGGTTGATGAGCGGCTTGGACGTCTCGAACTCGCCGGTCTTCGCCATGTCGGAGTGGATGACGATTCCGGTGAGGCTGTCGGTGGTCAGCTCGCCGGGGTAGCCGTCCACGTCTACGTAGCGGAATCCGAAGAAGGTGAAGCGCGGCTCGAACACTTCGACTCCGCCGCCTTTGAGGGTGTACTGCATTGTCTGCTTGGCCGCCCGCAGGTTCTCGGTATAGAAGTTGCCCGCCTTGTCCAGCACTTCCGCGTGGCGCAAAGTGACGGTCGTTCCCGCAGGCCCCTGGACCTTCAGGCGCAGCCAGCCGACCATGTTCTGGCCCATGTCGAGAACGGTATCCCCCTCGGGCGTCTTGAGGATCTTGATGGGCTTGATCTCCTCGATTCTCCGGACAGGTGGACCGGCCGGCGCGACCAGGATGTCCTTGGGCAGGTCTACGACCTTCACACCGGACCACTGAGAATCCGCGAATCCGGGCGACAACCAGCCGGGTTTTTCGAGCCGCGCGTCGTAGGTTTCGCCGTGGTAGATCTCGGACATGAGGATCGGTCCGAACGAGGATTTCCAGCCGGAATCCGTTGTAACGGTCTCTTCCTTGCCGTCGCGGTACCGGATGTTGATCTGCATCAAGAGACCGAGTTTCTCACCGTAGTAGTTGCGCCGGCCGGAGAAGCCGATCTCTCCGCGGTACCATCCGCTGCCAAGGGCGACTCCGATCGCGTTATCGCCGGTCTTGAGAAGATCGGTGACGTCATAGGTCTGGTACTGAAGCCGCTTCTTGTAGCTCGTCCACCCCGGCGTGAACAGTTCGTCCCCTACCCGCTGCCCGTTCAAGTTCATCTCATAGAGGCCGCGGCACGTGACATAGGCTCGCGCCCGCTCGATAGGGGCGCGGACTTTGAACTCTCGCCGCAAGATTGGCGCGGGTCCCGGCTTCTTGACGTCTTCCTGTAGATCCGGCTCGATCCAGCTAGCCTGCCAATCGGACGGGGAGAGCAGCCCCATTTCCCAATAAGCCGGTTCGCTCCAATCCGATGATTTGCCGCCCTGGTCCCAGGCGCGCGCTTGCCAGTAGTATCTCTGTCGCGACTGCAATACCGGTCCCTGATACTCGCGGTGAATGGACTCGCCTGAGGTTACCCGGCCGGAATCCCAGACCAGGCTGCGCCCAGCCTTAACGTCTGATTCGCTGCGACCGACGCGGATGTGATAGGCCGACTGCATAATGCCGCGCCCGTCGCCATCGATCTGCCAGCTCAATCTCGGCTTTTTGACATCGATCCCAAGAGGATTTACTTTGTACTCCGTCTTTAGCTGCTTGAGTTTCAAAGGTGCCTGTCCAATTTCGGAATGAGCGTTAGACGCAACCAAGACTGAACCAAACAAAACGCACACGGTGATACCGAACTGCCGGGGATAACATCGAGTAGACGGAGTCGCCATTGTGGATGCCTCTTGTATTCCATTGGGGAGAATTGCAGCTTCAATTACGGAATCGCGATGAGTAGTCCTTCACCGACCCCACGCTTCAAGCCTACGAGAGTAGGGGCGCCGCCCCTTGGCAGCGCCCCTAGCGCGCAGCGGTCCGAGACCGCGCTAGTGCGAGTGCTCGCCGATCTTCATGAGCTCGATTTCGAAGATCAACGTGGCGCCGCCGGGGATCGGGTCGCGACCTTCCGCCCCGTAACCGAGGTCTGGAGGAATAATGAGCTGCCGCAGCTCGCCAACCTTCATTCCCTTGAGGCCCTCGTGCCAGCCTTTGATCACCGAGCTCTCGTCGATCACCACGGGATAGGGCTCGCCCCTAGTGCGCGAGCTGTCGAATGAGGGTCCGCCGGATTGAAGCCAGCCGGTATAATGGACGACTGCCTCCTGATGCGTTTTGACCTCCGGGCCCTTCCCCGGCTTCAAGATGGTGTATTTCAGACCGCTTGGCGTCGTGGTGAATTTGCTCGGCTCGACCTTCGTCGGGTTAGGTCCCGCTGATGTCGGCGCCGGTTTCGTCGCATCCGCTGCGGTCGGCGGCGGGGCTGGCGCATCCGAAACGCCAGTGATGACTTCCTTATCGGATTTGCAGCCCGGAATGAGCGCGGCCGCCAATACTAAGACCGGAATCCACTTCGAGTTCATTGATACAGGACCTCCAATGAGTTACAGAGACCAACCGCGGCGATACTCTCGCTTGATGTATTGCGCCGCCTCCGGGGCATTCTTCGCGCGTAGTTTCTTCGCATCCCACTCGACCTTTCTGCCTACACGATAAGCCACGTTTCCCAGAAGGACGGATTCCGTGAGGGCTGACGCAAAGTCGAAATTACTGCCGGTTGGGCCCCCCGTCTTGCAGGCCTGAATCCACTGGGTGTAGTGGCCGGGAGAGCGCCGGATAAACGGCTCGGGTCCTTTGTACCCCGCGAACTTCGATTCCGGCAAGAGCCGCGCGTCTTGGCCGTGTTCCACGATCAGCTTGCCCTCTGATCCGATGAATATCGAACCGTTCGATCCCTTCGGAAGCGTCACTCCCTCGAGAACTTCCGCCGATGGAAGCTTGCCGCCATCGTACCACGTGAGCTTCACCGGCGGCAGCTCTCCCCGCCTCGGGAATTCGTAGCGGATCACGCTCCAAAGTGGCGCGGTTTCCGGCTTGCGCGGCTCGCCTTCTGCCTCGACGGAAGTTGGGTACTCCAACTTGAGCGCCCAGAATGCCGGGTCCATGAGGTGGCACGCCATGTCTCCCAACGCTCCGGTGCCGAAATCCCACCACCCGCGCCATTTGAACGGCGCATAAGCAGGATTGTACGGCCGCTCGGGAGCGGTACCAAGCCAAAGATCCCAGTGGAAAGTGGATGGCGACGGCTGAGAGTCGGTCGGCCGATCCACGCCCTGCGGCCACCAACCGGCGGGTCGATCCGTCCAAACGTGCACTTCCGTAACCGGTCCGATGGCGCCGCTCTGGATCAGCTCTACGAGTCGGGCGTGGCTGGGGAAAGAATGGCCCTGCGTCCCCATCTGTGTGACGACTTTCTGCTTCCGCGCTACCTCGCGCATGACGCGCGCTTCGTAAATGTCATGCGTGAGCGGCTTCTGGCAGTAGACGTGCTTGCCGAGCTTCATCGCCATCACGCTCGCCACGGCATGGTTATGATCAGGCGTGCTGACGGTGACGGCCTGAATCTCCTTGCACTCCTCCAGCATCTTGCGGAAGTCGACGTACTTCTTCGCGCTCGGGTGTTTCTGAGCTGCGGCATTCAGGTTATTCTCGTCCACGTCACAGATGGCGACGATGTTCTCCGAGGAGACGGAGTTCATGTCCCCTCCACCCTGTCCGCCGACGCCAATACACCCGATATTCAGCTTTTCGTTAGCCGACTTCGATTCCGCGACTGCCCGGCTCGAAAAGACTCCGCCAAGGGCGCTCAGACCTGCGGCAAATCCGGCCTGCCGGATCAAGTCCCTTCGCGTGATATTATTTGACATGAGATTCTCCGTACAATTGACTGAGTAACTTAGAATTAGACACAGGCGCAGCGAAGCCCTGCGGATTCCGAGCCGAATTGCACGCTCAGGCCAACTGAATCGGGTCAGGAGGCCGCAGGCTCATTCGATCCCTGGTCTCATAGATGATTCCACACGCCTCCGCCGCCGTGGCCGCCTTCTTCAACTCGTCGACGAACAGATTTCTCGCCGCCACGGCTTCCACGGTAAAGAACCAGTACAAGCTCATCAACGGTGAGATCCAGAGCCGACTTCCCCGTGTTCTATCCGTTAGGTGGTAATCTCCGAACTGCCCCCTCGCGGCAGAAAGTATGGACGCGTTGATCACGCTCGGCTGTTGGCCCGACTGCTCGTGTACATAAGTGACCGCCTGCTCATAAAGGTGGAACGCTTCACTCTGCGGCAGCAGTGACGCAGTGCCCAGGAATCCATCGGCGGCCGTTATTGCGGCGATGTTCTCAAACACCTGGGCATAACACACATCGCCCTCAACCCCCATTCCGATGCAGGCGACAATTCGCACCGGCAAGTTTAACATTGAGACGGCGGCCAGGGAAGAGTAATCCTCCATTACCGTGCCCGCGAGCTCCTCATCGCCGCGAGTGATCTGTCCACGCCGCCGTCGACCAGGATAATTCCGTCCAGATCTAGTCGTTCCGCCAGCATCCGTAGATCTTCGTAAAGAGTCGCCGGTCCGGTTGGTTCGCAGCACCACACGATGACCTCTCTTTGTTGCACCTCCCTAAACCACCGCGAAAGAAAGCGCTCGGGATGGTACCCAGACAGCTCAGGAGCGCCGGGCCCAACGCCAACGAGGGTCTTTGAGAGCCACTGACCATCTTCGTATTCTCGCAGGGCCGCGAAGGTCACGCTTCCCAAATGAGGCCGGTACCCAAGGTTCAAGAGCTCGAAGTAGATAGGCAATCCGCAAAAAACATCGAATCCGCCTCCCATTCCCAAAATGAGTACGCTTGCGCGTTTCGGTAAGAGCGAAACGAAAGGAAGTTGAAGCCGCATGGATGTTAGTTGGTCAGGGATTCGGCGGGGAGGTGGCGATCAGGACGACCAGGGTCTCGATACCGGTATTTTCGATTCCGTGGACGCACCAGGGTGGCAGATAGACGAAGTCGCCCTTCTTGACCTCGCGTTCGAAGCGGGCGAACGTCATTTTGCCTGCACCCTCCAGTATCACGTATGTCTCTTCCGTCTCATGCGAGCCCGGCGAGAGCACAACATGAGGAGGAACGTAGAACATCACCAGGCCCAGATTCCGTGACGGCGCCTTCGGATTCACCGGATGAACTATCCGGACTCCGAGGCCGTGGCAATCAGGATAAACGACCGGGACGCCGTCCTGTACATCGACGATCATGGGGTCCGGCGGAATCTCGGGCTTCGGAATAGTCGGTGGCTTGTCAGAGGCGTAGCCTTTGAATTCGGTGATCTTCGCCATCAGAAATCCCTCATGTAGCCGGCCGTCCACCCGCCGTCGACGGTAAGACAGTGGCCGGTGATATAGCTGCTCTCCGGCGCGGCAAGGAAGAGCGCGGCGTGAGCCACCTCCTCTACCGTTCCTGGTCGGCCGAGCGGGATATGGGCAAGCATTTGATTGACGGAATCCTTGAACAGCCCGTCTTCACCATAAAAGAGCTGCCTGGTGCCCTCGGTCAGAGTTGAGCCAGGAGCGATGGCGTTCACCAGAATCCCGCGCGGTCCAAGCTCTAGCGCCATGGCACGGGTCAGGTTAATCACCCCGGCCTTGGCCGCGGTAAAGGCGCATTGCAGCCGGAGCGGTACCAGGCCGGCGACGGAGGCGATGTTGATGATCCTGCCGCCTCCCGAGTCAATCATTTTGCTCGCGCTCGCCTTGCTGACGAGGTACAGACCAGTAAGGTCCACATCCAGAATCCGATCCCACTCTTCGCGCGGGAACTCATCGATCGTAACGCGGTGCGCCAACGTGTTCACCCCGGCGTTGTTTATCACTATGTCGAGTGACTCTAAGCGACGGAGGACCGATTCCACTTGCGCCTCATCGGTGACATCCAACATCGTGGATTCGCAACCGGGCCACGCGGATGCCGCTTCCGCCGCCGCGTCCGAGTTGAGGTCTGTGAACCAGACCCGCGCCCCATTCGCAGCAAGCAATTCGGCGATAGCTTTGCCGATTCCGCGCGCCGCCCCGGTCACGAGCGCCGTCTTCCCGGAGAGGTCGACCGTCACTTCGGCTCCGGCCAGTTGAGGTGCTTGTGGAGGAACGCAAAAGTGCCGACGCCGTTAATAGTGTGAGGACCGTCGAAGAATTCGATCTCCGTGCGGTCGCCGATTCCGAGCTCCACGTATTTGCGGCGGGTGCGGGCGTATTCGTAGGCTACCCATTCGTCCGGGGCAACGCCGTCCTTGTG
>JBKJZI010000105.1:0-5138 GCA_046715155.1 Chthonomonadales bacterium | reverse complement strand
GGCCACCGCGCTCCACACCGCCAACGAGATCAACGGCCCCACAAACCCCCACACCGCCCAAATCAACACCGCAAACCGATACTGCATCAACACAGCCGTAGCCATCCGCAAATTCGCCCGGTACAGGCTCCAGAAGTAGCGGATTCCGTAGGAGGTTTTTGGTGTTTGAGGTTCGGTGTTATACATCGTGTGTTAGGACGCGGGTGATCGAGTTGGATCCTCTTTGATCTCCTCGTTTGCCTGGAAGACCTGGTCGATGATTTCTTCGATGGGGGGGTCTTGGACGGTTAGGTCTACCACGGGGAGCTCTTTAAGAATCCGGGCGACCGTCGAGGAGGCTTTTCCCTTGGGGACGCGGAGGGTGACTTTGGCGTCCTCGCGCTTTACGAACTCCGGGTAGGCTTCGGCGCGCGTGGCGGATTCCACGTCCTCCACGTCCAGGTTCACCAGCTTGAAGGGCGCGATGCGGTCGGTCAGGCGGTCCAGGTCGCCGTCGTACAGCAGTTGACCATGATGGATGACGATTACGCGCTTGCAGAGGGCGGTGACGTCGGCCATGTAGTGGCTGGTGAGCAGTACCGTGGATCCGTGCTTCCGATTGTGGTCCGCTATGAATTGACGGATTCGCCCTTGCATAGTCACGTCCACTCCAAGCGTAGGCTCGTCCAGAAACAGGACGCGTGGGCGGTGCAGGAGGGCGGCGGCGAGCTCGCACTTCATCCGCTCCCCCAACGAAAGACCCCGGACCTGCTTCTTCATCAGCGACTCCAGGTCCAGGAGCTGAATAAGCTCATCCAGCGTCTCGCGGAACTGCTTCTCCGGAATCTGATAGACCGCCTGATTGACGAGGAACGAATCCATCGCTGGAATGTCCCAGGCGAGCTGATTCCGGTTGCCCATCACCAGGCTGATCTGCCGCAGAAAGTCCCGGTCACGCTTCCATGGCGTATAGCCAAGCACCTGTGCGTCGCCCGAAGTGGGAAAGAGCAGTCCCGCCAGCATCTTGAGGGTAGTAGTCTTGCCTGCTCCGTTGGGACCGAGGAATCCGACCACTTCGCCGGCTTCCAGAGCGAACGTCACCCCCTTGACCGCCTCCACGTTCTTGTACTTCCTTGCGAAGAGGCTGGTGATAGTGGCACGCATGCCCGCCTCCCGCTCATGTGTACGGAAGGTCTTCTTCAGGTCATTTAGTTGAATCTGTGGCTCAGACATGCTGTGTGGGTGTATGGGTGTGTGGGTGTATGGGTGTATGGAACTTCAACACCCATACACCCACACACCCACACATAGCATCAGTACTTGCAATCCGCCCGCCAACCCCGGCAGATTCCGTTCACGTCGTGCGGAATCCTGCCCCGGAATCACGCGTGGAACAGACCCGGAAGGCGCGGCGTCTTAGAGAGCGAACCTGCTGAATCGGTATCAACTATGAGCATGGGCTCACCGCAGATACGGAATCAGAAAACTAATCGGCACAATCGAATGACAACGCCGGCTGATTCGTTTGAAAGCCGGCACGGCCGAGGGGCCGCGAAGAAATAGGGGAGCTAGACACAATGAACATCCTGGCATGGATCATAGTAGGACTGATTGCCGGCTTCCTGGCCAAGCTCGTAATGCCCGGCGAGGAAAACGAGCCCAGCGGCTTCATCGGGACGATGATCCTGGGCATCGTTGGCGCGGTCATCGGCGGCTGGGTTTGGAACCTTCTGTTGGGCCGGCAGGGCGCATCGGGAATGGACCTCGGCAGCATCTTCGTAGCATTCGTAGGTTCCATGATCGTAATCGCGCTGCTTCGGGCCTTCAGCCGGAACCGAACCATCGCCTGACGTGGCGTTTGAACGAGATAGCACATAACACCTTGGCCCGGCTGCGCTTAGCGCTGACCGGGCCTTCGTCTCGCACTACTGACCTACGTTTGAGCTCCGGGAAGGAGAACCACATGTGGTACCAGAGTATGAGGGTTAGTCTGATAATGGCCGTTTCGTTACTTGCTCTGCCGGCAATCGCGCAGCAGATCGAAGTAACCGTCAACGGGGAGCCGGTTCGATTCAGCGGAATCGGGCCGCAGCAGGTCCAGGGTAGAGTCATGGTCCCGCTCCGGGGCGTGCTCGAGAAACTCGGCGCCTACGTCGATTGGGTACCCTCGACCCGAACGGTGGTCGCCACCCGCGGCGATTTGGACATCCAGCTCCCGTTGGGCGGGCGAATCGCGCGTGTGAACGGGCGCGAAGTCTTAATGGACGTTCCCGCGATGACCATGTCCGGCAGCACCATGGTGCCGCTTCGCTTTGTAGGTGAGACTCTAGGCGCGGAAGTCCGATGGGACGCGGCCACGCAAACGGTCATGATTCAGACAAACCAGGCGGTAGCGGCGAACCGTCCGCACATTACCGAGCCGCCGGCCCCTCGCCGAAACCTCGAAGTCAGTTCGCTCACGCATAATGTACGCGACGGCTGGCTGCGAGCGGGCGAGCCCGTTCGTGTCACCATGCGCGGCACTCCGGGTGGCCAGGCAGTATTCCGGATTCCCGGCCTTGCCCAGGATGTCCGAATGCGCGAAACCTCCGAAGGCGTATACGAAGGCGAATGGGTCGTTCCGGGCGACAAGCCCCTGAACCTGAGCAGCGCGACCGTTATAGGGGAAATCCGCTCGGGAGATGCAACGTCGCCACTGATTCAGACCGCAGACCCGCTCCGCGTCGATACGGCCGCCCCGAAAGTGGAGGACTTCTACCCGGCGATCAACGCGCGAATCGTTAGACGGCGCGCCCCGATCACCATTTCCCTGACCGATCAGGGCGGCAGCGGAATCGACCGGAACCGTACCAAGATTCTGCTCGACCGGCAGGACGTAACCGCCGACGCGGCCATCACCGATCGGTTTATTACCTTCACGCCAACTCAGCCGCTGGCGTTTGGCCGCCATGCCGTAGACGTAGTTGTATTCGATAAGGCCGGCAACTCCACAACGCACAACTGGTCATTCGATGTGGCTGAACGGCAGAACGCAATCCGCTCCGTCACCCACAACGCGGATCGGATTCTGGAGCCGGGTGACGTACTTAACGTGCGTGTCGAAGGCGTACCGGGCAGCAGAGCCAGATTCACGCTAGGAACCATCAAGGAGATTGCGCTCGCTGAAAGCTCCCCGGGCATTTACACCGGATCCTATACCATCAAAAAAGGCGACGACATCGGCCGCGCGCCGCTGTCGGTCGCGTTCACCACGCCGCAGGGCGAGCAGTTCACCGAAACGTCCGAACAGGCCGTGCGCGTGACCACGGGCCCTCCCGCGCAGCCAAGCATTACCTTTCCCGCGGCTAACGATTCGCTTACGAATCCACTCGTGATCCGAGGCCGCGGAACTCCCAACTCGACCATCCAGCTCCGGGTGGATTATCAGAATAAGGTGCTCGGAATCTTCGCCGTTCGCGGAACTGCCGCGGAGCAAGAGATACTGGTCGGCGCGAATGGAGTGTGGGAATCGAGGCCGATCGACGCTTCTTCGCTCTTAGGCAAGAAGGGCACCGAGTACACGATTACGGCAATGGCCATCGGTCCAAACGAGGAGAAGTCTGCTGTCACGACGCTCCGACTAACAACCAGGTAGCAGCCACTGTCTGAACCAAGCCCCTTCGGCAGTCCGAAGGGGCTTTTCTATGCGCGCGACGTTGGTGGGCCGAGCCAATTCGGATAAGACTCCCGGCTATACTGAATCCATGCCGGCCTGGTTAGCATACAGCGTTGGGGTGATGCTATTGTGGGGACTCTGGGCGTTTTTGCCCAAGATCTCCACGCGCACCCTGGATGCCCGCAGCACGCTATTCTATCAGCACCTCGGCGGATTCCTCACCGCTCTGATCGTGGTTGGACTGGTGCGATTCCGGATCAAAGTGGAAGCCACCGGGATCGCGTGGGCGATGCTAACCGGGATGCTGGGCGTGTTGGGTTTGTTGTGCTATCTGCAGGCCGTCGCCCGCCAGAGCATCGCCGTAGTCGTAATGGTTACAGCCCTTTATCCGCTCATCACCGTTACGCTCAGCGTCCTGATTCTCAAGGACAAGATCAACAATATGCAGTGGCTCGGAATCGCCTTCGCGATTTGCGCCCTCGCCTGCATGTCCGCCCCTTCCCGATGATGGAGCTCAGCAGGTTCGAATTCCTATCCCTTCTGGGCGGCGCGCTCTTATCGACCTCTGATTCCGCTGCACCCAGATATACCGATCACGCTCGATTACTCTATTACCTGGATGCAAAAGGGCGTGAGCGCCCTGTGCGGAATCATGCGGATTGGGAGCGACGGCGGTCCCACATCCTGGCGGGGATGCAGGCCGTGATGGGTCCGATGCCGGATTCCGCTCGACGGGTAGCGCCCGACCTTCTCGTGGTAGAAGAGACTCATCGTGCGGGCTACACACTGCGACGCATCACTTTCGCGGTCGAGCACGGTGACAGAGTCCCCGCATATCTGCTGATTCCACACGCGCGCAATGGAAGAGTTCCCGCCGTCCTCTGCCTGCACCAGACAACGGCGGACGGTAAAGCCGAACCTGCTGGGGTGAAGGGTAACGAAAGCTTGAAGTATGCGGCGGAGTTGGCCGCGCGGGGATACGTCACACTGGCGCCGGATTACCCCAACTACGGCGACTATCAGATCGATGTTTACGCCCGCGGTTACCAGAGCGCGACAATGAAGGGAATCTGGAACCACATGCGCGCGGTCGACTTGCTTCGGACCCTGCCCCAGGTGGACGGGAAGCGGATTGGATGTATCGGCCACTCCCTAGGCGGTCATAACACGCTGTTCCTGACCGCGATTGACCAGCGAATCAGGGCGGCGGTGACGAACTGCGGATTCACCTCGTTCCCGAAATACTATAGCGGAGACCTGACCGGCTGGTCGCACAAAGGCTACATGCCGCGGATCGTATCAGAATATGGGAAAGACCCGAAGCGAATGCCTTTCGATTTTCCGGAAGTCCTCGCCGCCATCGCCCCGCGATCTGTCCTGGCTAATGCCCCGGTACGCGACAGCAACTTCGCGGTGTACGGCGTAAAAGACTGCGTGGAGGCAGCGTCGAAGGTATACAACCTGCTTGGCGTTAAAGAATCACTGCGGGCATTGTATCCGGACT
>JBKJZI010000104.1:0-13603 GCA_046715155.1 Chthonomonadales bacterium | reverse complement strand
GATTCTTTTTGTCCCCAGAGTGGGGGAACGCCCTAAAACGCTTGACAATCGCCTGATAAACAGACTAAAATGACAATGCTAGTGGTAATCGAGTGGTAAGCGAGGGGTAATAAGCGCCTAATTCGATAGTTTTCAGTGGTGTATAAGCGGTGATCGCGTGGTGACTCTTTCGCGTTTGGGAGCGTGTTACCACCGAAACCCACTGCCGGGCCGCCGCTATTCCGCTGCCGCCAAACTGAACCACTGCCGACATCGGTAATTATCCACCTTTTTCGCCGATTCCTGTAGGTTGATGCGAGGATTCATTTCGGTCGCTTGAGTAGGACGAGAATGACCGTCGAAACGTTTAGTTGGGCTTGCTCGCTGTTGAGCAAAATGCCATCGTCCATTCCTTGGTCGAAGGACCAAGCGGAGCTGTATGAGGCCGGCCTTCAGGCGCTGCCCGACTTCCTTGTATCTGACGTGCTCCATCGCGCCATCCACAATTGCGATGAGCGGCCGAGCGTAGCGACCCTGGTTCGAATGGCAGGTGAGATACTGGACGGGCCGACTCCGTCGGCAGCAGCCGCCTGGGACGAAGTGGAAGCTCTCCTGATCACCCGCGGCCTTTACTGCGATCCGGATCCATTTAAGACCAACATCTACCGGGAAGGGGAGCCCCACTTCTCCCATCCGTTAGTCGGCAGGGCCGTCAAGCTGATGGGTGGATGGCGCACAATATGCACCAGCGAAGCCGGCATCGACTACCTGAGAAACCGATTCCAAGTCTCTACGATGACCTGGTGGAGCGCTCCTCCTGGGACGCGCCGACCCTCAGACTCGTGGATTATGAGCCGGACGCTACCCGACGACGGAGTCGACGTGTCGCCGTGGGAGTAGATAGAAACTCCCGTAATCAGACGCTCGAGTAATCGTTGTCACGAGGCAGCGCCGGTTTTGGGTTGCGCGTCAGCAGCTCTTTAATCGGCGCCTTTTCTGGTTTATAAGCGAGCGTCGGTATCTCCGCCGCCAGGCAGGCGGTTCGTTCAGTCCGTCGATCATCATGGCGGCTCCAGGGATGGTGAAGACCTTGCATTCAGGACATATGGCGGCGATCTGGCGGGCGAGCGCTTCATCCCGTTCAAACCAGAGTCTCAATTCGTGGTCGCGAATCAGGGGGGCCGCGAAGGCGACCCGGTCCTGGACGTCCAGAATCTCGGTCTCGGATTTCGGAATCCGAAGCGGTTGGCGGCGCCACTGTTGGAGGGGATCGAACATTGATCGAACCGTCGTGAAATGCTCGCTCGGATGGTTGTTTGCGACAGGCGTCTATAACTATACCACACACAATATATAGTAGTAGACGCTCGGCTGTCGCCCATACATGTTGTGGTTAAGCGAGCAGATTATTTTTCCCAAAACGCTTGACATCCTGAACTCCGGTCGCTAGAATACGTGGTGACAGTGTGAGAAGTTTGTGGTGACTTAGGGGTAAGTAAATCCCGTAAAGTCACCGATAATCGACTTCATGGATGACAATGCCACCAGAGAATTCTGGGGAGAGTATGAGCATTCGGTCGACGATAAGGGCCGGGTAGTAATCCCCCAAGATTTTAGAGGGCCGCTGGGAGACAGATTCATCGTCACCCGCGGTCCCGATAAGTCGATTCTGGCAATGCCATTCTCCATCTGGCAGCCCATCCAAGAGAAGTTGCGTGATCCGACCCTTCAACGCGAAAGAGCCTTTCTTCAAAGAATGCTCGGCGGTCGAACGGATGTCGCTCTGGACCCACAAGCGAGGCTGGCGATCCCGAAGCACCTGCGAGAGCACGCAGCTATCACCAACAGTGAGACTGCAGTGATCGTAGGTCAAGGGTTGAAGTTTGAGATCTGGAGCAAGTCCATTTGGGATAAGTACACTGCGGAGTTTACTTCTGAGAACCTCTATACGGCGGCGGAGGGAGCGGGACTCGCAAGATCGATTAGTCGGTGACGTGGGCTTATCATCAGCCTGTCCTCTCAGGGGAAGTGGTAAGCCTGTTGGACCCTCGACCCGGCCAGACGTTCGTTGATTCCACGGCGGGTGGAGGAGGGCATTCGGCGCTCATTGTTGAGCGCATCAAGCCTAATGGCACGCTGGTGGCCATTGATCAGGACCCGGAAGCCCTGGTCGCCGCCGGTGAAAAGCTGTACCATCTGTCCCCGAAGATAGTTTTAATACACGGCAACTTCCGGAGTCTGACGGCCTTGCTGGATGAAGCCGGAATCGGCCCTGTGGACGGCGTCCTGTTCGACCTGGGCGTTTCTTCCAGGCAGCTCGATTCCGCTGAGCGCGGCTTCAGTTTTCGCGCGGATGCTCCGTTAGACATGCGGATGGATCCGACCGCGGGATTGCCTGCCAGCGAAATGCTCGATCGTCTGGATCGGAGCGAGATCACGCGGATCCTGCGGGACTACGGCCAGGAACGATGGGGAGCGCGGATCGCGCAGTTCATCGAGGAGCGAGGACCGATCGCAACGACGAAGGACCTGGTGGACGTGGTGGAGGCGGCGATTCCGCGGAAGGCGTGGCCGAGGGACATCCATCCCGCTACGCGGACGTTCCAGGCCATCCGAATCGCGGTCAACAATGAATTGGAGGCGCTGGAAGACGGGCTGAAGGCCGGAATCGACCGGCTGAAAGTTGGCGGGCGGATCGCAGTAATCAGCTTTCATAGCCTGGAAGACCGAATCGTCAAGCAGACGTTTCTTCGATACTCCGGGCGGTGCGAATGCCCGCCGAGGCTGCCGGAATGCCGGTGCGGCGCACGGGAAGTAATCAAGATTCTGACCCGTAAGCCGGTTACGGCAGCGGATGGGGAGGTGCAGGAAAATCCGCGGTCCAGGAGCGCAAAGCTCCGCGCCGCGGAGAAAGTGGCTCTCTGACGGGAGCGCATTCTGGGCGTGGGCGACCCGCTCACAGGTCAATCGGCCGCCGAATTCATATCGCAGGAGACGAGCGTGGCAGTATTACAGAAGCAATACCCGCGTACCCTTGAGCGCCCCGCAGCGCCACCCGTCAAACTGCCGGTCATCCACCGGCGCTATCGCACTTATAACCGGGCGTCCGAGCGCGCCCGCAAACTCTCCCTCATCATGTGCGCAGCGGCCTCGTCACTCCTGGTCATGTATATAGCAGGTCACGCGCGAATGACCGCCGTGAACTACCAGCGAGTCCAGATCATCTCGCAGACCCGGGCTCTCAAAGAGCAGAATGAAGGCCTTCAGGCCGAGATTCTCCGAAAGACCGATCGGTCCGCTGTAGATTTCTGGGCCAAGAAGCACGGTATGGTCCGGGACTCGGGCGCCGCCATCGTCCTCCAGAGCCACCGCTAGAAAGAGAGCCGATTCCGATGGCTATTCGCCTTCGACAGCAGGATTTTGTCCGAATCCGCATCGAGCGCCTATTCTGGCTGATCGCGTTGTGCTACATCGCGCTCGTCGCCCGCCTCGTCTACCTTCAGGTGATCCGAGGTGAGTACTATCTCGGGCGGGCCAATACGGTTCGAACGCAGACGATTCCGGTTAAATCCGTCAGAGGCGGACTGTTTACCCGCACGGACGAGCCCCTCGCCGTGACCATTCACAAAAGCCAGCTCGTCTGCGACCCGACCCTGGTACAGGACTCCGACGTAACTGCGCGTACAATCGCGGAGCTCTGCAAGGTCGGCGTTGATCGGATTCGCCCCCTTGTTTCCAAAGGGAAGCCCCTTCCCAACGCCCGCCCCCGACGTCACGTAGTTCTGATTGACGATCTTTCCCCCGATGCGGCGGAGGCGATGAGACATGCTCGGAAGGCGCGTGGATTTCGCGCGCACCTCAAAGGGATCTCAATCGTCGAGCGGGCCGAGCGGTCTTACCCCTCGCGAAATGAGGCAGTCCACGTAACGGGCTTCCTCGTGCCGGACGCAAAAGGGAATCTGGTGGGTATGTCCGGTCTTGAGCGATCGCTCGACCAGGTGCTCGACGGCACAGATGGGCACTTCCGAGCCGAGGTCGACGCTCGCGGGCGTGTTATTCCGGCCACCGAGGTCGAACGGATTCCGGTCGCCCATGGCGTGGACGCGCGGTTAACGCTCGACTCAACCGTCCAGCACATCGCGCAGACCGAGCTATCCAAATGTACCGACAAACACAAGCCGTTAGGCGCGACCGCAATTGTCCTCGACCCTAAGACCGGGGATGTTCTCGCCATGGTGAGCTACCCCGATTTCGACCCCATTTCTCGAAATGGATTGAAGCAGAATCCGAATGCGCTGATGAACCGCGCGATCAGCCTGTATGAGCCGGGATCGACTCTCAAAGTAGTGACCGTGGCCGCTGCTCTCGAGGAAAAGTTGGTCACCCCGAATACCGTGCTCAACTGTGGTGGAACGTTTCAGATCGGCCGACGTTCTGTCAAGTGTGCCCTTCATGGCGGCTCCCGCGCCCATGGTGCGGTGAGCATGAGGCGCCTGGTAGAGGACTCCTGCAACGTTGCGAGCGCTCAGCTTGGAATCAAGCTTGGAATGGAAGGGTTGAACGAGCATTTGACGCGCTTCGGTTTATTGGAGCAATCGGGAGTAGGACTGCCTTACGAAATGCGTGGGCGGCTCGGATTCGGCGCAGACGCGCTCGAGGGTGGCAACCCCAAAGCCGCACGCGTGGCCTTCGGACAGGCGGTAATGGTCACTCCGCTCGGACTGGCGGCAGCGTACGGTGCAATCGCTAATGGCGGAGAGCTGCACCGCCCGCGTCTAATCCAGGACTACCTGGACTCCGCCGGTCGACCGCTTCGGCGCGAGACCCACACTTCGCCCAGGCGAGTAGTTTCGGCAGAAACTGCAGACCTCGTCCGCAGCTACATGGAAGCGGTCGTAACGGATGGCACGGGCAAGGTCGCGAAGGTGCCCGGCTACACCGTAGGCGGAAAGACGGGTACGGCCCAGAAGGTGGTCGCAGGGCAAAAGGGATACGCGGGTGGGAAGTACGTGGCTTCCTTCATCGGATTCCTGCCGGCCCAGAATCCGCAGGCAGTCATCGCCGTCGTGGTTGACGAGCCTAAAGGCGCATACTACGGCGCGCAGGTTGCCGCGCCGGTTTTTCAACGCATTGCGCAGCGGCTCATGTGGTACTGGAAAGTGCCGCCGGATGACCCCGCCGCGCTGGAAAAGGTTCACATCGCAAGACGTTAACGCACGATCAGTACCTTATCGGCCCGAAAGTCTCCGGGCCACCGGCTGCTTGCCAACGATGCCGAGCGGCCGGCTTTCCTTTTCTGAACAACGCTCGAACGGGCAATTCGATGAAGCTGGAAGACTTAGCTTCCCTCATAGCCGGCGCGATCGTGAAGGGAGATTCCGGGATGCAGATCCGCGGAATCTCTCATGATTCGCGCGCCGTAAAGCCCGGTGACCTGTTCGTTTGCCTGGTAGGCGAAAACTTCGACGGTCATAAGTTCGCGGCGGACGCCATTGCACGAGGAGCCGCTGCCCTTTGCAGCCAGGAAGGCCGTCAGGGTCTGCAGGGCAACCGGATGATCGTGGCGGACACTCGGCGGGCGCTTCCGGCCCTAGCCACCGCCATTTACGGCTATCCGTCTCGCCAACTGCGCCTTATAGGCGTGACCGGCACGAACGGAAAGACGACCAGTACGCTTATGGCCGCAAGCATCCTGAGGGCCGCCGGACGCCTAACAGGGACAATCGGGACCCTCGGCGCGGAAATCGGCGGAGAGCCCCTGCCGTCAGAGCGCACCACGCCGGAGGCGGATCAACTGCAGAAGCTCCTGGGCGACATGCGGCAGCGTGGAGCGGAGGCCGTCGTGATGGAGGTCTCATCGCACGCTCTCGCACAGTTCCGGACGGACGGATGCGAGTTCGACGGCGCGATCTTTACCAACCTTACCCAAGACCACCTGGATTACCACGGCACGCTCGAGGAGTACTTCGAGGCCAAGCTCCGGCTTTTCCGAGACTATCCGGCTCTCAGCGCCAAGCCGTTCGTCGCCTCGGTCAACCTGGACGACCCGCGCGGCGATGTGGTCGCTAAGGCCACTCGCGGACGCGTCATAACCTATGGACTGGAGGCGAAAGCCGATGTGATGGCGCGCGACGTGGTTCTGGACCCGGGCCAAGTGAGATTCGTCGCGGACACTCCGTTGGGCCGCGTCGACGTGGAGCTGCAGATCGGCGGCGCCTTCCAGGTTTACAACGCGCTGGGGGCTATCGGCCTCGCGGTTGGACTGGGCTATGCCCCGCACGTGATAGCCGACGGACTTTATTCCCTCCGCGCGGTACCCGGCCGTTTCGAATCCGTCCCAACTGGGCGCGGATTCCACGTAGTAGTCGACTATGCCCATTCACCGGACGGAATCGGCAACCTGCTTGATTCGGCGCGCAAGCTCAGCCCGAGACGCATTATCACCGTCTTCGGCTGCGGCGGGGACCGGGACCGGACCAAGCGCCCGATCATGGGTCGATTGGCCGGCGAACGGTCGGATGTTGTGGTGGTGACGTCGGACAATCCGCGCACGGAAGAACCGGCGACAATCATCGAAGAGATATTGCCGGGACTGAAGAATTCCGCCGCGACCGTTGTGGTGGAGCCAGACCGCCGCGAGGCGATTCGGCGAGCGGTGGAGCAGGCACGTGAAGGTGACCTGGTAGTGATCGCAGGCAAGGGGCACGAGGACTATCAGGAGATTCAAGGAGTGAAGTATCCCTTTGACGACCGCGAAGTCGTCCGATCCATTCTCAGTGGAAACGGATAGGAGCAAACTCGTGGCTGTCTTTGAAAACAATCAGCAAAGCTTTACCGTTGCCAAAGGAGACGCGGAGATTCCGTCGCGCCTCGCCGAAGATCTGTTCGCGCCCGACCTTTCACTTCGGTTAGGACACCACGTCCTATACCTGATGCAGGTCCGGGCGGAGCTGGTCCACCGTCCAAGGGTGAGGAGAAGAACAACGGCGACCCGGCGAAAGAGGGCGCTTGGCGCTTGAACGTGGCTGAGGCAGCAGCGGGATTCCTGGGGGCATTCGCCCTCACCGTCTTCCTGGGCAAGCCCGTGATTCAGGCGTTGCGACGGTTGGGGGCGAAACAGACGGTTTCGGCCGACGCGCCGAGCCGGCATTTGGAGAAGCAGGGGACGCCGACGATGGGTGGCCTGCTCATCCTTATCGGTCTGACGATTCCGGTGGTAATCGGCGTGCTGTCGAGGCCGGGTCAGTACTCGGGTTTCGCCCTGTTAGGGCTGACGCTGTCGTTCGGTCTGATCGGATTTCTGGACGACTACCTGATCGCCAGGCGCGGCAAGAATCTTGGATTGAGGGCGCGCGAGAAGTTCGCCGCTCAGGTCGTGTTTGCGGCCGCGTTTTGCGCCTGGTTGTACATTACCCGGGTTCCAGAGCGGACGGAGGTCATACGGTTAGGAACGGACCTCCACCTGGGAATCGGCTATTACGTTTTTTGCCTGCTGCTGATCGTGGGCATGTCGAACGCGATCAACTTTTTGGATGGACTGGATGCGCAGGCGGCGGGTGTAACCGCCATCATAGCGGTCGCTTTAGCGGCGACGGTGAGCGCTCCGATCGGGCTCTCATGGCTTCCGCTGCTCGCGGCGGCATTGGCGGGAGCATGCGGCGGGTTCATCTGGTACAACGCACACCCGGCGCAGGTGTTTATGGGCGACACGGGCTCGCTGGCGCTGGGAGCAGCGCTTGCCGGAATAGCGATAGTCGGTAAGGTGGAGGCGCCCTTCCAGCTCTATGCGGCGGTGCCGTGGGCGGCGCTGTTTTCGGTAATGATTCAGGTGACGGTGTTCAAGTTTCGGGCGAGGCGTTATGGTCTCGAATACGCTAAGACGCATCGAGTGTTCAGGCGGACTCCGATTCATCATCATTTTGAAGAGCTAGGATGGAAAGAGACTACCATCGTGCAGCGATTCTGGCTCGTTACGGCGGCAGCCATAGCGGCGGCGCTCGCGCTCGGAATCGGCCGTTAGTCGTGTCCCTCATCTCAATCAAGGAATTCGAAAGATGGTAATGACCTTGCGGAAGTCGGAGTTTGCGGGCAGGCGCGTGGCGGTGGTAGGCATGGCTCGGACCGGACTGGCGGCTGCGCCCGTGTTGAAGGGCCTTGGCGCCGATGTGATACTTGCTGATTACCTGTCGCAGAAGGAGCTCGGCGATCGCTATCGCGAAGCCCAAAAGCTAGGCGTCGACGTACGCGCAGGCGCGCGTCCCGAGCAGTTGCTTAAGAATGTAGATATGCTGGTGCCGTCTCCCGGGATCAAGCCGGGCTCGCCGGTCATTCAGCTTGCCCTAGAACGCGGAATCCCGATTCTCTCTGAGATCGAAGTGGCGTACCGCATCGCAGAGGCCCCGATTTTGGCGGTCACGGGCACGAACGGGAAGACCACCACAACAATGCTGCTGGGCGACATGGCGCGGGCCGGCGGCCGGAAGACGTTCGTGGCCGGCAACGTCGCCGCGGATGACGTAAAACTCCCGCTTATTTCCGCCGCGTCGCGGGCCGATTCCCGAGACGTCATTGTCGCCGAGATCAGCTCGTTTCAGCTCATGTGGGTTGAGAAGTTCCGCCCGAAGGTCGGAATCCTCACCAATATAACGCCGGACCACATGAACTGGCACCAGACTTTCCAGGAATATGTGACGGCCAAGGGCCGCCTATTCGCCCAGCTGGAGGACGAAGACGTCGCTATAGTCAACCGGCTGAATGCTCCCGCGAGGGCAATAGGCGAGCGCGTTAAAAGCAGGCTGTTCTGGTTCGATCACGGCCATTGCATGGGCGACGATTCCGCGTGTATCCGCGGTGGCCGCATTCTCGTACGCTGGGGCGGCACGGAATACGATCTCGGCGCGGTCGAGGACTTTCAGGTCCCGGGCCGGCACAACCTTGAGAACGCCCTGGCAGCCGCCGGCGCTGCAATCGCTTTTGGAATCGATCCGGACGCGGTAAGCGAAGCGCTTCGGGCCTTCCGTGGAGTAGTCCACCGCATGGAGCCGGTCGCGGAGATCGGCGGAGTGCTTTATCTTAACAACTCCATGTGCACGAACGTGGACGCCGCCGTTCGGTCGCTGGAGGCCATGAACCGGCCGACTGTCGTTATCGCCGGCGGCGCAAGCAAGAACACCAACTTCGAGCAGATGGGGACGGCGATCTCGCTGTACGCGAAGCATGCCGTCCTGATCGGCGAGGCGGCAGAGCCTATCGCGGAAGCGGCGCGTGCTGCCGGATTCGACCGTATCGAGCGCGCGGAATCACTGGAAGAGGCGGTTCAGAAGGCTAGGATGCTCTCGCTCCCTGGGGACGCTGTCATGTTATCTCCCGGCTGCGCGAGTTTCGATATGTTTGCCGACTTTGAAGCGCGCGGCGAGGCTTTCAGGCAGGCCGTTCGTAAGCAGCGATAGTAAGGAGCATCACACGCCGTGGCCGTCATCGAGCGACCTAAGCAACCTGCGGACCAGCTAATCTTCAACGTTACGCTGGCCCTATTGGCGGTCGGCGTAGCTGCCGTTTTCGATGCCAGCTATGCACGTTCGATGGATCTGCGAAACACGGGAAACGATGCGTACTTTTTTCTGAAGCGACAGGCTGTTTTTGCCGCTATCGGGCTCGCCTGCATGCTCGCCATGTCCAGGTTCAACTATTGGAAGCTGAAGCGGTTCGCCGGGCCGGTTCTCCTCGCATCGATAATCATGCTGTTGATGGTATGGCTGCCGACCATCGGCATCACGCGCAACGGCGCCTCCCGCTGGATAGGGTACGGGCCCATTCAACTACAGCCGTCGGAACTCGCAAAACTTGCCCTGGTGGTATACCTCGCGGCGATTCTTTCGCGCGGTGCGCACAACATCCGCAGCTTCTGGGACGGCCTCTTCATTCCTCTCGCGGTAATGGGCGCTGTTGTCGTCCTTGTTGAGCGCGAGCCTGATCTTGGGACGAGCTTCATAATCTTGATGGCGAGCCTGACTCTGCTCTACGTTGCAGGGGCGCGCAAACGGCACCTGGGCGGAATCCTGGCAACATGCGGTGTGGTGTTCGTCCTTGCCAGCCTGTTTAGCCATAGTTTCAGGGCCGGGCGTATTCAGACGTTCCTCAATCCCGATGCCGACCCCTCGGGCCGGGGCTACCAGATGAGCCACAGCTTGATGGCGGTGGGGTCTGGCGGAATCACCGGCGTCGGTCTTGGGGCGGGACGGGAGAAGTTTTACATTCCGGAAGCGAATACGGACTTCATCTTCGCGACCATCGCCGAAGAGACCGGACTGGTTGGCTGCCTGATCGTTATCGGTCTTCTCGCGGCAGTGGGACTGCAAGGATTCCGGATCGCGTCGCGTACGCGGGACCCGTTCGGATCGCTGCTGGCTGCCGGAATCGCGGCGATGATAAGCTGGCAGGCCATCGTGAATGTCGCCGTCGTGACGGGATCGATTCCGGCAACCGGCGTTCCGCTGCCGTTCATTAGCTATGGCGGCTCTTCGGTGCTGTTCCTGCTGATCGGAATCGGGATTCTGCTCAACATCTCCCAGCATCCGGACGCTTCGCCGCGCCTTGCCGAGCGCAGGTGAAGGTTGTCGTCACTGGGGGAGGTACCGGCGGTCACATATACCCGGCGCTTGCCGTAGCGGAGGCGCTTCGGCGGCACGATCCGGGTGTAGATCTGCACTTCATCGGCGGCACGACCGGGCCGGAAACCGACATCGTGCCGAAGGCGGGGATTCCGTTCCTCGCGGTGAAGTCGAAAAAGCTCAGGAAGCTGGCCTCGGTTTCATCGTTGGGCGTTCTCTGGGCGCTCTGGCAGGGATATCGTGAGGCTTCATCCTTCCTTCGGGACTACAAACCGGATGTGGTGATCAGCACGGGGGGCTATGTGGCCGCGGCGACTGCCCTAGCGGCGGCACGACAAAAGCGGCCGCTGATCACGCAGGCATGTGATGCGATCCCTGGCCGCACGAATCTCTGGCTCGCGAAGTATGCGACGCACATCTGCGTCTGGTTCGAGGATACGAAGAGCTACTTTCCCGCCGGCAAACCTGTGGCCACAGGAGTGCCGCTTCGTGAAGGGATCGTCTGCTCCGTCTCGCAACAAGCGGCGCGGGCTAAGCTGGGACTCCAGGAAGAACTCTTAACCTTACTTGTGATCGGCGGGAGTCAGGGAGCGCGACGCCTGAACGAACTAATAGTCGGGACGTTGTCTCACCTGCCGGACGGGATGCAGATTCTGCACCAGGCAGGCGCTCGCAATATTGAGGATGTCATGAAGGCCCTGGCAGGGCGAGAGGATACGCGGATTCCGTATGTCGCCCGAGCCTATCTCGACGGCGAGCAAGTCGCATTGGCATACAGGACTGCGGACATTGTAGTCTGCCGGTGCGGAATCTCGACGCTTGCAGAGGTCACGGCGAACGGGATCGCGGCCTTGATGGTCCCGCTCCCGTCGGCCTACGCCGACCATCAGACCGCGAACGCGCGCGAGGTCGTGAAGGCCGGCGGTGGGCGCTTACTACCTGAGGGCTCGCTGCCTCCGGAGGAGCTGGCGCGTAGTGTATCCGAGCTAATGCTTAATTCGGATCTGCGGAATAGGATGAGCGAAGCCGGGCGTTTCCTTGGCCGTCCGGAAGCAGCAAACGAAATCGCACGAATTGCCATGTCCATAGGGTCGGGACAGCATGCCTGATAGGCGTCAATACAATCACGTGCACTTTATCGGAATCGGTGGCGTGGGTATGAGCGCGCTGGCTCAGATAGTCGCATCCAACGGAATCCGCGTCTCCGGATCCGACCCGATGGAGAGCGACGCTACGGAGCGTCTGAAAGCGGCGGGCGCCCGCATTTACCGCGAACAAGTCGCAGAAAACATCGATACTGAGAAACCCGATCTAGTGGTAGTAACGGCTGCCGTCCAGACGGACAATCCCGAGGTTGCGTATGCGCTCCAGCAGGAAATTGCTGTCGTTTCGCGGGCGGAGTTCCTGGGGCGGTTGATGACGGAGAAGCAAGGGCCCCGCATTGCGGTCGCGGGAACGCATGGGAAGACCACCACTACGTCGATGATCGCCGCAGTCCTTATTGAAGGCGGCCTCGATCCCACCGTGCTGGTCGGAGGAGAGTTTCCCGCTATTGGGGGGAACGTGCGTATTGGAGGCGAGGTGATCGTCGCGGAGGCCTGTGAGGCGTACGATTCGTTTCTCTCATTGCGCCCAAACATTGCGGTAATTACGAACATAGAGGCGGACCACCTGGACTACTACGGGACGGAGGATCGGGTTCGTGAGAGTTTTGTGCGATTTCTGGCGGGCCTCCCGGCGGATGGAACGGTTATATGGTGCAGCGAGAACGAAGGCGCCCGTTCCGTTGTGGATGCTGCAGGCTTTGACGGCAAAGGTATCTCGTATGGACAGTTGCAAGCTGGTTCGGAGTCTGTCTGGGCAGAAGACCTGGGAATAGTCGACCGTGGGCGGCGATTCCGCGTCTTACAGTCAGTTGACGGCAGCCAGAAGGAGCTCGGAATCATTGAACTGAACGTTCCCGGGCAGCACAATGTCATGAACGCTCTTGCCGCCGTTACGGTGGGCATTCAGCTCGGAGTAGCGTTCGAGCAGATCGCTTCTGCATTGAGCAAGTTTACCGGCGCGGCACGCAGGTTCGATGTGAGAGGTGAGCTCGACGGAGTACTTGTAGTGGATGACTATGCGCACCACCCAACAGAGGTCCGAGCAACCATTGATGGCGCGCGCGAGGCGTTTCCCGGCCGTCGCATTGTGGCGGTTTTTCAGCCGCATCTCTATTCGCGAACGCGGGACTTTCTCCACGAGTTCGCGGACGCGCTGAACGAGGCGGATGTGATACTGGTGACCGACATCTACGCCGCGCGAGAAAAGCCGATTCCGGGAGTGCGCGCGGCCGATCTGGTCCGCATCGTAGCGAGCCGAGATTACGACAAGACCGTGCTTTACCTGCCGAAAAAGACTGACGTGGTAGGCGCGTTGACGTGGATCACGCAGCCGGGAGACGTAGTGCTAACTATGGGAGCCGGCGATATCAATGAAGTTGCCGAGCAGTTCCTTGCTTCCCGCCGCGCTGCCTGAGCGAGGAGAAATCACAATGATCAAAACGGTTCCGGAGACTACAAAGAACAGAACTCGCGTTCGAACGGCCGGAATCCGGGCCGGTGGAGGGTTCGCCCAAGCCAGGGCCAAAAACCGGAATCGGCGACGATTGATCATATTGGCGCTGGCGGTCGGGCTGATCGCCGAATGCGCGGCCGGCGCGCTGACTTCACCGATGTTCTACGTGCGGAAGGTAAGTGTCGCAGGGAGCGGAGCCCTCGATGCGCGTGAGGCGGCCGAAACGCTTGCTTCGGTACAGGTGCCTCGCGAATCGGGAATCCTTCGCCTCAACGCGGGCGCTTTGGAATCAAAGTTGGAGACCCTCCCGTGGGTTGAGCGTGCGGAAGTAGCGCGTCGACTTCCCGGTACGCTAGCAATAGTCCTCGAAACTCGGAAGGCGTTCGCTATCGTATTGACTGGGGGCCGTCACTGGGAAGTCGACAGGACCGGAATTGTCATTCGGCGCATGCGCC
>JBKJZI010000103.1:0-4600 GCA_046715155.1 Chthonomonadales bacterium | reverse complement strand
TTACTGAAAGTCTCGAGGGCCTGACAGAAGGCGAAGCGTGGGCGGTGGTTGGCCTGGGGGGAAGCGGCTACTTGCACACCGAAGGCTCGATTCTGGGCATAATGCAGCACTTGGCTTCATGCAAGCTGATGTACGCGAGCGCCGCGTTCCAAGATAGGCGATTCCGTTGGCGGGACAGCGCGCTAAGACTTCGTGAGCTGGGCCCACGGCTAGAGGAGAATCGCGAGAATTTAGCATCTTGCCAACATGAGTGGCTTCGGAGCTGGGAGGAGCTGGAAGATCGGGAACTCATGCGAAACAGGCCCACGAATTGGGGCGAGAATTGGCCCACTTGGCGGATTATTTCAACCATCTCACACCACGATAGCTATCCTGCCGGTCAGATCAGTCTACTACGTGCCATCGTGACGCCGACGGATTCGCCTCCGCCACCGCACGCCGAAACGCTCGAACGCTATGTGAGCCAGGAGCCGGGCTGGTAGTCATCGGCCCATTCTAAACTGGAGGACGCGCTCGTTGCAAAAATCATCGAAGATCGCGCTCGCTATCGCCGGGATTCTGGCTTTCGTCCTGGCGGCCATCTACATTCCGATTCTAATCGAAAGCAAGGCTGAATTCAACGAATCCGACGGCCGCGAAATGCTGAAGAAGCTTGCCACGACCTTGCAGAATGAGAGCGCGGACAAGGCGGTGTCCTTCGCATGGGAAGACGCCGATGTTGCCGGCCGAACGCTCAAGCAAATCCACGCCCTCCTAAAGCGCGGTTTCGCCTTTTCCCGCAATCTTGCCGTCAGTTTCGGCGATCTCCGTTTCAACAAGCTTTCGGATGACGCGGTCGTTTTGAATGTAAACGGAATCGGAGCCGAAGTTAGCCCGCAGTCAGGACAGGTTTCTGACACCTATTACTCGCAGCCCGTGGTCTTTACGGTAACCCGCCGCGCCAATCCGCACCTCCTGGGCCTGTTCAAGACGTATGAGTGGAAGATAGGAAAGGTGGAAGCGCCCAACCTGCCCGCCGCCCTGGAGAGATAGAAAGGGATGCTGAACGAAAAGAGCGTCGCCGGCCACGCCGCCGTGATCGGCGCAGGCGTGATGGGCACCGGAATCGCCGCTCTCCTCGCCAACGTCGGATGGACCGTCCTGCTCCTGGAACGCGTTCCTGAAGGCGCCGGCTCCGACGCGAGATCCCGGAATCGCCTCGCCCACGAAGGCCTTGACCGCGCTCTCAGATCCCGTCCCCCTCAGTTTGCAATACCGGAGTATGCCCGCCGGGTGACGATCGGAAACATCGAAGACCATCTGGAACTGATCGGTAAAGCGGATTGGATAGTCGAGGCTGCGGCCGAAGACCTCGATGTAAAGCGGCGAATACTCGCAGACGTGTCACGCGTCGCCTCGGATTCCGCCTCCATCAGCAGTAACACTTCAGGATTAAGCCTCTCAGCGATGGTAGCGGACTGCCCGGTCGGATTCCGCTCTCGGTTCTTCGGTACGCATTTCTTCAACCCCCCGCGCTACATGAAGCCGTTGGAGCTGATTCCGACTGTGGAGACCGACGCAGGAGTCTTCGAGGGCTTTGCCCGTTTCGCCGACCGTGTCCTGGGCAAGCGAGTAATTCGAGCCAAGGACACTCCCGGATTCATTTCCACACGGCTAGGAATGTACGCGCTAATCAAATCCTTGGAGATTGCAGTCTGGCTCGGGATGACGGTGGAACAGGCGGACTACTTGACCGGCCCACTGATCGGAAGACCCAAGAGCGGGACCTTCAGGCTCGCGGACGTGATCGGTCTCGACATCACCGCCCAAATCATCGACAATCTCCAGGAAGCTCTTCCCGACGATAAGGCGTACCAGTCGATTCAGATTCCGGAGATCATGCGCCGGCTCATATCGGATGGCCGAACAGGGGCGAAAGTCGGGGCTGGATTCTATAAACGCGAGAAAAGCGGTGAGATCCTCTCGCTAGACCTGTCAACCGGTGACTACCGCCCTCGGATAGAGCCCACCCACGTCCCGCGCGAGATCGAAGAGCTCCCGTTACGTGAGCGAATCGGCAGGCTGCTCAGTGACTGGGAGAATCCGAATCTGCTCCAGATCGACCGCCTAATCTTCGATGGATTATGGTACATGCAGGACGTGGGTCATCGAGTAGCAGACCGGGTCGTGGACGTGGATGACGCCATCACCGGCGGTTTCGGATGGGAGATGGGACCATTCCACATCCTGGATGCGTTCCGCGAGTTGAACGACGGAACGGCAGGTTTCAGTGGAATCGGAAACAGTGCTCCGGTAGAGCGGTGCTACCGCAACGAGGCCGGCCACCACTTCTACTACGACTTTCGGACAGGGAGCATGGCGCCGCTTCCCAGACCGGCGGACATGATCGTATTGAAGGACCAGAAGAAGGCAGGAAAGACGGTCGAAGAATCCGAGACGGCTTCCATCGTGGACTTGGGCGACGGAATCCTCGGTCTGGCATGGCGCTCCAAGATGAACGTCCTGGATTCTGCACTCGTGCAGTTCATGGATCGAGCGCGCGAACGCGCAGAGAAGGATTTTCGGGCGCTCGTGATTGGTGGCTCCGGCGAGAACTTCAGTGCGGGATTTGACCTAGGGTTTTTTGTCGAGAAGATCGAGCGGGGCGACTGGGGCGCCATAGACTCCACTATAACTGAGTTGCAGCAGACCGTGCTGCGGCTGAAGTATTCGCCGACTCCGGTGGTCGCGGCGGCGTATGGCTACACGCTTGGCGCCGGGTGCGAGACGATGCTGCACTGCGCGAGCGTTCAAGCCGCCTTTGAGAGCTACATCGGGCTCCCTGAAGCGAATGTCGGGCTGATTCCAGCCGGGGGCGGGACGGCGGAAATGGCGCTGCGGGCGTATCGAAAGGTGCCTCCGGGCACGATCCTTGAACGCAGCGATCCTTATCCGTTCCTTCGTCCGCTGTGGGAAAACCTGCGGCTGGCGAAGATCGGCTCCAGCGCACCGGAGGCGCGAGAGCTCGGTTATCTCGAAGAAGAGGATGGAATAAGCTTTCATCCGGATCGACTGCTCTTCGAGGCTAAGGAGCGGGCGGACGCGTTGGCGGTCAACTACCGGGCGCCGGAATCCGCGACCATTCTCGCGATGGGGGAGGATGGGCTTGCCCGATTCCGCTGGGAGATCCATTTGCTCCGCCGCGGCGAACAGATCACCGAGCACGATGCGAGAATTGCCGACAGGCTTGCGTATATCCTTTGTGGGGGTGAGCTTGTTCATCCTGTCGAGCTTACCGAACAGTATCTGCTCGACCTTGAGCGCGAGGCGTTCCTGTCATTATGCGGCACGCCGGAATCCCTCGCCCGAATCAAGCACACGCTTGCCACCGGAAAGCCTCTGAGGAATTGAGATATGAGAGATGTCGTGATAGTCGGAACGGCGCGTACGGCGATTGGGAAGTCGCCTAAGGGGACGCTGCGGGTTACGCGGCCGGATGATCTGGCGGCGGTGGCGATTAAGGCGGCGGTCGAGCGGGCCGGGATCGAGGGCGGCGACGTTGAGGACGTGATCCTTGGGTGCGCGCAGCCGGAGTTGGAGCAGGGGCTTAACTTTGCTCGGCTGGCGGCGCTGCGGGCGGGGCTGCCAATGACGGTTCCGGGGCTTACGGTGAACCGGTTCTGCGCGTCGGGGCTGGAGGCGATTGCCATTGGGGCGCAGCGGATTGCGTGTGGGAGCGCGGACACGATCATTGCGGGCGGCGCGGAATCGATGAGTTTGGTGAACTTCATGGGGACCTCCACACGGCCCAATCCCCGGTTGATGGAATCGCATCCGGATACTTATCTCTCGATGGGACTTTGCGTGGAGCAGCTTTCCCGTCGGTATGGGATCCGGCGCGAGGAATCGGACGCGTTCTCGGTTGAGAGTCACCGGAAGGCGCTGGATGCTAGGGAGTCCGGGCGGTTCGGGGATGAGATAACGCCGGTTCCGGTCAGGTTGCAAGAGATGAACGGCGGCGGGAAGCCGGAGATCCGCGAGCTCACGTTCGATTCCGATGAAGGGCCGAGAGCGGATACATCGGAAGCTGGGCTGGCAAAGCTTAAGGCGGCGTTCCTTCCGGACGGAATCATTACTGCGGGGAACGCGTCGCAGCGTAGTGATGGGGCGGCGGCGGTGGTTTTGATGAGCGCGGAGAGGGCGGATCGACTTGGGTTGAAGCCGCTGCTGCGATTCGTCGCATACGCGGTAGCGGCAGTGGAGCCGGAGAACTTTGGAATCGGGCCGGCGTTTGCGGTGCCGAAGCTGCTTAAGCAGGTAAAGCTGAGTCCGGAAGACCTGGACCTTATCGAGTTCAACGAGGCGTTTGCGGCGCAGGTATTGTGCTCTTTGAAGGAGTTTCCGCTGCCGACGGATCGAGTGAACGTTAATGGCGGCGCTGTGGCGCTTGGGCATCCGTTGGGGTGTACCGGGGCGCGACAGACGGTTACGCTGGCGCATGTGATGGGGCGGCGGAACTCTCGGTATGGGATGGTGACCATGTGCGCCGCGCTGGGCATGGGAGCTGCCGGGTTGTTCGAGCGCGTGTAGCCGGGCATGGAGGTCGCCGATGGGATTGTTC
>JBKJZI010000102.1:0-8442 GCA_046715155.1 Chthonomonadales bacterium | reverse complement strand
TCTCAGAATGACGGGTCGCCGGGGTTTCTTCATCGAACCATGGCGAGCGGCCATTAGTTGCTCAGAATGACGGTTGGCGCGGCGGATTCTTCGGCGATAGAACCGTCTCGCAAGAAACTAACGGCGGAAAAGCAAGTACTTACAGGATGACGGCGTGCCGACGGTTTCTTTCCCGAACCAGCAGGCCGGGCCTGATTCGATGCTCAGGACGGGTGGCGCGATGGATTCCTCGACGATCAAACGTCTCCTAAAAACTAACGGCGGAAAAGCAGATCCTTACAGGATGACGGTCTGCCGAACGTTTCTTTCCCGAACCAGTGGGCAGAGCGTGGTTAGATGCTTAGAATAGAGAGTTATGCGCCGGTTTATTTGCGAACCGACAGGCGATCAACTTACTGCTCCCAGCGGAGCTGGTCTTCTTTTTGCTTGGCGCCGGCTTTTGTGCCCTCGCCGTAGTTGCGGACGTAATGTTTGTGGGCGGCTTTGACCCAGTTGCTTTTGAGGTCCGCAACAGCCTGATCGGGGGTTATTTGCTTTGAATTGACGAGCTGGACGAGTTTGCTGTCGAGGCGGGCCTTGAGATTGGCGAACCATGGCGTCGTCGCGAAGAGGTTGGGTGTATTGTTGGTCCCCCCGATTTCCGGCGGAATCAGGCGGCAGACCACGAACCGGGTGTCGCCGGGCGGAACGCCATAGGCGTCGAGAACCTGCTTCTGAGCAGCGGGCGGGACGTTAGAGCGTTTGTGCGGCTTCGAGTCGCGCTCGCCGGGAGTTAGCGCCGGATCGGGCAGTCCTTTTCGATCGGCTGCTTGCGGTGGGGCGGACGCATCCGAGGATGATGGCAGTCCGGGGGAGGTGACGGGGGCAGCCGGCGGCGCGGGCGCGGGTGATACGCCGGTTGGGTTGGACTTGCAGCCGGAGAAGGCGATCAGGACAATAACTGCGGCTCCGACGGCGCGATTCATTACCATTTGAGCTGGTCTTCTTTCTGGCGCGCTTTGTCCGGATCGTCGATACCGTAGTTCCGAATGTAGTAGCGGTGGGATGCCCGGACCCAGTTGTCCTTGAGCTCCGATTCCGCCTGCTGGATCGTTAGCTGACCGCCTTTGACGAGCTCGACCAACCGCCTGTCCAATCGTGATTTGAGGCCGTGGAACCAGGGCGTGGTGGGGAAGAGGTTGGCGGGGTTTTCGGTCCCGCCGAGCTCGACCGGGATGAGCCGGATGATCACGTAGCTCTGGGCTTCGACGGGGCCGATTCCGTAAGCGGAAAAGACCTTCTGCTTGACCTCGTCGGTAATCGGGGCCTCCAGCCAGTAATTAGGCCCGCCAACCGGAATGCGCTCGCCCGGGGTGATCGGCGGAAAGGGAAGACCTTTACGTACGGTCAGGTTAATATCCGGCTTAGAAGGCACGTTCTGGCCGGCGCCAACTTCATTATCCGATTGCAGCACGCCGGTGTTCAGCAGGTAGATCGGCAGCGCGACGGCAGCGATTCCAAGGATCGCGACCAGCGCGGGCTTCGCGGGACGGCGAGGACGCTTTCGGATGATGGCCTTTTCGCGAGAGGCTTCCGCGCGTGGAGGTGGCTCGGCTGCCGCGACCATCGGCTCAGGCTCCGGTGTAAACGCGAAAGTGGTGGAATCGGCGGCTGTTCCGTTTTCCGTCCGCACGCCGTCGAGAAGCGCGGAAAAGTCGAATACGCTGGCTTCCGAACGAATCCTATCCTGGAGGGTCATGACCGGCTCGGGGGTCGCGGCCTCTTTTTCCTCGATACGGCGCTCAAGAAGCTCCCGAACGATAGCACCGAGTTGTAGGGGAACTTCCAGAAGGCCACACACGGCGTCTGACCCCGAAACCTCGGCTTCCCGCTGTGCGGCCTCCAGCTCATGGCCGTGGACCAAGGAAAGCACCTTCAGGTCGGGGGTATCCGCTTTGAGGCGTCGCGAGAGGCTGATTCCGCCGAGTGAGAGCGAATCGACGTTCAGCATGGCCAGATCGGGCCGTTCGGCGGCGCAGCGAGAAATCGCCACGGCGGGATCTGACGTGTAGAGCATGGCGGTGCGATAGTGGAGGCGATCGAGGGCGTGCGTGACGTGCTCCCCAAACACCTTGTCGTCCGTGATGAGCAGAATGTACGGGTTTTCGTGGTGGTCCATTTGGGTATCGACCGGTGCCTGTCGCACGACCGCGCTGTCCGACAGGCCAGAGTCAATATATTCCTCAGTAAACGGTTGTGGCTGAGAAAGCGGTTTTGGGATGTTGACCGAGGAATCGGCCGGACGTATTACAGGTTCAGGCATAAACGGGCTCCACCGCGCAAGGGCGCGGGTGTGGGGACGAACGGCTAAATCACTCAAACGGGGACTTCGGGGTCACCCTCATTGTATCAGAGCCTTCCTGCAGAAAGCAATAAGTACTAGTGAATCCGGAATATGAGGTGCTATCAACAGGTTAATCGGACCTGTCGGACCTGTCGGACGCGTCGGACGAAGTCGATTGGGTCGGTGAGATGGGATACAATAGTACCGTGGAGTCCTATTCCCGTGAAATACCAACTCTGCAGTTGTAAGTGTTCACGTTTCGTGACAGAGCAAAACAGATTCTTCGACGATAGTGCTGTCTCAGAATGACGGTATCGCTACGTCATCGCATTGAAGAGACCGAGGAAAGTACCAAACTGTCGTGCTAAGTCGCCATTGCGAGGCACCAGTCTTCGTCGGCTCTCAACACTCGGAACCGTTACCGGCTGCAGTTACCCGGCGCGGCCGGCATAGTCATTTATCTGTATCGAATTTCAAGTCCAACGAGAGCGTATAGTCCCCTATGAAACGCTGGTTGATCGTACTTGTCCCCGCGCTTGCGCTGGCCTCGCTAATCGGTTGGCGGCTGAATCTGAGGAAGACGGAAGCCGCCGAACAGGCGAAGATGCAGCAGATGCGTAAGGGTATCGCGCCGATGGTCTCGGTATCCAAGGTGACGCGGCGTGACATCGTTCAGACCTTCGATGGAGTCGGCACTGTGGAGGCGCCCCTGGACGTCAAGCTGGCTCCCAAGGTGGCCGGGCGAATCGAGTTTTTGAAGGTGAACGAGGGAGATCTCGTCACGATCGGGCAGGCGCTGGTACGAATAGATCCGTCGGAGATCGAGGGAGAGGTCAACCGCGCTCGCGCAACGCTGGCCGAGGCGCAGTCCCGGCTAGCACAGGCGGAGTTTTCGCGCACATCGACCGACGTCGGCGTAACCACTCAGATTCAGCAGCAGAAGGCCGGGGTCTCGGTTGCGGAGGCGGATTTCAACCAGGTTCGCGACAACTTCAACGCGCAGGTGTCTACGGCGCAGGCCGCTGTAACGGAGGCGCAGAGCCGGATAGATTCCGCGGAGGCCGGTGTTGCAAATGCGAACGCGTCCATCCGGAGCGCGCAGGCGAATCTGGAAAACGCCCGGGCGAAGTTTAACCGAATCAACGACCTTTACAAACAGGGATTCATCGCCGCGCAGGACGTGGACGACGCGAAGACTGCTGTCAGCGTGCAGCAGGGCGCCCTGGAGGTCGCACAGGGCCAGCTCAACTCGGCGAAGGCTCTTAAGGAATCCGCAGAGTCGCAGAAGAGGTCGGCGGAGAAGCAGGTCCAGATCGCGCAAACCAAGGGACGCTCGGACATCGCTGCGGCGAGGGCGAGAGTGGTCCAGGCCAAGGCGGCGCTGGAGATGGCGCGCGCGAACCGGGTGCAGCGGCCGGCCTACCAGGCGAATCTGGCGGCTTTGCAGGCGGCGGTGGATGCCGCGCGCGCTTCGCTCCGGCAGTCGGAGACCAGGCGATCTGAGACGGTTTTGACTTCCCCTATTAACGGATTCGTCACTCAGCGGCTGATGGATCCCGGCTCGATGGCATCCTCGTCTCAGCCCGTTCTGACGCTGCAAGCGATGCGCCAGGTTTGGGTTTCGGTGCCAATTCCGGAAGAGGTCGGCCGCAAAGTTCGCGTTGGCCAGACGACGCAGGTGAAGCTCGACGCCATGCCGAACCGGGCGTTCAGCGGGCGCGTTGTGCAGTTGAATCCGGCCGTCGACCCGGCGAGCCGGCAGTTCAACCTCCGGGTTGGCCTGGACAACTCACGGGGCGACCTTAAACCGGGAATGTTTGCGCGCGTGATACTCGAGACCGAGCGCCGCCCGGGCGTCTTATCGATTCCGCGCGAGGCCGTGCTGCAGTCTAAAAAAGGATCGATCGCCGTAGTGGTGGACAAGGACGAGGCCAAGCACAGACAGATTGTCCTAGGCTCATCCGACCCGGCCGGATTTGAAGTAATCAGCGGACTCAATGCCGGCGAGGAAGTGGTTGTCCTAACCGGCGCGCCAGTTAAAGACGGAACGAAAGTAAGAGTTGCCGGGACGAGGAATCGAACCACGGGGGACACGGGGGACACGGGGAAAACTCGTTGAGAGATCTGGTTGAATGCGACGAAGAGCTGATTACAAAGGTCCTGGACGCGGCCACGAGGGTTCATCAGGAGCTCGGGCCTGGCTTACTTGAATCTGTGTACGAGTTGGCGATGATGATTGAGCTTACTGAGAAGGGAATCCAGGCGTTTCGGCAGGTCGAGGTTCCGGCCCAATATCGTGGCTTCGATTTGGGTACCGGATTCCGCGCGGACATTATTGTGGAAGGTTGCCTCCTACTGGAACTGAAAACCGTGGATGAAATAGCGCCGATCCACATCGCGCAAACCATTACCTATCTCAAACTGCTCGGATTTAAGCGTGGCTACATCTTGAACTTCAATAAACCGCTCATGAGGCAGGGGATCAAACGTGTATCCATTTGAATCCGATTGCGTTTTCCCCGTGTCCCCCGTGTCCCCCGTGGTTCAAACAAAATGAACGTTGCTCGTTTTTCGGTAACCAGGCCGGTTGCGGTGACTATGCGCATTGCGGCGCTGGTGCTCCTGGGCGCTATTTGTTTGACGCGGCTGCCGATTGACTTGCTGCCGAAGGTGACGCTGCCCAGCGTCATTGTCATTACGAACTGGCCGAATGTGGCGCCGGAGGTGATGGAGACTACCGTTACCCGGCCGATCGAGCGGGCGGTCTCCTCGGTTCCCAACCTCTATGAGATCAGCTCCACCTCCGGCGAGGGGAGTTCATTCGTCCGAATCCAGTTCAACTGGGGCACGGACATCGACAAGGCGATGGTGGACGTGCTGCAGCTCGTTCAGCGCGCGCGCCGCGATCTGCCGGTCGACCCCACGCTGCAGATTCCGACCGTATTCAAGTTCGACCCGCAGCAGATGCCGATTCTGAACTACGCCGTGTCCGGGATCGACGACCCCGTTCAGCTCCGCACCTTGCTGGACAACCAGGTCGCGCCGATCATCGAATCCGCCAATGGAGTGGCGTCGGTAACGATCACGGGCGGGCAGCAGCGGGCCATCATGGTGGAGATCGACCCGCAGCGGCTCAAAGCCTATAACCTCTCCTTACCCGAGATCACACGTCGAATTTCGCAGGAGAACCTGAACCTTCCGGCCGGAATCGCGCGGCAGAGCAACACCGAGTACCTGATTCGTTCCGTGGGCTGGTACACAAGTCCGAAGGAGATCGCGGCGACGCCGGTGGGGTCGGTCGCGGGACGATTGATAACTATCGGAGACGTGGCGACCGTGCGGGACGCCACACCGGAACAGCGGGTCTTCACGCGGAGGAACGGCGAGGCTGCCGTGGGCGTGATCATCTCCAAGCAGAGCGGCGCCAATACGGTCAGCACGGCAGATGCGGTCAGCAAGAAGCTGGAGCAGGTCCAAAAGCTTTATCCGCAACTGAAATGGGGCCTGGCGGCGGACCAATCCGAGTTTATCCGCAACTCCATCGGCAACCTGCAGCATCACGCGCTCATCGGGGCGGCGCTGGCGGTCCTGATTCTGCTCTTCTTTCTGCGGAATCTTCGCAGCACGCTGGTGGTGGCGCTCTCGATTCCGATCTCCATCGTATCCACGTTCACCCTGATGTACATTTGCGGATTCTCGCTGAACGTCATGTCGCTTGGAGGGCTGGCGCTGGCGACGGGGCTCATCGTGGACGACGCGGTGGTGGTCCTGGAGAACATATTCCGCCATATCGAGCGTGACAAGATGCGACCGGCGGAGGCGGCGGTCAGCGGAACGAACGAGATCATGTCGGCGGTGCTGGCCTCCACGTTTACCGTCATGGTGGTGTTCCTACCGCTACTACTGATTCAGGGGCAGGCGGGGCAGATGTTCACGCAGTTCGCGCTGGTCGTGATTTTTGCGCTGGCGGTCTCGCTGCTGGACGCGACGACAGTCGTCCCGATGCTCGCATCCCGCGTGATCCAGGGCGAGGCGCACCTCGAAGAGATGGAGGACGAGAAGAAGCGGGGTCTGATCGGGCGGATGTTCCATAGGTTCGGGCAGTGGTTCAACGCGCTGGACAATTCCTACCGCAACGGCCTCAAGTGGGCGTTAAGGCATCGCTACTGGGTGCTCGGTGGAGCGGCGGCCGCCACGGCGTCCACGTTCCTCATTCTCCCCATGGTCGGCACTGAGCTGATGCCGAAGGCGGACAACGGCGAATTCACCATCAATCTGCGCCTTCCGCCCGGCACCGCTTTGGAGAAGACAAACCAGACGGTCCGCCAGGTGGAGGAAATGGTGCTCAAGCACCCGGACGTGGCGACGATATTTGCAGCGGCCGGAGCTAACTTGCGATTCCGAGGAGCCGTGGGCTCGCCGCGCTCAAACGAAGGCTCCGTGATCGTTAACCTGAAGGACGAGCGGAAGAAGGCGACTCCGGACGTGATGGCGGACCTGCGCAAGGACCTGGGACGGCTTCCGGGTACCCGCGCCTTTCCCATCCAGACGGACATCGTCGCGGGGATCATTTCGGGCGGGCAGGGCGGGGTGGAGTTCAACATTTTTGGGGATGACCTGGGGACGCTGGCGGGTCTCGGGCGGCAGGCGCAGGGGCTGGTGAGGGACATTCCTGGATACGATAACGTGGACGTGAACTGGCAGGAAGCCACGCCGGAGATTCAGTGGAAGATCGATCGCGAGAAGGCGACCCAGTTCGGGCTCAGTTTCCAGGACATCGCTTCGGCCATTAACACAGCCACCAACGGCTCCATCGCCAGCTACTACCAGGAGAAGGGATTTCAATATCCGATCATCGTCCAGTTCCCCGAAGCGGACCGGAAGACGATCGAGGAGATGCGGAACATTCCTCTCCGATCGGCACTGCGTCCGGGGAGCCCGGCGATTTTGCTCGGGCAAGTGGCGGTCCCGGCTGAAGGCGTCGGACCTAACGAGATCACGCGGCTAAATCGGACGCGCTACATCGCAATCAGCGGCCAGGCAGCGGCGGGCCGGTCAGAAGGTGAGCTGCAGGCGAATATTCAGAAGGCGCTCGGCGGGTTGAAACTACCCGAAGGGTATTACTGGGATTGGGGATCGCGTCTTCGGAATCGAGCGGAGGAAGCGAGCGGGTTGTGGCTGGCAATCGGCCTCGCCATCGCGCTCATCTACATCTTGCTGGCGTCGCAATTCGAGTCGTTCGTCCACCCGCTGACGGTATTGCTCTCGGTGCCGCTCTCAGCGGTTGGAGTGGTGCTGGCATTCTTCCTTACCGGTCGTCTCTTCGGAATGACCGCCTTCATCGGCGTGCTGATGTTGATAGGAATAGTGGTCAAGAACGGAATCCTTCTGGTGGACTATACCAATGTGCTTCGGGGACGTGGGATTCCGCGCGATGAGGCGGTGCTGACGGCCGGTCCTACCCGGCTGCGCCCTATCCTGATGACTACCCTGGCGACGATTTGCGGGATGCTGCCCATCGCGATAGGCTATGGCAAGGGCTCGGAAACACAGGCGCCCATGGCGACGGCGGTGATCGGCGGATTGACCTCCTCGGCGCTCCTGACGCTCTTCGTGATTCCGACGGTCTACACGCTGTTCGACGACCTGGCGCGCTTCTTCCGCAGGGACAAGCGCGACCTGGACCGGTCGAAGATCATCGAGCCCAGCATCGAAGCCGTCGAACGCTTACCCGCGGAAACTCCGGTGTCAGGGCAATAAGAAGTCCCGGATTCCGCGAGTCTTACGAAAGTAGGGGCGAGGTCTCCTCGCCCTTTCCTTTGGGAGCGGCTTTACGTCCCCATTCAATAAATGGAGTTCCGACACAGATGGCATGTCGAGTTGCCCTGACCCTGGTCGCAGTTCTTGCCTCAGGTTCGCCGGCTGTTGGCCAGCAGACTCCCCCGGTGCAGCCTCGGATTCAGGAGGCACCGCTACCGCCGCCGGTAGAGCTGCCGCCGCCGCCGGGAACGAGCCAGACGCCGGATCGTCCGATCACGGCTAATGAGGCGGCGCTTATAGCGCTGCTAAATCAGCCGGATATTACGGTTGCGCGCGCTGGCATCGAGGCTGCGCGGTGG